>CAZYGK010000151.1:4388-7172 GCA_964647355.1 uncultured Flavobacteriaceae bacterium | reverse complement strand
GCCCGAACAAGGTTGTCGACGTATCGAGCGACGACACATCGCGCAGCACCTTCTGTTTCAGCGAAAGCTTGCCCAGATCGTCCCGGTTGGCCCGCAGCGTCGCCTCATCAAACGCCCCTCCGTCCACATAGTCGAACATCAACCGCGGCAACCGCCGCCGGGCGAGTTCGCGATAGTCGGAGACGGAAGCTGGTGCGAGCATAGCTATGTCCTGTCGAATCGTCCCGCCAACTTAAGCCTGTGCGTACCGCCGCCCAAGCGCGCCGGTGGTCTCGAAGAACTCCGCCACCGTCTCGTCGATGATCTGCTTGACCGGTTTCGCGCTGTCGATGCGCCCGGCGACCTGGCCGCAGAGTGCGATCGAGGCCTCCATATCGCCCCCGAAATAGAGATCTTTCGCGCGTCCGAACTCCACCATGACCGGCGGGCCCTGATAGGTGGGCGTCAGCTCACGCTCAAGCCGCGTCGTCTTCTCCGTCCTCAGCGCCCGCAACGCCGGCCGCGAAAACTGGTTGAGGAAAACCGTGCCCGTGTCTTCGGCATCGATGATCGCCTGCTTCCAATTCTGGTGCACCGGCGACTCCGCCGCCGAGACCATTCGCGTCCCCATCTGCACGCCTTCTGCGCCCAGCGCAAACGCCGCCGCCATCGTCCGCCCGCAAGTGATCCCGCCCGCCGCGACGATCGGCACATCGACCTTTTCGCGCACAAGCGGCAGCAACACCATCGACATCACGGCTTGCGGGTTCTTGAAGCCGCCGCCCTCGCCGCCTTCGACGACAAGCCCGTCGACGCCGGCTTCGACCGCCTTCAAGGCCGCTTTCAGCGTCGGCACAACGTGGAACACGGTCAGCCCCAGCGCCTTCAGTTCGCGGCAGAACTTGGTGGGATCGCCGGCCGAGGTCGTGACGAACTTCACGCCCTCCTTCGCGACGGCGTCTTCCACGAACTTCACGATGTTCGGATCGCGCACGAAGGCGAGCGCGATGTTGACGCCGAACGGCTTCGCCGTCAGCTGCTTCATCTTCTTGATCTCAGCCCGCACCGCGTCGAGCTCGCCCGACGACGTCTCGATAATCCCAAGTCCACCGGCATTCGACACGGCGGAAGCCAGCTGCGACCGCGCGATCCACCCCATCGGCGCCTGCACGATCGGGTAATCGACGCCCAAGAGCTTCGAAAGACGGTTCTCGATCCGCATGACCTAGCTCCGCACTGTGCGCTTGATCTTGATGACAATGACCTGCGCGTCGTTGCGCAGGACGATCAGCTCGGCAACGCTGTCCTTAGGACCGCGAAGCCCCTTCGCAAAGAAATAGAACGGCGCATTGGTCTTGGAATAGACGCCGTTGAGCCCGATCACCTGATCGCCGACCTTCAAGCCAGCCTTCTCCGCCGGCCCGCTCT
This sequence comes from uncultured Flavobacteriaceae bacterium, assembly GCA_964647355.1. Lineage (GTDB taxonomy): Bacteria > Pseudomonadota > Alphaproteobacteria > Micropepsales > Micropepsaceae > SZUA-430. The sequence goes on along the minus strand of CAZYGK010000151.1, from coordinate 5,765 downwards.
TACTCACCCGATCGATCTTCGGAAATGGCTCGCCCTCGGTCATCGAGGCCCCGATCGTGTACTCCGTATAGGGCGGCGGGATATCCGCGGACGCCTGAAACGCGCCAGCAAAGAACACCGCGGCAGACACCACCAGGAACGCGAGCAGGCGCATCGTTATCTCTCTCCAAAGTCGAAACGGTCCGGCACAATACCCGAACACCACCTATTTCATACCCGCCCAGCATTGGCACCGCCCCGCCGTGCGTGCAAACTTCGCCCATGGCCAGCATCGAAACCGTCACGGCAATCCTGAACGTCGTAGCGCTTTACGCAGCGGCAGGCGCCGTCTTCGCCGTTGCCTTCCTGCTGCTGGGCATCACCCGCATCGACAACGGCGCAAAAGGCGCAGGCCTCGGCTTCCGCCTGTTGCTTATCCCAGGCCTGATCGCGCTCTGGCCCTTGATGCTGATCCGCTGGCTGTCCGGCGGCCAACCGCACGGGTGATCGCCATGCGCCTCTGGCAACGCCGTACGCATCCGTGGATCTGGCTGATCGTCGCCGCAGCCGTCGCCTTCGTGTTGATCGCGCTGGTGCAAGATCAGCCCGGCCTCTTGAGCCTGAGATAGACCGATGGCCGCAACCTACAAACCCGTCCTCTGGAACGCGCACAAGCGCATCTACGACACGATCCTGATCGCCGGGATCGCGGCCTACCTCGCGATCTTCATCGCCGTCGGCTACGCGACCGCCGACAGCGCCAACACCTCGCTCGAAATCCTGACGATCAGCGCCCTCGGCGCCTGCGCGTTCTTCATGCTGCACATCGTGCTCGCCATCGGCCCGCTCGCGAGGATGTCACCGAAGTTCCTGCCCCTGCTCTACAACCGCCGCCACCTGGGCGTGGCCCTCTTCGTCGTCGCCGCCGCCCACGCCGTCTTCGGCACGATTTGGTACCACGGCTTTGGCGTGATCAACCCGATCGTTTCGCTGTTCGTCTCGAACCCCAGATACGACGCCATCGGCGCCTTCCCGTTTGAGAGCCTCGGCGTCATCGGCCTCGTCATCCTGTTCCTGATGGCCGCGACCAGCCACGATTTCTGGCTGAACAATCTGTCGCCCGCCGTCTGGAAGACGCTGCATATGCTGATCTACCCGGCCTATGGCAGCGTGGTTCTGCACGTGTTGCTCGGCGCCGCCAGCGGCCACGGCGGCAGTCCGCTTTACGTCTGGGTGGTAACAGCGGGCTTCGTGATTATTGTGGGCTTGCACCTCACCGCCGCGATCGTCCAAGGGAACCGCGACGCGGCCACCCACCGTAAGATCGACAACGACTGGATCGACGCAGGCACGGTCGCCGACATCCCGGAAAAGCGCGCCCGCCGCATCACGACGCCG
>CAZYGK010000151.1:0-4288 GCA_964647355.1 uncultured Flavobacteriaceae bacterium | reverse complement strand
AAAGCCTGCGCGGCGCTCTGCATCCGCGGCGGCATTCCCCCGATGTTTGTCACCCGCGCGGAAGGCGTCCCATCCGTGATGCTGCTCACATTGGCAGACGGCCGCGCCATCCCGCCCGAACAAATCCTCGACTTTGTCGCCGATTCCGTCAGCCTGTCGGGCACCATTGAAAAACGCGGCGACCTTACCGTCTTCAAAGCCGATCTCGACAGCCTCAAGCGCACCGAATAGAACGCCCCCATGGTGCGTCACACTCTTCTCCTCGCGGCCTTTGGCCTCGCGCTCGCCGCCTGCGGCGATTCCGGCAAGCCGAAACAATCGGCGGGCTCGTCCAAACCCGTGCGCATGGCCTGCCGCACGATCGACGAGGCCGCGATGAAGGCGCAAGACATCACGCGCAAGCTCGCCGAAGGCCGCAAGCAAGGCACGATCACCCAGGACGAATACATCGGCTACACCAACACGGTGAGCGACGGCTTGAGCGCCTGGGCCGAACGCCAAGACCTGCGCGCCTACTGCGCCGCCCTTCAGCGCGTCGTCACCGACGCCGGCTTCCAATAAATTTTGACGTCAGTTTGCGGAGTGCGTAAGCGCCGCCCAACCCGCAACGTGTCTCAAACAAGGAGACACTGCATGCCATTCCGCATCACCGGCTTGAACGCCAAGTCCTTCGAGCATCTGTTCGGCCTCAGCGACGACGCGCTCGCCCGCCACAACGCCAAGCGCTACGTCGCCGACGCGAAACCCGGCTTCCCCTGCCGCATCACGCTGGAGGACGCAGAACCCGGCGAAACGCTGCTACTCGTGCCCCACGCCCATCAAACCTCGGCAACCGCTTACGCCTCGAAGGGCCCGATCTTCATCCGCGAACGCCCCGCAAAGCGCGCCGAATGGCACGACGAAGTCCCGGAGCAACTAAGAGTCCGCCTCATCTCGCTGCGCGCCTACGCAGCCGACGGCATGATGCTCGACGCCGATGTCGTCGACGGCAAAGAGTTGAAACCCCTGATCGAGCGCTTCCTGGCCAACGAGAACGTCACGCACCTCCACGCCCACTTCGCCCGCCGCGGCTGCTACGCCGCGCTGATCGAGCGAGCTTAAGTCGCGTCGTGCAGGATGATGCCGAGCGTCATCCGGATTCCGTGCCGGATCGTGCTCACCCCATGACGCATGGCGACCCGCGAAAACCCCTTCGCCGACGCGACCGGCCGGTGGTTCACCGCAAAGATGACCATGTCGCCTTGGGTAAGCGGCACCACCTCGGCGCGCGTCTGCTTGCGCGGCACGGTCTCGGTGAGCACAAACTCGCCGCCGTCGAAGTCCTTGCCCGGTGCACTCAATAGCACCGCCGCCTGCAACGGAAACTGCACCCCGCCATATTGATCCTGATGCAGTCGATTGTAGTCGCCGGTCCCGTACTTGAGCAGCAACGGCGTCGGCCGCGTCTGCCCTCTCGCATGACAGTGCTTCAAGAACGCAGCGAGCGTCGCCGGATAACGCGTGTCGATCCCCAGCGCCTCGGCCCACGCATTCGCAACCGGCGCCAGCCGCGGATAAAGCACCTCGCGCAACCCGCCAATCAGCGGAGGCAGCGGATAGGCGAAATACTGATACTCGCCCTGCCCGAACCCATAACGCGCCATGACGACACGGCTGCGAAACAAATCTTCGTGCTCATAGAGCGCACGAACGTCCGCGCACGCGTTGAGCGAGAGCGCACCCGGAATAACGGCATGACCTCGCGCGCGCAGCTCTTCGGCGATCGCCGCCCAATCCAAACCGTCGAGCCTCTCCACCGCCCGCGGCGAAGCGGTCTTGCGAACCGCGCTCATTCCGCGGCTTCCTTCGCGAGCAACGCCTTCTTGCGCTTCACCCCAAACGCATAGCCGCCGATTCCGCCGCCGCTTGCCACCACGCGGTGGCACGGAATGGCGACTGCTATCTTGTTGGCGCCGCACGCATTGGCGACCGCACGATGCGCCGCGGGCTCGCCAATCGCCTTCGCGATCGCGCCGTAGCTGCGCGTTTCGCCGGCCGGAATCTTCCGCAAAGCCTGCCACACGCGCTCCTGAAACGCCGTCCCGCGGATATCGAGCGGCAAATCGAGCGCAGCCGTCGGCTCCTCGACCAGGTCGACCACCCGCTTGATCGCCGCCGAGAGTTCGCCGTCGGCCTCGATCAGCTTGGCCTTCGGAAACCGCGCCTGCACCGCATCCCGCGCCGCCTTCGCGCTGTCGCCGAACGCGAGCGCGCAAAGCCCCCGCTCGCTCATCGCAATACCGACAAACCCCAGCGAACACCGCGCAACCGACGCCTTCAGCACCAGGGCCGTCCCGCCCGACTTCACGTCGCGCGGCCGCGCGCCAAGCCGCCGGCTCGCCTCATAAGCGCGGCTCGACGCGTTGAACCCGGCGTCGTAGAGCGCCGCCGTCACCGTTTCGCCACCCTTCAGCCGGTCGCGAAACTTCTCAACCCGTTTGGCAAGCGCATACTGCTTCGGCGAAAGCCCCGTCGCCTGCTTGAAGAGCTTGTGGAACCGCCCCTCGCTGAAACCCGCAGCCTTGGCGAGCGACGCCACGCTCGGCACATGCTCGTCACGCTCGAGCTTGCGGCAAGCCTCCGTCACGACCTTGGCGATCCGCACGCCCTGCGCCGGCTCGTCCGGCTTGCAGCGCAGACATGCGCGATAGCCGGCCTTGCGCGCCTCACCGATCGTCTCGAAGAACTCGACGTTCTCCCGCTTCGGCGGCCGCGCCGGACATCCCGGCCGGCAGTAAATCCCGGTTGTCTTCACCGCAATGATGAAGTGCCCTTCCGCCGCCGCATCGCGCGTCTCGAATGCGCGATACCGCGCCGCGTCGGTGGCGTAGGTCTTGGTTCCGTTCATAAACAACATCAGATGCGTCCTTCTCTATGGACGCAAGATGGCTGTTGCCCGCCCGGCTTAAACCCCGGTTTCTGCCCTCAAACCTCCCGGTAGAACCCGTCCCGAAGGCGCTCCAGCTTTACGAGCGTTTCCTTGCGCTGGCCCCAGTAAACGATTGCACCGGCCAAAACGACCGCGAGCCAAAGCAGCGCCACGCCCACCGCAATCAGCAGCCCCCGCGTATCCGACGCATCAAGTGAGCTACCCCAAACACGCGCAGCCGCAATTGCGGCAAGGAACACAAGCCCGAGACAAACCGTCCACATCGTCGCAACGGCAAGCCGCACACCGACGCGCGCATTCGCCACTGCAAGATTGAGCGCATCGTGCACCGAAGCGCCCGCCCCTTGCGCCCCACCCCATCGCGCCCAAAGCGTGAGTGCTGCAGCCGCCCCGGTGAAGATGATCGTGGCCGTCCCAAACAGAATCGAGAAGGCGCCGCCCCGCGTGAGAAGCCAAATGCCGATGCCGACGCCAAGAAGCGTCATGATCACGTCACCGACGACAAAGGCGCGCGAAACCCACCGCCAACGGCGCATCCGCTCAAGTTCCGTCACGGCTGGCGCCGCCTTCTCCGGCAACTCGCGCCAAAGAGCTTCAAGCTCGTTCCAATCGGTTCCACTCATGTGACCGATCCTTTCAACATTTCTTTCAACTGTTCCTTCGCCCGGTGCAGCCTGACCGATGCCGCCGAGACGCCGATACCCAAAACCTCGGCGACCTCCTCGGGCGAAAATCCTTCGAGCGCGAGCGTGGCCACGACCTTCAGGCTGACCGGCAAACGCTGCACCGCGGCCTCAAGCTTCGCCCGCATGTCGGCGCGCGCAGCGTTCTCTTCCGGCGTCGCGTCCGCTGCATGCAGTCTCTCGTCAAGCTCGACCGCCCGTGGCTCCCGCGCCTCGCGCGCGACATGGCTGATCGCACGGTTGTGCGCGACCCGCGCGACGAACGTCTTCACCGACGCCTCGCCGCGAAAGCGCGGCAGCGCCTGCCACAGCGCCAGGTGAATGTCCTGCACCAATTCCTCGGCGCGCGCCCCGTTCGCCTCATACGAACGCGCGATCCGACGGATCAACGATCCGTGCTCCCGTGCAATCTCGTCGTAGCTCGTCATCAGCGCGACAATATCGCCTCGCTGCGAAGCCGGTAGGCGCAAACGGCAAGCACGATGAACGTGAGCGCAAGCTCAAGCGCGGCCACCGTCGCAAACGGTGCCGTCGGCGTCGTCGACTTGAGCAGAGGCCCCGAAAGCGCCGCGAGTTCCCACGCCAAGGGCCACAGGCCCGCCTGCGCCAAACGCTCGCCCGTCATGACAAAGCCGAGCACCGCCGGCGCAAACGACATCAGCATCAGATAGCTCTG
>CAZYGK010000150.1:0-7214 GCA_964647355.1 uncultured Flavobacteriaceae bacterium | reverse complement strand
GTCGACGCGAGCGGCGTTTTCGCCTGAACTTCGCCGGTTGCAGGGTTGTAAACATCACCGAAACGGCCCGAGGTTCCTTTGACGTGGCGGCCGGCCACGAAATGAGTCAGTTCCCGCACCATAGTTTCATCTCCGCGTTTGGCGGGCTGTGTAGCACCGGTGCGGGCGCGCCTCCAGCACTAGAGAAGCGCAGTCAAGCGAGGCCCGAAAACCAGCAAACCGACGCCTGCCGCCCCCGCTGCGGCAATCAATACCGCGGCCGCAGCCACGTCTTTCGCTTGCTTGACGAGGGGATGGAACTCCGGTGACGCGACGTCGCAGAGTAGCTCAAAGGCGGTGTTGAGGGCTTCCGCGCACCAGACGATGACGATTGCGATGATTACGGCAACCCACTCGGCTGCGGATAGCGCAAACCAGAACGCGAGTAGAACGACGGCGATCGTAGCCGCCAAGTGTATCCACGCGTTGTGCTGCGTGCGCAGCATGGTGGCGATGCCGGCCAGCGCATAGCCGACGCTTTTGACCCGTGCGGCGACCGTGAAATTTGCCATCGCCGCCCTGCCCTTGCCTACCCGCGCGGGGCCGCGACCCAATAGTCCAGGTCGAGAATCACGGCCGGATCGTAGACCCCGTCTGCCTGTTTGTCCGGAAAGTCGGCGCACGACCGGTCTTTCGTGGCGACCGTGCGAAGCCTGAGGTAACCCCAGTCGCGGGTCTTTCCGGCGGGTGCCGTATCCATCACTTCGCTCCAGGCGTAGACCGTATCGCCGGCGAAGCATGGGGCGACGTGACGGCCGGCGTTGATGCCCGCGACGAACAGCGCACTCTCAAGCCCGTTGTAGCTGAGTGCGCGGGCGAGCGAGATCACGTGTCCGCCATAGACGATGCGCTTGCCGAAACGGCCCTTTGCTTCCGTATGCGCGTTGAAGTGGACGCGCGCGGTGTTGTGATAGAGCCGCGTCGCGATCATGTGCTCGGCTTCTTCTACCGTCATGCCGTCGGCGTGATCGAAGCGCTGACCTTTCGCGAAGTCGTCGAAGAGGCGCGTGCCGCCGATGTTGCGGCGTTGGTTCGAGGCAAGCGCAGCGCTCACCGGCAGCGCTAGGTTCGCGGCATCGATGGCTTGCGGAAGCGTTGGAACCTGCGCGTCGGGAACGGCGGCATCTTTCGTGCGTTTGCGCACCATGACCCAACGCGCAAAGGTTAGGACATCTTCCCCGCGTTGATTGAAGCCGGTCGAGCGGACATAGACGATGCCAGACTCGCGATTGGTGTTTTCGCGCGAGCCAAGAACCTCGGTTCTGGCATTCAGCGTGTCGCCCGCGAAGACGGGCTTCAAGAAGCGGCAATCTGCATAGCCCAGATTGGCAATCGCGTTCAGAGACACTTCGGGAACGGTCTTGCCGAAGACCGTATGAAAAACCAGAAGATCGTCGATAGGGCTTTCGGCGAGCCCCAGGGCTCGCGCGAGTTCGGCCGAACTTTGCGCGGCGAACCTTGCCCCGTAGAGGCCGGTATAGAGCGCCGCGTCGCCGGCCGTCAGGGTGCGCGGAGGCGCATGGTGCAAGATTTGGCCGGCGCGGAAGTCTTCGAAAAAGTTCCCTGCGCCGGCCGCCATCGTGTCGTTACTTCGTCAGCGCTTTCAAACCGTCGCGCGCTTCGGCTTGATTGGGATTGATCGCGAGCGCGCGCTTGTAGGTGTCGATCGCGCGTTGCTTTTGGCCTGCGTCTTCGTACATGCGGCCGAGCGTGCCCAGAAGGTCGGCGCTGCCAGGACGCAGGCGCGAGGCGGCTTCGCAGTCGTTGATCGCCGAGGCGAAACTGCCGAGCCACGAGTGCGACACGCAGCGGCCGTAGTAGTAGTCGGCGTTGTTGCTCTTGATCGCGATCGCTTGGCCGAACGCGGTCACAGCCTTCGCGTGCTGGTTCTTACCCTGATACGAGGCGCCCAGTTCGTAGAAGGCGACGTCCATCTTGGGATCTTCCTTAACAGCAGACTCGTAGTCGGCGATCGCCAAATCGAACTGACGCGACGAACGGTAGGCTTTGCCACGGAAGTAGTAGGTCGGCGCGACCCATGTCTTGGGTAGGCGGCCCGATTCTAGAATTTCCGTGAACAGCTTGATCGCCGTCTTGTAGTCGTTCGCTTTCAGCGCCGCCTGCGCTTTGACGTGGTTGCCCTTCCAATCGTAGCGAACCGGCGGGTTGTTGGACGGCGGCGCGGTCGGCGCCGGCGGCGTCGTTGGGGCAGGCGCTGCCGCAAATGCGGCTGGCGCGGCAAGAGCCACAGTCACAAGGGCAATCAACAGTCGCTTCACAACATTACTCCTTGACGCTTGCTGACGGCGGTCGTCTCAAGGGGCGCCCGCCAGTACTAAGTTGAAAGTCTAGCTGCCGGTGCGCTTCAGGCCTTCGGCTGCAATCGTGTTGCCCGGGTCGGCTGCGAGGAGCTTGCGGTAGACCTCTGCCGCGCGGGCGCGGTTGCCAGTCTGCTCGGCCGCCTGTGCGGTCGCTATCATTAGATCCTTGTCGTTCCCGGTGACGGCAAGCGCCTTTTCGCAATCAGGAAGTGCGCCGGCAAAATCGCGCTTGTTGAAGAGGAGCTTGCAGCGTGCACTACGATACATCACGGCATCTGGGTCCGCCTTAACGGCATTGTCGAGGTCCTTCAATGCCAGATCTTCTTGATTGAGCTTGAGGTGGCACGCCGCCAGTGTGAAGTGAATGTCGCCCTTACTAATAGTTTCTAGCGCTTTTTGGAGGTCCGGAATCGCCGAATTGCAATCGTCCTTCTTGCGATAGGCTATGCCGCGTCCGAAGTAGATGTTCCCGAGCGCTTGTGGATCGCCGCTGAAGGCACCCGACTCGATCGCCTTCGTGTAAAGTTCGATCGCTTGATCAACTTTGTCGGCCTTCATGGCTTCGTCTGCTTGGTAGGGCAAATTCTGTGCTTCACGCTTCAGCCGCTCGCGGCGTTCCGCGGGCCTCTCAAGCGCCATCGCCGGAAGGACGAGGGCAGTCACGAGTGTAACGGCAGCCAACCCGGCAAGAATGCGCTTCAACATGCGAAACCCCAACTCCTGTTGCTTTGGATTCAAGCGGGCGGTTGCCCACCGAAAAATGGCGAGGCCGAGCCCCAACGACGAGACCCGGCCCAACCCACATATCGCTAGAATACCATCTGGGCGGGAAGAGGGCAAAATGCCCGATTAGCGTTCCAGGGCTGCAATTGCGTCGGTTAAGGCGACCGTTTGTTTCGCGATTTCGGCGTGCAAAAGCTCAACCATTCTGCCGTCGAGAGAGATTGCGCCCTTGCCTTTGTTCTCGGGCAATTCGAACGCGGCCAGGATCGCGCGCGCCCGGTTAACTTCGACAGGGTCGGGCGAGAATACGCTGTTGCAAGCCTCGACCTGGGAGGGGTGGATCAACGTCTTACCGTCGAAACCCATGGCCCTGCCCTGTTTGCAGACGCCTTCGAAGCCTGCGGCATCTGCGATCTCGTTGAAGACGCCGTCGACGACGCTCAGGCCGTATGCGCGCGCAGCGAGTACGGTCAGCGTCAAACTTGCAAGCAATGCTTCGCGCCCCGGCGTGTGCAGCGCGCGCATTTCCTTGACGAGGTCGTTTGTGCCCATCACCAGACAGGCGAGGCGCCCCCCTGCCGCGGCGATCGCGTTCGCATTGAAGATGGCGCGCGGGGTTTCCATCATGAGCCAGAGCTTGCAGGACTGCGGCGCGCCGGCTGCATGTTGTTCGGCGTGGGCGACGTCGGCGGTATCGTTGATCTTCGGCACGAGGATCGCGTCGGGCGCAGCGGCGACCGCTGCCGCCATATCGTCGTGCCCCCAAGGCGTGTCGAGTCCGTTGATGCGGATGATGACCTCGCGCCGGCCGAAACGGCGATCCTTGACCGCTGCACAAACCTGGATGCGCGCCAGTTCCTTGGACTCCGGCGCGACCGCGTCCTCGAGATCGAGAATCAACCCGTCGGCCGGAAGGGTCGCCGCCTTCTCAAGTGCGCGGGCGTTCGAGCCCGGCATGTAGAGGACGCTGCGGCGGGGGCGGATGGTCATGGGTGGATCTCTTGTCTGGCAATGGCGGGTATACCAAGCCTTATTCGCCGGGCAATGCGGTCGTTTCTCCAGCCCGGCTGTCGATTTGCGCTTTTTTGGATCGTCCTTGGTCCGTTAGGTTCATCGATGGAGGTTGCCGATGCCAAGCTACATGCTGTTTTTGCACGAGGATCAGGGACAGTTCGACGGGCGCACGCACGACGAGATGATGCAAGTCATCAAGGAGTATAGCGCCTGGGCGCAGAAGATGCGCGACGAGAAACGCTTTGTCGGCGGCGAGAAACTGACCGACGACGCGGGCAAAGTGCTGCGCAACAAAGGCGGCAAGATCATCGTGACCGACGGGCCTTATGCGGAAACGAAGGAGGTCGTCGGCGGGTATTTCGCGATCTCGGCGAAGGACTATTCGGAAGCGTGCGCGATTGCGGAGGCGTGTCCTCACTTGAAATACGGCGGACGCGTCGAAGTGCGCGAAATTCATCAGCTTTGACGGAATGGCGCGCGAAGAGCTCCGAGCGCTGGTCGATCGCTTGTCGCGGCGCGAGACGGGCCGGCTGGTCGGCGCACTGACGCGTACGCTCGGCGCCTCGGCGCTCTCGCTGGCGGAGGACTGCGTGCAGGACGCGTTCGTGGCGGCGCTGAACACGTGGGGCGAGCGCGGGGTGCCGGACAACCCGTTCGCCTGGCTCTTGACCACGGCGCGGAACCGCGGGCTCGACCGTTTGCGCCGGCACGCGATGATGAGCGCTCTGGAACCCAAGGTGGGCGAGTGGATCGAGCATCTGCAAGCCCCCGCAACGGGCCCGCTCGGCGATGAGGAGTTGTCGCTGATCGTTCTTTGTTGCGATCCGGTTCTCGAGCAAGAGGCGCGGCTTGCGCTGACGCTGAAAAGCGTGTGCGGGTTCACGGTCGAGGAGATCGCGCGGGCGTTTCTGGCCACGCCGGAGGCGATCGCGCAACGGCTGGTGCGAGCGAAGGCGCGGCTGCGCGAGATGCGCGTCGAGTTCGCGATGCCGGCGGGCGCGCATCTGAGCGAGCGGATGCCATCCGTTTTGCGAACGATTTATTTGCTGTTCAACGAGGGCTATGCGGCCAGCGACGGCGACCGCTTGATCCGGCACGAACTCTGCGAGGAGGCGCTCAGGCTTGCCGAGGCCGTGGCGTGGCATCCGGCGACGCCGAGCAAGCAAGCGCATGCGCTGGCGGCGCTGATCTTGTTTCAACATGCGAGGGCCCGGGCGCGGGTGGCGGCCGACGGGACCCCGATCCTGCTCGAGCGCCAAGACCGGCGGCTGTGGGACCGGGCGATGATCGCGCGCGGGTTCCAGCATCTGGGGGCCGCAGCCAACGACGTTGTCTTGACACCGCTGCATCTCGAAGCCGGGATCGCCTCGGTTCATGCGGCCGCGGCGTCTTGGGAGCAGACGGACTGGCGCGCGCTCGAAGGCTACTACGATGCGCTGGCCGAGGTTCAGCCTTCGCCCGTCGTGACCGTGAACCGTGCGATCGCGCTCTCCATGTGGCAGGGGGCGGAGGCGGGTCTTGAGGCGCTGAAGCCGCTGTGCGGGAGCAAGGCGATGGAGCGATACCTTCCGTATCACCTGGCGGTCGGCGACTTGGCGGCGCGGGCCGGGCATCGCGCGCAAGCGCGGGCTTCGTTCGAGCGAGCGCTGGCATTGCCGATGTCCGCTCAAGAGCGCAAACTCGTCGAAATGAAACTGAAGCTCGCGAGCGATGCCTGAACCTCTTTGCGTTCTTTCCATTCAGTCCGAAGTGGTGCGCGGGCATGTCGGCAATTCCGCCGCGCGGTTTGCGCTGCAGCGCTTGGGCTTCGAGGTCTGGGCGGTGCCCACCGTGCTGCTTTCGAACCATCCGGGGCATGGACGGTTCCGCGGCGAGACGACGAGTGCCAGCGCGATGGCCGCTCTGATCGACGGGCTCGATGCGCATGGCTGGCTTGCGCGCTGTCACGGCGTCATCTCGGGCTATCTCGGCGCGGCCGATCAGGCGCGCGTGGTGGCGGATGCGGTTCGTCGCGTCAAGGCCCAGAACCCCCGGGCTCGTTATGTGTGCGATCCGGTGTTCGGCGACGATGACGGCGCCTATGCGCGACCCGGCGTGGCCGAGGCGATGGCGCGGGAGCTTGTGCCGCTTGCCGACATCGTCACGCCGAACCGGTTCGAGCTTTCTAGCCTGGCGTCGAAGAGAGTCGAGACTGCCGCGGATGCTGTGGCGGCGGCGCGCGTGCTCGGCCTGACCGAAACCGTCGTGACCTCCGTGCCGTTCGAGGGCGGGCGCGTCGGCTCGGTCGCGGTGACGCCGGACGGCGCTTGGGCCGCAGCGGCGCCGCGTATCGCGCAGGTGCCGAATGGGTCCGGCGATCTGTTCGCCTCGCTCTACTTGGCTGCGCGGCTTTTCGGGCGCGATGCGGCGGCGGCGCTTGGCGCGGCGGCCTCCGCCGTCGACGGCGTGCTCAGGGCGAGCGAGGGCGCGGACGAATTGCGGCTCGTTGCCGCGCAGGCGGAACTGGCTGCGCCGAGCCGCGCCTTGACGGCCGAGATTGTGCGCTAGATCAAGTTCATTGGCGCACGGATTGGTGTTACATTTCCTCCCTCTTCCACTGGGTGATGCCATGAACGCTCTTTTGCGCGCTGTTGTGGTCCTTTGGGTTGCCGTTCTGCTTGCGGCTTGCGTCACGCCGACGCCCTATCAGCCGGCGCAGCCGCGCGGGTTCGGCTACTCCGAAGAGCGGATCGATCAGAACAAGTTCCGCGTGACGTTTCGCGGGAACTCGCTGACCAAGCGCGAGACCGTCGAGGACTACCTGCTCTACCGCGCCGCGGAGCTGACGCTGCAGAACGGGTTCTCGCACTTCCTGGTCGTGGGGCGCGATACGGAGGCCAAGACCCGGTATCGCATGTGGATCGATTCCTACGGCGGGCGTGGCTGGTTCTACCACGGGTTCCCGGGCTGGTATCATCGGCCCTGGTACGACCCGTGGGCGCCGTGGGGCCGCCACGACGTCCAGCCGATCACGACCTACACCGCCACTGCTGAGATCGTACTCGTCAAGTCGGCCGTGCGGGACGGCGAGGCCCAAGCCTTCGATGCGCGGCAGGTTCTGGTGCAGGTTGGTCCTCG
>CAZYGK010000149.1:0-7413 GCA_964647355.1 uncultured Flavobacteriaceae bacterium | reverse complement strand
AAGGAAGAGGCGCACGACTATCGCTATTTCCCGGACCCGGATTTGCTGCCGCTCGAGTTCGACGATGCGTTCGTTGCGCGGGTCAAGGCGTCGCTGCCGGAGCTGCCGGACGACAAGAAGGAGCGGTTCGTGCGCGACTTCGGGCTCAGCACTTACGATGCTGGCGTTTTGATCGCGGAGCGCGAGAGTGCGGATTTCTTCGAAGAGGTCGCGAAGGGGCGCGATGCGAAGCTTGCCGCGAACTGGGTGATCAACGAGCTGTTCGGGCGGTTGAACAAGGAAGACAAGACCATCGCGGAAAGTCCGGTGTCGGCCGCGGCGCTGGGGTCGATCGTTGCGATGATCAGCGACAACACAATCTCCGGCAAAATCGCGAAGGACGTGTTCGAGATTGCTTGGACGGAAGGCGGCGATCCGGCGGTGATCGTCGAGAAGCGCGGGCTGAAGCAGGTCACCGACATGGGTGCGATCGAGTCCGCAGTCGATAAGGTGATTGCGGCCAACCCGCAAAAGGTCGACCAGGCGAAGGCGAAGCCGTCGATGGCGGGTTGGTTCGTCGGTCAGGTGATGAAAGAGACCGGCGGCAAGGCGAACCCTCAGGCGGTGAACGACCTGGTGATGAAGAAGCTTGGGCTTTAGCGCCAGAGACGCTTAACGACTCCCCTGCCAGGCGAGTGGGTGTGTCTGCTCTTCCTTCCTCAGGAGAGCGTGGCGAACGCAATACATCCTGCTGTGTGAATCGCGTCACGGCATGTGTGACCTGCCTACGCTATATTCCCTCTCTTGGGGAATGGGTAGGGGACTTTCGTGGAGGTGGCTACGTCGCCATCGGTGGCTGGTGGGCGTGCGCCCGACGCAAACCGCGTCGCGGCCGGAACCGTCGTGGCTGCTGCCAAACCCAAGAAGAAGTTGAAGCCTGGCATGCCGGAGCCCGAGCCGGAGCCCGCTGCACCAGCTGTTGTGCCCGCGAAATTGCCTGCCGAGCCGCCAGCGAAGACAGTGCCTGTGCCTTTGCCGATGAACCACAGCGAGGAGCTTGCCAAGAAGGCCGTTTGGGCCGGTGCAGGGATTATGGCCCTGTTCGTGCTCTACCTCATTGCCGACCGGTTTGTTGCGGTGGTGACACGTTGGCCGGCTACCGTGGTTGAGGCCGTTGCGCCGGCGCATTGCGAGCAGTTTATCGCGCTCGCCAAGACCGCTCACGGCGAGAACTGGAAGGTCCGGCTCGATCCGCGCGATACGACTTGCGACCAAGAAGTGAAGGTCGAGTGGGAACGGCAGCGTTTGACGCGCTATGTTCCGCCGCCGGAGCCGCTGTTTGCGCCGGCACCGGTCGAAGTGGCTAAGCCGCAAGAAGCGCGCGCTTCGGCGCCGGCGACCCGCTGCCTCAACGTGGTGTCGCTGGCGCGTACGAAGTACGGCGCGGAATGGCGTGAGAAGCTCGCTGCGGACGATCCGGAGTGTGCTGGTGTTAGGAAGAGCGCGCCTGCGGCTGTCGGTAGCCAGCCAACGGCACCGGTGAGTGCGGCCGCGAGTACCGCGCCCGAACCTGTCGCCGGTGTTGCTCAAGGAGGGCCAGAAGCGACGCCTGTTTCAACGGCCGCCGCTCCGGTTCCGCCGCAGCCCGAAGGCGCGCAGTAGCGCTCGACTCACAAAAGCGATTCGCGGGTGATTCGTCAGAATCGCTTGTGGACAAGTTCCCGGGCCGCTTCCGTCCGTTGTAATAATCTGTATACGGATGAATGCCGGAAAGTGTGATTTTTCCAACGATTTTTGGCGATCGCGCGCTGAGCATCTCCAGCGCGCCGGCCCCAGCAGTTGCGTCGCGTGTCCGGTTTGCTCAATATGTTGGGGCTTGAGGGCGCGAGGTGCGCTCTCCTGACCCTGAAGTAAGGAGCACTCTCTCATGCCGATGACAGCGAAACGCAAGGCGAAGAAGCCGACGTCGAAGGCGGCCGCGAAGCCGAAGGCCGCGAAGAAGACGAAGAAGAAGTAGGCAAACAATCGGCCGGTTCGCGGCCGTGGCAAAAAAGGGAGGCGCAACATCAAGCCGAGCTCGTGCGCGTGTGCCGGGCACTGCTTGAGCTGAGTGCGTCTCCGAGCAACTGGCGGCGGTGGCAAAGGACTTCCCTGGCGGGTCCAATGCACCGCCGTTTTTTTGTCCAGCGCGCCATCAGCGTGGAGAATCGCCAGAATTTTGGAGAAGGCGCCCACATTTTTCTCCCGATTTTTCGGGGACACGTCTGGCGTTAAGGTGGCCCCGTTTCTCCGCTTAAGGCGAATTGCGTAGGTTTTTCTTGGGTTTTCGCGCGGCCCGGCTGCTGCGCTTAACCGAAAAAAGCGCGGCAATTTTAAACAAAAATCCGCTCCCACATTAACGCGCCATTCAGCGCGATGCTTTCAAATCTGTCCCATAACAACGCACGCATTCGACACGAGTTGAATGCAAAACACATGGGAGAGACGGCGATGGCGGTGATCGATTTTGATACCGTCGTGGATATGGAAGGCGACGCCAAAGCGGGCAAGCCGCAGGCGCTTTATCAGCTGGGTCTGTGCTATTCGACGGGCCAGGGCGTGGAGCTCGACCTCGTTCGGGCGCACAAATTCTTCAATCTCGCCGCCATGAAGGGCGTGGCCGAAGCGCGGCTCTGGCGCGCCGAACTCGCCCAGCAAATGTCGTCGAACGACATCGCCGAGGCGCAGCGTCTTGCGCGCCTTTGGCTGCAAGAAACGGCGCACTAAGAACAAAATTGCGCCGCGTCATGCGGGCTTCGGCTTTGAGCCGGGGCCCGTCTTTTTTTGGCCGCGCCGGCGCGCTAGTGTCTTGCCATGACGAAGTCACCGACCGGGGAAACACGCGGGGCCGCGCTTCTTCACGAGCGCGACGGCCAGGTTCTGACGCTGACGATCAACCGGCCCGAAGCCACCAACGCGATCGACAACACGTTGCGCGAGGAGCTCGCGAACGCTCTCGACGAGGCCGTAGCGAACAGGAATCTGCGGGCGATCATTCTGACAAGCACAGGGGACGATGCGTTCTCAGTCGGCATGGATATCGCGGAGCTTGCGGGTTTCCCGCCCGCTGAGATCGAGCAAGTGGCATTGAACGCGCGCGGGATCTACGACCGGATCGCCGCGTTGGAGATACCAGTCATAGCGGCGATCAAGGGGGCGTGCCTCGGCGCCGGATTCGAGCTAGCGTTGCACGCGGACGTGCGGATCGCGCGGGCCGACGCACGGTTCGGGTTGCCGGGCATCAATGTCGGCATGAACGCAGGCGGCGGCGCGCTGGGGCGGCTGCAGCGGATCAGCGGCAACGGTTCGGCGGCGGCGCTTGCGCTGACCGGCGGCGTGGTCACGGCGGAGCGGGCGTTTATGCTTGGGCTCGTATCGAACGTCGCCGGAATGCAGGAGTTCGAGCCATCGGTGCAGCAATTGGCGCAACACTTCGCAACGCTTTCACCCGTTGCAGTGGCCGAGACGAAGCGGTTGCTCAAGATTGCAGCCGAACGCGGGATCGAAGCTGCGGCCGACGCAAGCCCGAAGGCGCTCGCGCGCTGCTTCGCGGAAGGCGATGCCGCGGTTCGCCTGCAGATGATGATCGGCGGGCGCGATCCGGAGGCGACGGTGCACTGAAACGAGAAGAGCAATTCGCCGCTCAGCTAGTCCGCGATTTGCGCTTTTTCTTCTTCTTCTTTTTCTTCGACGTCGCCTTCTTCGTCGTCTTCTTGACGGGTGTGGCTTCGTCTTCGTCGTCGTAGACCGGTTTTGACGACACGACGGTGACGGCCTGCGCGTCGGTGGCCGTCGGCGCGGGCGTTTGTACGTGGCTGATCCCCGGCACCGGTATCGGCGTGGTGGCCGGAGCGGGCGAAGACGAGAACTGTGGCACCGCGGAGGCGACCGCGGTGTAGCCGCCCCGTTTCAGGTCGGACGCAATGACCAGCGGGACGTCGCGGCCGGCTAGCACGTTGCGATAGATTTGCGTGTTCTCGATCACGCGCTGCACGTAGTTGCGCGTCTCGCTGAACGGGATGCGCTCGATCCAGTCGATTGCGTCGGCGTTCGTCGAACGCGGGTCGCCGTAGGTCGAGATCCACTGGTTGATGCGGCCTTGGCCGGCGTTATAGCTCGCGATCGAAAGGATATAAGAGCCGCCGAGGTCGCTTAGCAGATCGGAGACATGCGCCATGCCGAGCTGCATGTTGACGGAGGGTGTGAGCAGGTCACTCTTGTCGCCGTAGCCGATGCCGTGTCGGCGGGCCGTGAGCTTCGCGGTCGCGGGCATCAGCTGCATGAGGCCGCGTGCGCCGACGCTGGACATGGCATCGGGGTCGAATTCGCTTTCCTGGCGGGTGAGGCCGAGGACAAGCGCGGTTTCTGGCGGCGTACCGTTGCCACGGTAGGCGGGCACCGACATCGTCGGATAGGCGATGTCGTAGACGGCAACATTCTTCTGCAAGCCGCGCTTGGCGACGCGCAGGGCGAGTGCCGGTTGGTTCAAGCCGCGCAGGAAATTCGTGAGTAGTACGAACTGGTCGCGGTCCGTGTAGGTCTCGGCGGCCGCGAGCGCGAACGTGCGCAGTAAGCCTTCCGCGCCGACGTCGGCGAGCGCCTGCATCGCCTGCATCATGCTGGCGTCCATGAATGCTTGCTTCGTGGCGGAGGGCGTCGATCGGGTGAATGGCAGGTCGAGGTTCCCGCGCGGATTCACCACCGAAGCCGCAAGCTGGCCGTAGTAGGTCATCGGGAAGTTGGCGGCGAGCTTGTATTGCGTTTGCGATTCGGCCGTGCGGCCGGCCTTCTCGGCGGCGCGGCCGGCCCAATAGTGAGCGCGGGCGACGCTGATCGGGGCGGTAACGCCTTCGCGCAGGCGCAGGAAGTGGTCGTAGGCCGGGTCCGGCTTCCTCAGATACTGCAGCGAGATCCAACCGGCGAGGAATTCGGCTTCGGCGTAGGGCACGCCTGCGTCCTTGCGCATGTCGTGTCCGGCGGCAAGCTGATAGGCCTGCTGCACATTGCCGGCGTCCAGCGCTTCGCGGGTTTGATAGTTGCGCTCGGTCCACCACTCTTCGACGACCGGCGGCGGTTCGTTCAGATTTGCGGAGGCCGCGATCAGAAGCGGGCGAGCTTCGTCGTCGCGATCGCGTTTCCTCAGCCAACGCGCGCGATCGAACAGCAGGCCCGGGTCGCCGGTGAGATTCGAAGGGACGCGACGGTACGCGGCGTCGGCATCGCGTGCGCTTTGGCGCAGCTTGATGCGCGCGGAAACGAGCGCGCTGACGTCGGCGCCAATCCAGTTCGTCATCGCGTTCGCTTGCCCGTATTCGCCGCCCCAAACGAGGCGCGAGGTGCGCGCCTTGTGGTCGTCGCTGGTGAGGTGCGAACCGTAGCGCGAGGCAATATGGGACATGCGCTCGACGGAGAAGTTGCCGTTAATCCAGCCCTTCTTGATCCAGGCCTTTCCGTTCGCTTCCTGACTGCGGCGCAGATACGCGTCGCCGAGCTTGATCATGCCTTCGCCTGAGACGGGGTCGCGGCCCTGAAACCAGGCGATGACCTGATCCGGCTGCATCGAGTCCGCGGGCATCGCCTCTTCGGTACGGGCCTGCAATGCGCGTTGGTTCGGCCACTCGCGATGGCCGGCGAGGAAGCGATCGAGGTCGCCGAAGGCTGCGCCATTGTCCTTGGTGGTGAAGGCGCGCCAGAGAACGACGTCACGCGCTGCTTGGTTCGCGATCTGCGCCGCCACTTGGCGCGCGGTATCCCACTGTTTGCGGTCGGCGTAGTCGAACGCGCGCTCGAGCATCGACAGGTCGGACGCCGAGAGCGTTTGGGAATGCGTGCGGACCCGGCGCGAGGTGTCGTCGTCGGCGATGGGCGCCATCTGTCCCGTCGCGGGCGTCGACGTCCACGCAAACAGAACCACCACGGCGCCAACGAGGCGCGTACTCAAACTCGAAATCGTCACGTGCGCACTTTCCGTAGAAGCAGCAAGGCGTTAACGCAGCTTAACCGGTCGCAGCCGACGCGGCCAAGCCTGCGAATATCACACGGGGCGGCGAACGATCCGGTTAACTTACCTTGTTCCGCGCGCGCCACGGGTCTAATTTTCGTCACTAATCGGCGCTTAATTGGACAGTCATGACCCTCGACCTTGCTCGCCTTCACGGCTCAATTCCGGCCCTCGTTACGCCATTCCGAGACGGGAGGGTCGATATCAAGGCGTTCGAAGCCTTCGTCGAATGGCAGATTGCCGAGGGCAGCCACGGCCTCGTGCCGTGCGGAACGACCGGGGAATCCCCAACTTTGTCGGACGACGAGTTCGCAGCGGTTGTGGGGGCGGCGGTCAAGATCGCGAAGGGTAGGGTCCCGGTGATCGCCGGGACCGGTTCGAACTCGACCGCCCACGCGATTGAGATGACTCAACTCGCGCAGAAGTTGGGGGCGGACGCGGCGCTCGTGGTGACGCCTTATTACAACAGGCCGACTCAGGACGGGCTCTATCTACACTTCGAGGCGATCGCGAAGGCGACCCGATTGCCGATCCTTCTCTATAACGTGCCGAAGCGTACCTCCGTGGACATCTCGGTCGATACGGTGGCGCGACTTGCCAAGATTCCCAACATCGTGGGGATCAAGGATGCGACAGCCGATGTTTCGCGGGTGACGCAGCAGCGTGCAGCGAGCGGACCGAAATTTGCCCTGATCTCGGGCGAGGACGGCACTGCGCTCGGCTTCAATGCGCATGGCGGCGTGGGGTGCATCTCGGTGACGGCGAATGTCGCGCCGCGGCTTTGCTCGCAGTTTCAGATTGCCTGCGCGAAGGGCGACTATGCGATGGCGCGGGAGCTGCATGAGCGGCTGATGCCGTTGCACGACACGCTGTTCTGCGAGACCTCGCCGTCGCCGGTGAAGTACGCGGCGAGTCTGCTCGGGAAGTGCGAAGAAACGGTGCGGCTGCCGCTGGCACCTCTGAGCGAGAGTTCGAAGGCGAAAGTGCGTGCGGCGATGACGAAGGCCGGCGTGTTGAACTGATCCGATCATGGCTCCGAAGAAAGACAAGGACGCCGAGGTCAAGGTCGCGGCGGACAACCGCAAGGCGCGGCACAACTATTTCATCGACGAGGTGATCGAAGCGGGGCTCATGCTGACGGGCACCGAGGTGAAGTCGTTGCGCGGCGGCAAGGCCACGATCGGCGATGCTTATGCGCACCCTAAGGGCGGGGAGATGTTCCTCGTCAATTGCTACATCCCCGAGTACACGGAGGGGAACCGCTTTAATCACGAGCCCCGGCGCGTCAGGAAGCTACTGCTGCACAAGCGGCAGATCGCAAAGCTCAGCCAAGCGGTCGAGCGCGAGGGGATGACGATCGTGCCGCTCAAGATCATCTTCAACGCGAAGGGCCG
>CAZYGK010000148.1:0-7503 GCA_964647355.1 uncultured Flavobacteriaceae bacterium | reverse complement strand
TCTGCCGTCAATTCGGCCTCTCGTTCGACCTGATGCAGACGACGTTCTTCTTAGGGCGCGAAACGCTGATCCCCGCCCGCCGCTCCGAACTCCGCCGCTGGCAAGCCGCTCTCTTTATTGCGATGCAAGCAACCGCCCTCTCCGCCACCCGCTTCTTCCGCATCCCCGCTAACCGCGTGGTCGAGATGGGCACGCAGGTCGAAATCTAGCGCTCTCGGAAGGCCTGTGGTTTAGTCCCTGAAAACCAATCGGGGACGGAACATGCTCGATCTCAAAATCACCGGAGGAACCATCGTCGATGGCACTGGCGCGGCGGCCTTCTCCGGCGACGTCGGCGTGAAGGATGGCCGCATTGCGGCGCTTGGCAAAGTCGCTGACCCAGCGCGCCGCACGATCGACGCGGCGGGGGCGACAGTGACGCCGGGTTTCGTAGACATCCACACGCATTACGACGGCCAAGCCGTTTGGGATGCGGCCCTCGCGCCTTCGTCCTGGCACGGCGTGACCTCGATCATGATGGGCAATTGCGGCGTCGGCTTCGCGCCGCTCCGCCCCGGCGATGCCGATCGTCTCGTGAAGCTGATGGAAGGCGTCGAAGAAATCCCCGGCACCGTGCTCTACGAAGGCCTTGACTGGCGTTGGGAAACGTTCGCCGACTACCTGAACCGCGTTGACGCAAAGCCGCACGCGATCAACGTCGCCTCGCAAATCCCGCACGATCCCGTCCGCCTCTACGTGATGGGCGACCGCGCTGCCGCGCAGCAACCCGCGACCGAAGACGATGTGGCCGCGATGAAGGCGATCGTGCGCGACGCGCTGAAGGCCGGCGCCTTCGGCTTCTCGACCGGCCGCTCCGACACGCACCGCACCTCGGACGGCAAGGACACGCCCGCCTGCATCGCCGAGATGCAGGAACTCACCGGCATCGCCTTCGTCCTGAAGGACATGCCTTACCGCATCCTCTCCGCCGTCTCCGACTTCGACATGTTCAAAGGGCTCGACCGCTTCGAGCCGGAATTCGACGTGCTCGAAGCGATGGCGCGCGCCGCAGGCCGCCCGATGACGTTGACCACGTTGGAGCGCCTCGGCAATCCCGACCAGTGGCACCACGTCAAGCGCCGCGTCGAGAAAGCGCGCGCGAGCGGCCTCGACATGCGCATGCAAATCGCCCCGCGCGGCGTCGGCATCTTGAGTTCGCTGCGCACCACCATGAACCTCTTCGTCGCGAAGCCGACTTACCGCAAGATCATGCGCTTGCCCCACGCCGAACTCCTGGCCGAATTGCGCAAACCCGACATCAAAGCCGCGATCATCGCCGAGCCGTTCCTGAACATGCGCGAGGTCGATCCGTCATCCCCGCCGCAACTCGACCAAGCGATCGGCATGCTTGAGATGATCGCCTTCAAGATGTTCGAACTCGGCGATCCGCCGAATTACGAACCCGCGGAGGAAACCTCGATCGGCGCTCGCGCCAAGACGCGCGGCGTCACGATCCAGGAAGAGATGTACGACACGTTCCTGAAGCACGGCGGCGAAGGCGTCATCTACTTCCCGATCTTCAACTACAACGCCGGCAATCTGGATTCGACGGGCGAGATGATGCGCCACGAAGCCGCTCATCTGGGCCTGGGCGACGGCGGCGCCCATGTCGGCACGATCGCCGATGCCGCCTGGACGACGTTCTTCCTGCACCACTGGGCGCGCGACCGCGCCCGCGGCCGCCTCGGCGTCGAAGAGGCGGTGAAGAAGATCACCTCCGACCACGCGACGTTCATGGGCCTGAAAGACCGCGGCCGCATCGCCGTCGGCCACGTCGCCGACCTGAACGTCATCGACTGGAAGAACCTGCACCTGCGCAGCCCCCGCATGGCCTACGACCTGCCCGCCGGCGGCAAGCGCCTGGTGCAGGAGGCGAGGGGCTACCTCGCAACCATCGTCGCGGGCGAGCCGATCCTCGAGCACGACAAACCGACCGAAGCCAACCCCGGCCGCGTGCTCAGGGCAAGCTAGCGGGTGCCTTGCCCCGGCCGCCACTTTGTAGTCTGCATCTGCGCCAGCGCGCGCACTAAGGGGATTCGCTCATGAATATGATCGCCGTCGCCGGTATCTTCATCACGATCGTGACGGCGATCCCCGTCTTGCTGCAAATCCGCCGTCACCCGAAGGGGCTCTTCATCCTCTTCTTCGCCGAGATGTGGGAGCGCTTCTCATTCTACGGCATGCGCGGCCTTTTGATCTTCTACCTGACGCAGCACTTCCTGTTCGACGACGCTTTCGCGAACGGTCAATACGGAACCTACGGCGCGCTCGTCTACCTGCTGCCGCTGTTGGGCGGGTTCCTCGCCGATCACTATCTCGGCACGCGCAAGGCGGTGGCTTTCGGTGCGCTCTTGCTCGTCGCTGGTCATGCAACCATGGCGCTGGAAGGCGAACCGGCGAAGCAAATCTTGACCTACCAGGGTCAAGAATACGCGTTCAGCGTCGACGGCCGGGGCAATTCTCGCCAAGTCCATCTCCTTGTCGACGGAAAGCCTTACGCGATCGCGCCCGCAAACGGTGGCGACCTCGAGATCAAAGACCTGCCCCCTGGAGGCGCGCTGCCGAACATCCTGCCGAAGGATTCGTTCGAGCTTTCGGTGAAGAACCGCGATCCGTTTTACGTCGGCGTCTTCTACCTCGCGCTCTCGCTGATCGTGATGGGCGTCGGCTTCCTGAAGCCGAACATCTCCTCGCTCGTCGGTCAGCTCTATCCGCAAGCCGACCCGCGCCGCGACTCCGGTTTCACGCTGTTCTATTACGGCATCAACCTGGGTTCGTTCTGGGCCGCGATCATCTGCGGCTGGCTCGGCCAGGAGGTCGGCTGGTGGGCAGGCTTCGGCTTGGCGAGCGTCGGCATGCTCGCGGGTTACATCGTCTTCGTCCTCGGCAAGCCGCATCTTGAGGGCAAGGGTGAGCCGCCGGACCCCGCGAAGCTCGCGAGACCTATCGGTGGTGTGAAGCTTGAGTGGTGGATCTACCTTGGGACGCTGGTTCCGCTCGGCGCCGTATGGCTGTTGATGCAGCGCTCCGATCTCGTCGGCTACGCGTTGCTCGCAGGGTCGGCCGCCGTGCTCGCATACCTCGTCTACTTCATGCTCACGCAGTGCACGCGGGCAGAAGCTCAACGCATGATCTTGGCCTTGACGCTGATTCTGTTTTCGGTCGCCTACTTCACGCTGTTCAACCAAGCAGGTTCTTCGCTGAACCAATTCGCCCAGCGCAACACCGAACTCAATCTGTTTGGCTTCGCGATGACGCCGGCGCAGACGCAGTCCTTCAATTCGGGCTTCATCCTGATCCTGGCGCCGATATTCGCCGGCATTTGGGCCTATCTTGAACCTCGCCATCTCGACCCCAACGCGCCGGCCAAGTTCGGCCTTGCGATGATCCAAATCGCGGCGGGCTTCGCCGTTCTGGTCTGGGGTGCCGAGAATTTTGTCAGCGCCGAGTACCGCGTGCCGATGATCTTCATCGTCGCGATGTACCTCCTGCATACGACCGGCGAACTCTTCCTCTCGCCGGTCGGCCTCTCGCAGATGACGAGACTGTCCCCGAAAGCGACCGTGGCCACGCTGATGGCGACATGGTTCTTGGGCAGCGCTTGGGCCGGCTACCTCGGAGGCCTCATTGCCAGCCTGACCGCCACCAAAACGTTCGCCGGACAGGTGCTCGATCCCGCTGCATCGCTCCAGACCTACATCGGCGTCTTCACGACCGTCGCTTATTGGGGCGCGGGCATAGGCGTGGCGATCCTGATCCTCTCGCCGTTCCTCGGTCGGTTGGACAAAACGGTCGACGAAGCACCCAAGAACGCAAAGCCCGCACCGGGCGAGTAGGGGCTCAGTGCACCTTCACGTGCGCGAGCTTCTCCGGGTTACGCACGATGTAGATCGCACTGATTTTGTCCGCGTCGACGTCGAGCTGCGCCAGCGTTTCGAAGCCTTGCCCGTCCCGGAACCACACTGAAGGCACGCCGTTCGCGGTGAGGAACTTCATCTCGGTAGGCCCCCCCTTCGCACCGGCGAGGTGCAAGATCAGCTGTGCCACTTCCTGAGGCGTACTGACGACGCGCAGCGCCGCCGGAGCTTTGCCGCCACCGTCCGAGACGAAGCGCACGTCACTCGTCATCAGCGCAACGAGCTGCGACGTGTCGTTCGTCGCGACCGCCGCCACGAACTCGTTCATCAAGCGCTGATGCGTGTCCGATGCAGCACGAAACCGTGGCCGCTCCGCACGAACCCGTTCACGCGCACGCGACACCAACTGACGCACGGCCGGCTCGTTCTTGCCCAACGCCGAAGCGATCTCGCCGTACGAACTGTCGAACGCCTCGCGAAGAATGAACGCTGCGCGCTCCTCCGGCCCCAGTCGCTCCAGCACGACCATCAATCCCAACGACAAATCGTCGGCGAACGACTCCATCTCCGCCTCCCGCCGCTCGCCGCCCTCCATCGTGAGAATGGGCTCCGGCAGCCACGGTCCCACGTAGACCTCGCGCGCGGCCTTCGCGCGGCGCATCCGGTCCAAGCACAACCGCACGACCACCGTCGTCAGCCACGCAGCAGGTGTCTCGATCGACGCCTGATCGGCAGCCTGCCAACGCAAGTAGGCGTCCTGCACGGCATCCTCGGCTTCCGACCACCGTCCAAGCATCCGGTAGGCGACGTTCGTCAGTCGCTTACGCTCGCCCTCGAATGCAAGAACCGTGTTCATGCCGCCTTCGCCGTCAGCGTTTCGCGATCGTGGATCACGACGCGTTCGCACGTGTGCGCATACCCCATACCGCGCTTGATCGCGGGATAGAATCGGGCCGTCGCCACCGCAAACGCAAGTTCGATCAATCCCTTCTCGCCCCACAACCGCTTGATCTCGTCGCGCAGCTCGTCCGCCGCCTCGCCGCGGCTGATCGCATCGCCATAACGGAAGGCGAGCGCCACGTGGGCCGGCATCTTTCCGAAGTCGCGCGCCGCGGCCGCCCGCAGAACGTCCGCGTCAACGCCGTCTTTGATTGCAAGGTTCGCGTGGATTTGAACGCAAGGTCCGCAATCCTCGACCATCGCCGCAGCCATGCCGGCGATGTGATAGGCATCGGCTGGCGTATACTTGCGATTGCCCTCCACGGCCTTGATCAACGTAAACCGCCACAGCCGCGATGGCTCCACATCGCGAAGGTGATAGGCATAATCCATGCTGACCCCGCCGATCTGCTTCTCGCCCCAGACAAGCAACTTCGTGAGCAACCACCTGTTCATGACACGCTCCGCTTTTGGACGATGCTGAGAACGACCGCAAGCACCGCCGGCAAATGCACGGTCACGAGCTCGTTCACGATGACGTCGTGATGATGTCCCATCATCGTCTCGCCCGCATGCAACAGCGAATGCCCGCCGATGAAGAGCGCGGCCAGCGCGCTTGCCCGCCACCCGGCGCTAAGCGCACTCCAGGCCAGCGCGACGCCGGCCGTGACATAGGCGATGCCGATGTCGCGCACGAAGTGAAGGTTAAGCGGTCCGGTGTGGGGGACCCCCGGTACCGCCGCGTACCAACCGGGAGGGTCGACGAACATGTAGACGCCGTTTCCCGCCATCATCGCCGCTAAGATGAACGCCAGTATTTTCATGGGCTTTTCGCCTCCTCGACCGCTATGACGCACGAAGCCCAGCCGATGTGACAGGCCCCAAACATTGACAAGCGCGGGCCCTTCGGGCACCTCTCGCGACAGAACGACGCAACACTAGGGTAAACCCTTGGGACGCATAAGAGTTTTGCCTCCCTGCGTTCTTAGGGGCACCGCAACATGACGACCACCTATCTCGATTTCGAAAAGCCGATCGCCGACCTCGCCGGCAAAGTGGAAGAGCTGAAGCGCGTCGCCGCGCAAGGCGAACACCCTGTCTCGATCGACGAAGAGGTTTCGCGCCTTGAAGACAAGGCGCGCCAACTGCTCGCCGAGACGTATGCGAAGCTGACGCCGTGGCAGAAGACGCAAGTCGCACGTCACCCGGAACGTCCCCACTTCCTCGATTACGTCCACGCCCTCATCCAAGACTTCACCCCGCTCGCCGGCGATCGGTCATATGCTGACGACAAGGCGATCCTTGGCGGCATGGGCTCGTTCCGCGGCCGCACCGTCATGGTGATCGGTCACGAAAAGGGCAACGACACCAAGTCCCGCCTGCGCCACAATTTCGGCATGGCGATGCCCGACGGTTACCGCAAGGCTGTCCGCCTGATGACGATGGCCGAGCACTTCAACATGCCCGTCATCACGCTGATCGACAGTGCCGGGGCATACCCGGGCGTCAGCGCCGAAGAGCGCGGCCAAGGCGAAGCGATCGCGCGCGGTACCGAGCGCTGCCTCACGCTGACCGTGCCGCTCGTTTCCGTTATCATCGGCGAAGGCATGTCGGGTGGCGCGATCGCGATCGCGGCCGGCGACCGCGTGATCATGCTTGAGCATGCCATCTACTCCGTGATCACGCCGGAGGGTTGCTCGTCGATCCTCTGGCGGAGCGCAGCGAAGGCCCAAGACGCGGCCGCTGCCCTGAAGATCACGGCGCAAGACCTGCAGCAGTTGCGCATCATCGACTCGATCGTCGCCGAACCGGTCGGCGGCGCCCACCGCGGCCGCGACCGCGCCATCGAAGACACCGGCGACGCGATCGACCTCGCCCTCACCGAACTCGAAGCGCTGACGCCGGAAGCCCTGAAGAAGCAGCGCTGGGATAAATATCTGGCCATGGGGCGGGTAGGGTTGGCCTAAGTCACGCGCCGCAACAAAGCCAAATAAAGCGCGCCATTGCCGGGTCGCGCTTCGCTTGCCCATAAGCGAAGCCCTAGTGCTTGGTTTGTACGCTCCGAACCATGCTCACCAGGTTTCGAACGCCGGCCACCCGCTCGAACATAAAGTCGATGCCGTTGTTGGCCGCAAACCAGCTTGGTGCGAATGCCGGCATTCGCATCCGCTCGCCAAAAAAGATGGAACCGCTGCCGTCGCCGCTCTCTTCGGTTTCGACCCTCGTTGCCGCAGTCAGTTCGACGCTTCGCACCTGCCGAAACGGCCAGCGAACGAGGACGATCGCCCGCTTGTTCGTCAGCGCATACAAGGTCTGACTACGGACATAAGCGTCCCAAAAGAAGCGGCCGATCGCCATATAAAGCCCAACGCAGACGAAGACCGATCCAACAATTGGAAAGATCACCGGCGGGCTTCTCGGCGAGTCCGAGAAAGTGCCGGTAACGCCAGCCAACCAGAACACTACGAAGGCAAGCCAGAACAGGCTAAACGGAACAACAAACCAATCCGATCTTCGCAGCAATAGGCCCTCAGGCGGCGACCCGTGCCAAAGAGTCTTCTCGCCGCTGTCGAGATGGCCCGAGAGCTCCGTCGCCGAAACGCTCACAGCGCGTCCATCTCCCGCCCGAACGCCCGCACGTCTTCGACGAAATCCTGCGGCCGTTCCA
>CAZYGK010000147.1:0-7564 GCA_964647355.1 uncultured Flavobacteriaceae bacterium | reverse complement strand
GCAGAAGACGAAGACCCCGGCGAGCAGCCGGAGATATTCACGGAAGAGGACGTGGAGGCGCTTGGCGCGGTTGCGGTTGCGGTTGCGGTTGAAGGCGAAGCGGTGCAAGAAGATGACCGGCCCGCTGATACCGAAGCGCCCCCTGAGCTTGGCACCTCAGGGGGCGTTTTTTATCCCGGCATCATGCCGCTTCGCAATGAACTGGAAGACCTGCGCAGCGATGTGATCCGCGCGATCTCCGATCAGAAGCGCATGCGCTTGCGGATCGCGATGGATCCGTCTCGCGCTGACTTCCTGTCTGAGCGCTTCGCTCAATACAATAACGCGGGCGCCCTTGGCATCGAGCCGGACGAAGGTTTGATCGCAGACCGCAACGCCTTCCTGGCCATGCAGAGCCAGGAGCGGGCAATTAACGCCTTTGCGCTTTCGCTGGAAGACGCCGCCGCGACCGCCGACGAGGCGAAGCTGCGCGCGATGCACGCTGGCCTAGGAGACGGGTGGCCCTGATGACCGATCCTGGTGTGGAAGACACGCTCTTCCCGTCCGACCGAACATCGCTCGGGCGCGAACTAAACCAAGAGGCAAAAGAGGGCTTTCGGGCCCTTTTTCATTGGGCGGTGTTCCCGTACCCGCTCGCAGTGATCCCGCTTGCCTGGGGCGCGCAGCTTCCTGTGTTCGGGTTCGTGTTCGGCTCTGCCGCGCTCGCCGTCCTGGCCGTGTGGGCGATCCGCGCTTACGGCGCGTGGGGAGACCGGGCATGGCCGTTCGTGGCGCAGGTGTGGGAGGCGCTGTTCGAGCGGGCGTTAACCATTGCTTCACGTGGAACGTTACGAGAATATCGATTCGCTGGCGAGCGGGCCGCGCACGAAGAACAGGCCCGCGAAACGACCATTTCGCTTGGGCTGATGGCGCAGGCCGCTGCGGACGACCCGACGCAAGTACGGATGGCTTCGGACATCGAGCACGGCGCGGAAGCGCGGCTGACGGTGCTTCTGGGCAAGCCCCAGCTCAGCCTTGCGGAGAAGCGCGAGCGCGACGCGATCCAGCGGCATTTGCAGGCCCGTAGGGCGGGTTTCGATACGGCCCCGGCAGTTGCGCCCGCGCCGCGCCCGATGGGCTTTGCAAGCTTCGCAGCGCCCTCCCTGCCTCTAGGCTGGATCGTGGCCGCGCTCGCGATCATCGCGGCGCTTGTCCAGACCATCCGCGTGGACCGGGTGAAGGACGAAGCGGCCGACAACGCCGCGTTCCGGGAAGGCAACCGGCAGGTGGCCGAACAATGGCGCGAGAACGCGCAGGGCTGGCGCGATCACGCAAGACGACTGGAAGCGGACGGCACGGCGACGGCCGGCGTGCTGGCAGAGCGCGAGGCGGCGATTGCGCGCGCCCGCGCCAATGAGAGGAGAACACGCCGTGAGATGGAAAATATTGCCCGCGATACCCCTCCTGCTTGGTTCGACAGCGTGCGGCCACCTGGGGCTGACGAGGTCGGACGTGGAGCCGCCGACAGTGGTGCAGGCGCCGGGTCCGATCATCCCGGCTAGCTGCTACATTCTGCCGACCGAGCCACAGAGCGTCGACCAGCCGGAGCTTGAGCCGCTGCCGCCGCCGACGGCGGGCACGTATCTCGCGATCCGCACCCGCAACGCCGAGCGCGCCGGGCTCTACTACCGCTCCGACTCCGAAGCATTGCGCGAAGCATACGACGTGAACGCGGCGGCGCAGCGCGCGTGCGCAACGGGGCTTGGGGCGCTCGGGTGATCAGCGACCGCGCCGTCATGCTCTGCATCTTCGGTGCGATCCTGGTGATGTTGGTGGGCGCGCTCGCACGTGCGCATGGGCTGAGGTGATGGATGGAACAATGGCAACAACCTGCGCAATGGCAGCCGCCATCGCCGTACGTGACGCACCAGGACATGGCGCCAGTCCATTCGCGCTTAGGCGCAGTTGAGCGCGGCCAGCAGGCCACGCTGGACGCTTACAACCACCTGCGCGGCGACATGCTCTCAGGCTTCGACCGTCTCGCGAAGAAGATCGACGAGACGAACCGTGTGGAAGAACCGCGCCAGCAGAGCGGGCTGAACATTCCGATGCCGATGCTCGCGACGATCATCGCAGGCGCGGTGCTTGCGGGCGCAGCGCTCGCGAACAGCCCGCTGCTGCACAGCTTTATGGGGCCTCAATGATCAATCGACGTGCGCCCAAATCTTACGGATCAGAATGTCTCGCACCGTCCCCTGCGAGATGCCGTAGGCGTCGGCCACTTTTTGCTGTGAGCGAGTGTCGGCGCGAATTGCGCGGACTTGGTTCTCGGTGAGTTTCGAGATGCCGTGCGCTTCGCCGCGTGATTGTCTTCCCTTCGTCACCTTGTCGCGAACGTTGTCGGCGTGAGAGCCGAGAAACAGATGATCGGCGTCAACGCAACTCGGGTTGTCGCATCGATGGCAAACGATGCCGTCGAACACCATCGGAAGGTTGTGCCGCAGCGCGTACGCTGCGCGGTGAACGCGGATCATCTTTTGGTATGTGCCGAAGGACGAGAAGCCGTAGCCCTGGCGGTCCTTGACGCCAGTCCAGATCAAGCACCCCGCATCGTTGCGGACAGAGCGGCGCTCAATGCGCTCGGCCAGCCGTTGCCGAAGGCGCTCCATTGGCCACTGTCCGTTGTTCCAACCCTTCGGCATGAGAACCCTCATGAAGCTTAGCGAAGCACTGGAAAAACTACGCCAATTCCGCGCGAATAGCACACAAATTGATCCGCCCGGAGTGACTGTTCCGCTGTCGCTTGTGAGGAGCGCCAACCTGGCCTCTTGGATGGCCTATTGGGCGCTTGTGTACTTCTTGCTTTTGTACACGTTCGACATCGCACGCGACCGCGCCGGCACGATGCACTTCACGCACGTTGGCTTTTGGACCGGCGATGTGCAGGTTTATGCACCATACCTCTTCGGATTTGTGATCGTGGCCGTGGGCATTCCCTACGTCGCCAAGATCGCGATCCCCACGTTCATGTCTCTCGACTGGCGCATGAACTTCTGGCCGAAGATGTGGGCGCTGTTCATTGCGACGGCTGTGTCGCTTGTGGTGATCGCGGGCACGTTCACGGTGCAGGGCGACACGCTGTTGGAGCGAGATCGGGAAAGCGCTGTTGCGGTCGATACCGTGGCGCAGGAAGCCGCCGTCCTGACAGCGCGCATCGCAGATGTTCAGCACGCGATGGATGAGCGTACGCGCTCCGAGAGCACGTATGTCCGCACTGCGGCGTCAATGAGCCCAGAGGCCTACGATCGGTTCGTAGAGGCGCGGCGTGGCGATTGGCAATATGAACGGCTCCGCTCGTATCGCTCGGTGGCCGAGGAGATGGAGCGGCTGAACGCGCAGATGAGCGAGCTTCGCGCGCAGCAAGCGCGCCAGACGGTCACGTCAGCAGTCGCAAGCCGCGTTACCACAGCCGACACAAGCTGGATCGCCGCAACGCTCGGATGGCTAGAGGGCGCGCGCGCGATCCTCCTCTCGCTGGTGATGGACATCGTGTGTTTGATTATGCCGTGGATCGCGCTTCGCCTTCAGCAAGCGCGCAATCGGCAGCTAGCGACAAGCGCAGAGGCGTCTCCCGCTTCTGAAGCCGTGATGATCGAGGATCTGCGCGAGGAAGCCCCCGTCGCAGCCGAGCCCATGCGCCCCGCCAAGCGCCGCGCACGCGACGGAGAGACAGGCGATCCTCTGACGTTCGTGGAAGGCCACTGGCGGCGCACAACGGAGCCCAAGCGCGCCAAGCCGCGCATGAGGAAGGACAAGGACGGCGTTGAGGTCGAAGCGCCCGCTGGCGTGATCCGTCTCAACGGGGATGAGATCGGGCTCGCGGCGGCAGCGGCTGGCGTGGTGATGGCGCCGTCAGTGGCGGAAGCGCTGCCGCAAGACCAAGAGTCCGTCGAGGAGCGCCAGCCAGAGAGCGACCGGAATGAGGATCGCGAGAACGAGCGGATTGATGCGGCTCACGAAGCGGACTCTACCACCGTCACGCTCGACGAAGAAACCCTAAACGCGATCGCCGCTCTGAACGCAGACACGGCTCCCGTTGAAGAAGCTCCCGTCGCCGACGCAGCGCACACGCTCGCGAACGGCGAAGGCATCATCGTGCCGGATGAAGATGCAGCTCCCGCGCCGCGGCGCGAACTCGTGGAGGAAGACGCATGAACCTGAAACCCCAGTACCCGATGGGCGCGAACACGACCGGCCTGATTGTGGCCGGCCTTCTTGTCGCGTTCGGCTTTGGCCTCATGCAGCCGGTCGTCGGCATGCTCTCGGGCGTGGCGCGCGCGGGCGTCGCGGTGGCCGCGCAAGCGCAGCAAGCGGGGCAGTAAACGCCATGTTCAGAAACAGCCTTCCTTAGCGGCGTGCTTTCGCTTCCGATACCGCTCGGCTTCTTCGCGCAGGAAGCGGGCCATCCACTCCCCGCGCGGAGTGGCCACGGCAGGGTCCAAATTGACCCGCGTGCAGATCATCTGATGATAGTTCGAGATATCGCCGTGCGCTGTCGGGTCAAACGGCTCGGCAGCCATGTGCTCTGACATTTTCGACGACATCAACTCAACGAACTCAGGCAGGCGCCCGAGCCGCGTGCTCGCGGCCGTCATGATCGCTTTGCTAGCGCGTGTGCGGTTGGCGGACATTTCGGGATCGGCATTGATCCGCTGCGCCTTTTGGGAGGCGGCAGCAAGTTGAGCGGATCGAAAAGCCTCGTCTGCCCAAAGACGCCGCAGCCTAGCGCTGGCGATTGTTGCCAGTCTTTCGTTTAGTGCTGCGTCGCCACCCCTGCGACGTCGCGTCATCCGTTCAGATGAGATCGCGCTCATGCGCTTCGCGTATTCAGGGTCTTTGAATCGAGACGCAATGCCAAGCGCGCGGGCCTTCAAGGCGCACTCGGGCCCGCACGTTTTCGGTGTCCACCTCTTTGTCTTTGCGAAAGACCGGCCGCAGATTTCGCAGGTGAGCAACATGCCCGCATATTTCGCGCGCTTCGTTGCAGCACTCAACGAGGGCGCTGAACGCTGACGAACAGCGGCGAATTACACCTTGTTCACAGCGGTGAGCGCTCACGTAAGACTGATTACCGCCGATACGAATGAACGTTACCGGCGCAAAGAAAAAGCCCCGGTTTTTTACACCGGGGCTTCATTTGTTGTCAGGCTGTCTTGCGATTGGCCCAACGTTTGTTCACCAGTTCGCGGCCGGGGTTGAAGTTGACCACCGTCGCACTCGCGGTCTGCGCCGCTTTTCCGCCCGCTGCGCCAATGGCCCAGAGGCCCCCCGCCTTCGCCAGTTCGACGAAGCCAAGGAACGACCAGACCAGCCAAGCCGGGAAGGGCTCCACCGGCTCAGCCACCACCGGAAGCGCGTCCAGGCGAGCCTGGAGCGCCCGGCGGCGGGCGCGGTCCTCGGCGGTGCGCGCTTCCCACGTCAGCCTGTCGGCCTCGGTGGTCTGCGGCCCGCCACGGGCTGCGGGAGCGGCGGCTTCGATCCGGGCGTTGACGGCCCCGATCTCGGCCTGAAGCTCCGCGCGGGACCGGTCCAGAGCGGCTTGCGCCGTCATCCGTTCCTGATCCACCCGCAGGACTTGGGACGCCTCCCAAGCCCTGTGTCCGCCAAGTGTGTTGAAAGCGCCGAAGCCGAGCAGGATGACCGCACAAACGGCCGCCCTGTCGAACCGGCGCTCCCTCACGGCGATCTCCACCATGACGGCGAAGACGAGGGCGATGGCTTCCGAGAACCCCGCGAGAGCCGCGAGGACCGGCTGACCCTCCGCCAGCCAGGCCGTGACGTTGAACCACCCGAGGGTGGCCGCCACGCCCGCCAGCGCAAGAGCTGCGATTGCGCGCAGCCCGGTTTGCGTGTAGGACATGTAACTCTCCAAGTTTTCAAAGATCACGTTCCGTCCGGGGCTCCACCCCCGGCGGACGATTTGCATTCTAGCCGTCAACTAGTGACGAGTCAACTAGTGACACGCAGATTTTGCTGTGCTACACGATCGGCATGGCCAAGAGCGGATCAGAGCGGACGATGGACTGGCGAGCGCAGCTCGTCGCGCAGGGCTACAAGCAGAAAGCCCTGCTGCTGTCAGAGCAGGCG
This sequence comes from uncultured Flavobacteriaceae bacterium, assembly GCA_964647355.1. GTDB lineage: Bacteria > Pseudomonadota > Alphaproteobacteria > Micropepsales > Micropepsaceae > SZUA-430. The sequence continues at coordinate 1,438 of CAZYGK010000147.1, read as the reverse complement.
ATCAAGGACATGGCCACGATTAAGAAGCGGTTCGATTGCGCGAGCGACGCGGAAGCAACAGCGCTGGCGCTTCGTCAGCTTGCCGCTTCATCGAGCAACGCGCCTGCGCCGAAGAAGAAGCTAGCAGGGAAGGGCAACCGCAAATGAGCGAGACAGAGATTTATCAAGAGCTTGAAGCTGCAGAGCGCTCCATGCGCGTTCTTGAGATGGTGAATGCTTACAGCCTCGATACGCCGGAGAAGAAGCTGTCGTGGGATGTTCAGTACGCCAACGCAAAGGATCGTTGGCAACGTGCGTACGTTGCGAAATGCGCCCTCGTGGAGCAAGTCCGCCGCGAAGGCTAGCCCCACCCCTTAGACAATACGAGAGAAAGAGGAAGAAGATGGCCGTGAATGTTGTTGAGCTTCTGTCAGACGGCGAAGACGACGCTTTCGATCAGCCGTGCAAGTTTGGGCATCGCGTTGATGGTCACGCCGTTTACTGCCACAACGATGCGTGGCGAGATGGGCCGCGCAAGTGTCGGCGGACTTGGTACACGGGCGGAGAGACCAAAGACGAGGATTGCCCCGGCTTCGAGCCAAACCCGCTGTTCAAGGGTGAGCTTCAACCGTCTCCGATTTCATCGCCAGTATGCAAGACGTGCAAAGGCTCGCGCCATGTGCGCCCGGAGCGCGGGCAGCACGCCATTGAAACGTGCCCGCTGTGCCGTGGAAGCGGAAGCGCGCCGCGCGCGATGAAGCTATCACAATTTCAGCAGGACACCCTTGAGATTGGATGCGAACATACCGGCAAGAACAAAGGGCATTCCGACTACTATGTGCGTGTGACTGAATCGTCCGAGCAGTACGGGGAAGTGTGCGCGCTTGCCGATCTGAACCTAGTGGGCATTCGCTCGATTTCATTCGGTAGGGGCTCGCAGTTTGCGGCGTTTCTTTTGGAGCGTAGCGCAAAAGGCGAGGCTGTGATGGAGGCCAACTGGCGCGCAAAGAAGCGCACTCTAGCACGGAAGGGAAAAGGGAATGGCCAAATCCATCGTAAGCGAAATTCGGATGCCTGATGGCCGCATTTACAAGCGTGTTGATCCGGCTGTTCTTGCTCGCGCAATTCGAGCCGCTGGGCTCGCGTTGTCCAAGAGCGTCTCCGCCACCCCCAAGTAAGCCCCCGGCACAGAGGAAAGAGGGATGCGACGACTGCTGGACAAGGATCGCCCGTGGAATGAGTACCCGCTTGGGACGAAGGCGCACGCTTACAATGGCGGCTGCTGGTACCGCATAGAGCGCGGCTGGAAGTGGAACGGCCATCTCGGCGGCACTGGCGCTGTGATGGGCCAGCCCGGCCCGGACGCCTGCGGCGCATGCGTTGAACTACCGCCCGAAAACGCCTCCACCAAGTAGACCCCGAGAGAGAAGGGGGCACAGCGTTTTACACGCGATGTGTC
>CAZYGK010000146.1:0-7577 GCA_964647355.1 uncultured Flavobacteriaceae bacterium | reverse complement strand
CTCTTCTCGCCGTTCTCCAAAGTTGCAGCGGCAAATCCGCACGCGTGGTTCCCGACCTTCCGCACGCCCGAGGAAATCGCAACCCAGTCCGACAACAACCGCTACGTGGGTTTCCCATACACCAAGTACATGAACGCCGTGATCCAAGTGGACATGGCTGCAGCCGTCGTGATGACGAACGTCAAGACCGCGCGGGAACTGGGCGTCCCGGAATGGAAATGGGTTTATCTCCACGGTTGCGCGGATGCGACCGACATTTGGCACGTCAGCGAGCGCGTGAATTACTATTCCTCGCCCGCGATTCGAACGATGGGGCACAAGGCATTTGCGATGGCGGGGAAGAAAGCGGCCGAAATGAACTTCATCGACCTCTATTCCTGCTTCCCCTCCGCAGTCGAAATCGGCTGCGCTGAATTGGGCCTCGCAGAGGACGATCCGCGCGGCCTCACGGTAACAGGTGGCTTGCCGTATTTCGGTGGTGCCGGAAACAACTACGTCATGCACTCGATCGTCACCATGATGGAGAAAGTGCGCGGCAAACCGGGCAGCTACGGCCTCGTAACCGCAAATGGCTGGTACGTGACGAAGCACTCGCTCGGCATCTACTCGACGACGCCGGTGAAAGGCGCGTGGAAACGTGAAGACCCGAAATCCTATCAACGCGACATCGATGCCATGCCGCGCCCGGAGGTCGAAGCGAAACCGGAAGGGGAGGGGACCATCGAAACCTACACCGTCATGCACGATCGCACCGGCCCCAAGATGGGTATCGTGATCGGACGCCTCGCCAACGGCAAACGCTTCGTCGCGCACACACCGAGTGGGCCTGCAACGCTGCACGATCTGATGGAGCGCGAGGCGCTCGGCCGCCGCGGCACGGTCACCCCAGGCGATAAGACCAACCTGTTCGTGCCGCAATAAGATGCCGCGCCTCTACCTCATCAGACACGGCGAACCGTCCGGCACCTGGGGTCAAGCGGACCCCGATCCGGGGCTCACCGACCTCGGTCGCAAGCAGGCGGAGGGCGCCGCCGATATCCTACGAAAGACGCCGCCGAAGCTGATCGTCTCCAGCCCACTCAAGCGCGCACGCGAAACGGCAATCCCGCTCGCGCGCGCGATGGGGCTAGAGGCCAAGATCGCCGATGCCGTCGCCGAGATACCGACGCCGGCGTCTGTCCCGTTCGAGAAGCGCGCCGACTGGCTGCGCGCCCTGATGACCGGCGAATGGGGCGCGACGGAGCCTGCACTCCAGGCCTGGCGTACGGGCGTCGTGAGCTACCTCACCGGCTTGGACCAGGACACGGCGGTCTTCTCGCATTTCGTCGCGATCAACGTCGCGCTCGGCGCGGCGATCGGCGACGACCGCGTGGTCTGCTTCAAGCCGGCGCATGCGTCGATCACGGTGCTCCAAACCAAGGGCCGCGCGATCTCTCTCGTCGAACTAGGTGAGACCGCCGAAACCGCAATCAAATAGGAAACTGCGATGAGCGACGACATTCATTGGATGACGGCCACGCAGCTCGTCGCGTCATACCGCAGCAAAGACCTCTCGCCGGTCGAAGTCGCCGAGTACCTCCTGGGCCGCATCGAAGCGCTCGACGCCGAAATCAACGCCATGTGCCTGATCGACGCCGAGACGACACTCTCCCAGGCTCGCGGGTCCGAAGAGCGCTGGATGACGGGCGAACCACTGGGCTTGCTCGACGGCGTGCCGGTCGCCATCAAAGACTTGGTCGTGTCGAAGGGCTGGCCGACGATGCGTGGCTCGAAAACCGTCGCCCCCAACCAGCCATCTGAGCACGATGCGCCCAGCGTCGCGCGGCTGCGCGAGCATGGCGCCGTCTTCATCGGCAAGACGACAACGCCCGAGTTCGGCTGGAAGGGCACGAACGACAATCCGCTCACCGGCGTCACGCGCAACCCGTGGAACCTCGCCAAGACACCAGGCGGCTCAAGCGGTGGGGCAGGGGCGGCACTCGCTGCGGGCTATTGCCCGCTCGCCATCGGCACCGACGCCGGCGGCTCGATCCGAATTCCCGCAAGCTTCTGCGGCGTGTTTGGGCTGAAGCCCACGTTTGGCCGCGTCGCCGCCTGGCCCGCGAGCCCGTTCACGAACCTAGCCCATGTCGGCCCGATGTCGCGTAGCGTCGCCGATAGCGCGCTCTTTCTCAACGTCATCTCCGAACCCGATCCGCGCGACTGGTACCAGCAGCCGTTCGCTCAAGTCGACTTCTCATGGAACCTCGACAAGAGCTTGCGGGGCGCGAAAATTGCATTCAGCCCGCGTCTTGGTTGGGTCGAGCGTGTCGACCCGGAAGTCGAAGCGACCGTGGCGGCAGCCGTGAAGCGCTTCGCAGAGCTTGGCGCCCAGGTGACGGAGGCCGATCCGCCCGGCGGCGACCCATCGTCATTCTTCAGAACGCTCTACGCCTCCAGCGCCGGCTTCCTCCTCGACAACTACCCGGAAGAAAAGCTGGCGCTGCTCGATCCAAACCTGCGGCGGCTTGTCGACGAGTCGCGCGCAATCACGCGCCGGGACTTCCAGCAAGCGACCGCAGAGCGCGCCGCATACGGTGCAGGCTTCAAGGCCTTCATGCGGGACTATGACTTCATCGTAACGCCGATGATCGCCGTCGCTGCCTTTGACACCCCGTTGGTCACACCCTTCGACCCGAACGGCACGATGTGGATGGAATGGACACCGTTCACATATCCCTTCAACCTGACCCAACAACCCGCGGCCAGCATCAATTGCGGCTTCACCGAGAGCGGTCTCCCGATCGGCCTCCAGATTGTCGGCCGCCACGGCGACGACGCCCGCGTTCTGCAAGCGGCCCACGCGCTCGAGAAGCTGTTGAACTTGGCGGACCGTCACCCATCGGGTATCTGATCGCTCATGTGGACGCCGGGGCCCGAGATTCTGACCGTCGCCGAGATGACCGAGGTCGACCGTCTCGCGGCGGCGTCCGGCATCCCGACATCCACGCTCATGGAGAACGCAGGCCGCAAGGTAGCCAACGAAATTGCGAAACGTTGGCCGCCGTGCAAGACCCTGGTGCTCTGCGGCCCCGGCAACAACGGCGGCGACGGCTACGTTGTCGCGCGGCACCTCCAAGCGCGCGGCTACACCGTGGAAGTCGTCACCGTCGGCGATCACAGCACGCTCAAAGCCGACGCCGCCGCCATGGCGCGCGCGTGGACCGGGCCAACGCGCAGCTTTGATCCAGGCCGTCCGGCGCACAGCGAGTTGGTCGTCGACGCCGTCTTCGGCGCAGGCTTAAGTCGTGGCCTTGAGCCTGAGCTCAGCCAGCTGTTCGAAGACATAGAGATGGCAGACGCACCGATCGTCGCCGTCGACGTGCCGAGCGGCATCCACGGCGACCGGGCAACGTTCATCGATGGCGGCCAGCCTTGGACAGCGGCACTTACCGTGACGTTTTTCCGCAAGAAGCCCGCGCACGTCCTCTATCCTTCGCGAAAACACTGCGGAGAAGTCGTTTGCGTCGACATCGGCATTCCCGACGGTGTGCTCAATGCAATGTCGGATATTGCCACCCACCGCCGCCCCACTTGCATCGAGAACGAGACGCCTCGGCGCACGGTCGCGCCTGACCCAGCCGGCCACAAATACAACCGCGGGCATTGCGTCGTCATCAGTGGGCCAGCAAGCGCAACAGGCGCAGCTCGCCTTGCCGCGCGCGGTGCGCTGCGCGTCGGCGCGGGACTGGTAACCGTCGTCGGCGATGCATCTGCAGTGCCCGTTTTGAGCGCGAGCCTGACGTCAATCATGGTGCGCGAGGCAGCGGCGCCGGCCGCGCTCGCGGCGCTGCTTGAAGATGCGCGCTACAACGCCGTCGTCATTGGCCCGGGCAACGGGATCGGCCAAGCCACGCGAGATCGTGTCGCCGTCGCGACAGCGGCGCTCGCATCGACCGTTCTCGATGCAGACGCGCTGACATCGTTCGCCGACGAACCCGATCGCTTGATCAAGCTCTTGACGCCGCGCTGCGTTCTGACGCCTCACGAAGGCGAGTTTGACCGCATCTTCCCCGGCCTCCTCAAGCAAACACCGAACAAGATCGAAGCCGCCCGCATCGCGGCCGAGCGTTCTGGGGCGATCGTTGTGCTCAAGGGGGCCGACACTGTCATCGCGGATCCGGCGGGGACGACGGCCGTGAATACGAATGCGCCGCCAAGCCTCGCGACCGCCGGATCGGGCGATGTCCTCTCCGGGATCGTGGGCGGTCTACTTGCGCAAGGCCTGAGCCCCTTCGACGCCGCCCGAACCGGCGTCTTTCTGCACGGACTGTGCGGCAGAATCGCGGGGCCTGGCCTCATCGCCGAAGACTTGGCCGACTGCCTACCCGAGGCCGTCGAAATGGCGCAGAAACCGGGGCTTCTCGCCCTTTGAGTTTCCAAAACCCCCTGCTATAGACACGCCCCTTGATTTCCGACAGGAACCCCGGCACGCCCGTGCCGGCATCTGACTTGGGTACGCACGCTGGCGTAGGTTATGCGGGCGTGGCGGAATTGGTAGACGCGCTGGATTTAGGTTCCAGTGACGAAAGTCGTGGGGGTTCAAATCCCTTCGCCCGCACCACGCGCTCCCATAGGCCAGATGCCGGCTTCATCGAATGAGCAGGACTAGACAAGCCAATGCAGATTACCGAAACCGTCAACGATCACCTTCGCCGCGAATTCCGCATCACCGTCGAAGCCAGCGACCTCGATGCGAAACTCTTGTCGCGCCTTGAGGGCATGAAGGACCAGGTCCAGCTCAAAGGCTTCCGCCCGGGCAAAGTGCCCGTCGCGCATCTGCGCAAGACGTTCGGCAAATCGATGATGGGCGAGATCGTCCAGGAAGCCGTCGCCGAATACAGCCAGAAGGCCGTCGACGATCGCTCGCTGCGCCCGGCGATGTCGCCCCAAATCCAACTCGTTAGCCAAGTCGACAAGGTGATCGCGGGCAGCGAAGACCTGATCTTCACGATGGGTATCGATTTGATGCCCGACTTCAAGCTCGCCGAAGCCTCGGCGATCTCGCTCATGCGCCCCGTCACCGAAGTGAGCGATGACGACGTCCTGCAGTCGCTGAAGCGCCTCGCCGCGCAGCAGCGCACCTTTGAGCCGAAGGGCGACGACGCGGCTGCCCAAGAGGGCGACCAGCTCTTGATCGACTTCGTCGGCAAGATCGACGGCATTCCCTTCGACGGCGGTACGGCAGAGAACGCCGAACTCGTGCTCGGCTCGGGAAGCTTCATCCCGGGCTTTGAGGACCAGTTGGTCGGCGCGAAGGGCGGCGACGCGAAAGTGGTCGCCGTGTCGTTCCCGGCCGATTACCCGGCGGCGAACCTCGCAGGCAAATTTGCCGACTTCGATGTGAAGGTAAAAGAAGTGCGTCGCGGCGTGGAAGCCGACGTCGACGACACGCTCGCGACGAAGCTCGGCCTTGACAGCTTGGATAAGCTGCGTGACGCGGCGCGTGCTCAGTTGTCGGGCCAGTTCGCCCAAGCGAGCCGCGCCCATCTGAAGCGCGCACTGCTGGACGCACTCGACGGCGCCCATAGCTTCGATCTTCCAAGCGGAATGGTCGAGGCGGAGTTCAAGCAGATCTGGGCGCAGGTCGAGCAGGACATCAAGGCCGGCAACCTCGCGGACGAGGACAAGTCCAAGTCCGAGGACGACCTGAGAAAGGAGTTCCGCGCGATTGCGGAGCGTCGCGTCCGGTTAGGTCTCGTTCTTTCCGAGTTCGGCCGCGTCAACAACGTGCAAGTGACGCAGGACGAATTGAGCCGTGCCGTCATGGCCCAAGCTCGCCAATACCCCGGCCAGGAGCAGAAGATATTCGAGATCTACCGCAACAATCCGGACGCACTGGCCCAACTTCGCGCGCCGATTTTTGAGGACAAGGTCGTCGATTTCCTCTGCGGTCAGGTAAAGATCACCGACAAGCAAGTGAGTCGGGAGGACCTGTTCAAGGACCCTGACGACCTGGCGAAGATCCTGAAGGCGAACTAAGTCACCAGAGGCGGCACCGGCCGCCCGAAAGGCGAAGCCATGAAAGACGTCCGCGAGACCTACGCCAACTACTACATGCCCTTCGTCATCGAACAGACGTCGCGGGGCGAGCGCTCGTACGACATCTACTCCAGGCTTCTAAAGGAGCGGATCGTCTTTGTTTCGGGTCCGATTGAAGACACGGTTGCCACCTTGGTAACGGCGCAGCTCATGTTTCTAGAGGCCGAGAACCCAAAAAAAGAGATCTGGATGTACATCAACTCCCCGGGCGGCGTGGTGACATCTGGCCTCGCAATCTACGACACGATGCAATACATCCGGCCGGCCGTAGCGACGCTTTGCATCGGCCAGGCGGCGTCTGCCGCCTCGCTCCTATTGTGCGCCGGCGAGAAGGGGCAGCGCTTCGCCCTGCCGAATTCGCGAGTGATGCTCCACCAGCCATCGGGCGGAGCACAGGGACAGGCAACCGACATTGCGCGCCACGCCCAGGAAATCGTGAAGCTTAAGAAGCGCCTGAACGAGATATATGCCCGTCATACTGGACAGGCTGTTGAGGCGATTGAAAAAGCCCTGGATCGGGACTATTTCCTGACCGCCGAGGAGGCCAAGAGCTTCGGCCTCGTTGACCAAGTATTCACCAAGCGCCCCGCTGGCTTCGAAGCCGGCAAGGCCGACTGATTCCCGGGCAGATTGCGCGATTTATCCAGCACACCCTGGATTAATGAATTCTTGATCCGTGGCAGCCTAGCATGCTCGAATTGAGCAATTAGGGCGGCGCGTAGGGGATTCGGCACGCGTTTGGCTTTGTCAGTATAGTACCCGGGAATTGGCCGGAATCGGCACGGTTCCAGGACTCCTAGAGGGAAAGAGGATGAGCAAGAGCGGCAGTGACTCAAAGAACACTCTCTACTGCTCGTTCTGCGGAAAGAGCCAGCACGAAGTCCGTAAGCTCATCGCCGGTCCGACGGTCTTCATCTGCGACGAATGCGTCGAGCTCTGCATGGACATCATCCGTGAAGAGAACAAGACCTCTCTGGTGAAGTCGCGCGATGGTGTCCCCACACCGTCCGACATCCGCAAGGTTCTAGACGATTACGTGATCGGCCAAGATCACGCCAAGAAGGTTCTCTCGGTCGCAGTCCACAATCACTACAAGCGGCTGAACCATCAGTCGAAGAGCGGCGACGTCGAAATCGCGAAGTCGAACATCCTGCTGATCGGCCCGACCGGCTGCGGCAAGACGCTGCTCGCGCAAACGCTGGCGCGCATCCTCGATGTGCCGTTCACGATGGCCGACGCCACGACGCTGACCGAAGCCGGCTATGTCGGTGAAGACGTCGAGAACATCATCCTGAAGCTGCTGCAGGCGGCCGACTACAACGTCGAGCGTGCGCAGCGTGGCATCGTCTATATCGACGAAGTCGACAAGATCAGCCGAAAATCCGACAACCCCTCGATCACGCGCGACGTGTCGGGCGAAGGCGTTCAGCAAGCGCTCTTGAAGATCATGGAAGGCACGGTCGCGAGCGTTCCGCCGCAAGGCGGCCGCAAGCATC
>CAZYGK010000145.1:0-7654 GCA_964647355.1 uncultured Flavobacteriaceae bacterium | reverse complement strand
CCGCCGATCTGCTCGACCAGAACCTTGCGCGCCTCGTTGATCGTGTCGATGTAGGCGGCGTTGCCGTTGCCCTTCTGTGCCAGCTTCTGCATCAGCGCATCGTTGTAGTTCCCCATTCCGAAACCGAGGCAGGTCAGCGTGACGCCGCTCTCGCGCTCGCGCGCGACGAAGTCCTCAAGTTGATTCGGCTCGGTGATGCCGACGTTGAAGTCGCCGTCGGTGGCCAGGATCACGCGGTTGACGCCGTCCTTGACGAAGCTCGACCTCGCCAATTGATAGGCCTGGCGGATGCCCTCGGCACCCGCTGTCGATCCGCCCGGCGTCAGATCGTCGATCGCAGCGAGGATCTTGCCCTTCTCCGAACCCGGCGTCGGCTCCAGCACCGTGCCCGCCGCGCCCGCATAGACGACGATCGAAACGCGGTCCTTGGCGTCGAGCTCGTTGACGAGCATCCGCATCGCCTTCTTCACCAGCGGCAGCTTGTTCGGCTCGTCCATCGAGCCCGACACGTCGAGTAGAAAGACGAGATTGGCCGTCGGCCGCTCGCTACGCTGGATGTCGAAGCCCTTGATGCCGATATGCACGATTTGCGTGTCGGGATTCCATGGCGTCTCATAAACGGCAACTGTCGGCCGGAACGGCTGCGCTCGATTGTCCGGTAGCGGGTAGCTGTAATCGAAGTAGTTCACCATCTCCTCGATGCGCACGGCATCCGCAGGCGGCAGCGCGCCGTCGTTCAGGAATTTTCGAACAACGGTATAGGACGCGGTGTCGACATCGGCGGAGAAAGTCGAGACCGGTTCCTCGCTGACGAGCTTGACGGGATTGGGTTTTGTATCCGGAAACTTGTCGCGCACTTCCGGCTTCGGCATCAGCGAGGGCGGCGGCGGCGGTGCAAAGGCAAACTCGCGAGCCGCGGGTTCCGCGGTCGCATCCGCGTTCTCCTTCTCGATGTCGACGATCCGGCCGTTCTCGCCCGGCTTCTTCGCATCGTTCGTCGCTTGGCCGGGCACCTGATCGCAACCGGCAAGAACGAGCATGCCCACAAGAAGGGCGGCAATCGCCGCCGATGTGGTGAGCGACTGTTTGAAAGAGGACGCTGTCGTGTACGCAAGCGGGGTCATGAGGCGGGCTCTCCTGCGGGGTGTGCCTAAGGAGAGATGCTCAAGCCCAAATGCGCCTCACCGAGGGCGCGTTCGTGGCAATCTTGCGGCGCGCGTGTATCGGCCCGGCGGCTTTCCGCCGCAGTGCAAGGTACGCTCCGACGAATTTAGTGGTTACGGAGTCGCCGCGGGTTTTGGCGTGGTCGCTGGTTTCGCGGCTGTCGCCGGTTTCGCCGCCGTCGCAGGCTTAGCAGGCTTCGAAGGAACTTGTTCCGCCGTCTTCACGACCCACTTGCCGTCTTTGCAATCGGAGTCAGCGATCTTGTTGGCGGCATTGTATTCGCAAACCGCGTTGTTGAACGCGGCGCCGACGGCTTCCTTCTCGTCCTGGCTCACTTTGAGCGCGGTCGCGAGCAAGCGCTTGTCGTTGTCTGTCAGCACCGCCGCATGCGTCTCGGCGAGCTTATAGACGCAATCCTGATAGACGTCGGCTTGCGTGATGAAGCTCGTCACTTGGAACTTGGCTTCCTCAAGCTCGGCCTTTGTCGCGGTCTTGCCGTTGAGGTCGACGAGGCCATACGGAGCCGACCCGCACTTTTCGCCGAGCTCCTTCTTGATGTCCACGGCTTTGGGCGGCTTGCCTCCGCTTGGCGCGGCGAACACGGCGCCTGCAACCAGAACAGAAAGAGCGGCAACAAGAGCAACGCGCATGGCACTAATCCTCGACAACCCAGAGACGATGGAGTTGGGCTCTATACCCCAAAACGGCGCCACAAATCCACGCCGATCGAGCTCGACAATAAATCCATGGTTTCCAAGGAAAACCCCGGCAAACGCGCCAGGCCGAAAGCGCTTTACCGTTGCCGATCGAGCGCAGACGCCGTCGCGCTCCCCGGCACGACCGGCACCACTTCGAACGCCATCAGGTCGCTCCACTCGGCGATCCAGCGCTGCAGCAGGGTGATGTCTTCGCACTCCATCAGCTGAAAGCAACGGCTCAAGTCTGCAGCGACGTGACTTGAAACAAATTTCAGCCCCTCCGGCATCATGCGCCCCCGCTCGCGCAGACGTGCATAAATCGCTTTGGCATCCTGACCGCGAAACGTCTCGACCACCATGAACTGCATGTGGTTGCTCCTCTACCGTGCGCGAGACGCCGCCGCCCAACTGGGCACCGCGACGCCCGCTTCGTACCGCGTGACGCACTCGACCAGACTGGCAACGTCAAAGCCATGCGTTTCGGCAAGCGCGCGCAGATAGGCTTCGCTGTGCCGGTAGCGCCGCTTCTCGCCCAAACCGAAATCGGCAGTCTCGCTCTTCTCCGTCGTGAACAGCCAGAGTCCCTCCGGCTTGAGCCGCGCCCGCACCGCCGCGAACAATTTTGTTAGATCGCCGAGATAGACAAGCACGTCGGCAGCCACGATCAAGTCGAACGGTCCTTCCGCCCCTTTGGGCGGCGCTTCCACGTCGCCCTCAAGGAGAGCGTCATAGATCGCAAGTTCGCGCGCCTTCGCGAGCATCTTCGGCGACAGGTCGATGCCGACGAGCTGACGCGCGAGGGGTTTGAACGCAACCCCGCTCAGACCGGTCCCGCAACCGAGATCGAGCACATCGTGCTTGGCCGAGGGGTCGATCAAGAGCGAGGCCAAGTCGCGCAAGATGCCGGGCGCCGCATAGCCGAGCCGTCCGCGCATGCGCACGTCGTAGTCGGCCGCGAACTGGTCGAACAGGTGGCGCACGTAGCCGGCGTCCGCGCGTGCGGCAGAGCGCATGCGCCGTCCCGCATCCATCAACGCCTCGAACTGCGCATCATCGGCGCCGCCAAGCTCGACGGCGACGCGCGCGCATGCTTCGGCCTTGTCCGCTTCGCCGGCGGCAAGCCAAAGACGCGCTATGTGCCAGTGCGGCCGGCCGTCTTGCGGCATCAGCCTGACGGCACGCTGAAACTCGCCGATGGCGGCGGGTAACGAGTCCGAAGCTGCAAGCGCCTCGCCGAACGCAAGCACCACCTCCGGCGTGTTCGGTGAGAGCAGGTCGGCCTCGCGCAGAGTATCGACCGCTTCGGCGGGTCTGCCAGCAGCGACGAGAGCGCGCCCCAACGCGACGCGCGTGAGCATCCCGCCCCGTTGCTGCGCCAGCATCCCGCGCGCCGCAGCAACGACCTCCGCCGCGCGCCCGGCGGCGATCATCTCCGCCGCAACGCCGAGCGGATCGCGTGCTAGCTCTTCAGCGTGCATTTGCCGTTGTTGAGCACGACGACGTCGCGTTCCTTCACTTTCGAACGGAACGACACGACGTTCCCGTCCTTCCACATCTCCGTCACGATCGTCTCGCCAGGGAATACCGGCGCCGAGAAGCGCACGTCGAACCCTGTGATCATCGTGTGATCGTAGTTACACATCGTTTTCAGCACCGCTCGGCACGCCGTACCGTAGCTGCAAAGCCCATGCAGGATGGGCCTCGGAAAGCCCGCCATCTTCGCGATCTTCGGATCCGAATGCAGCGGGTTACGATCGCCGGACAGCCGGTAGAGCAGTGCCTGGTCGACCCGCGTATCGGTCTCGCAAACGGCATCCGACTTGCGCTCCGGAATTGCGTGCGGTTCGGGCCCACCCGTCGACGGCCCGCCGAACCCGCCGTCGCCGCGCGCGAAGATCGTCCCGCCGACCGTACACAGTATCTCGTTCGTATCTTTGAGACGGATGACCTTCTCCGTGTAGATCAGCGCGCCCTTGCCTGCGCCCTTGTCGACCGCCGCCACAACGCGCTCGTCCGAGATGATCGTCGCAGCCGATGGCAGAGGTTTGTGCACCGTCAAGCGCTGCTCGCCGTGCACGACCATCAGGTAGTTGATTCCCGCTTTGCCGATCGTCCGCTGACCCCAAGCGATCACGCTTGCCAAAGTTGGCAGAGTCTTGAGATCGTTCTCATAGACATAGCGAAGCTCGTCCTCGTTCATGGGATCGCGCCCCATGCCCACGCCGAGCGCATAGAGCATCGTCTCTCTATCGCCGTAAGTGAAGACGTCGCCGTCAGAACGTAGCGACATCAGGCCGTCATAGGTCACGCTCATGAGTCTCTCCGGACGTTAATAACTGTGACACCAATCAACCGCAGAGCTGTGTGCAGTGCAATAGAGATATCGCTTGTCGCGCGAACGGCACGGGTTATGCTGTCACCCGTATGGTCAAGTTAGAACCGTCGCTGCGCGAGTCGCCGCAAACCACGGCCACGATGAATCGCATCCTGGATGCGGCCGAGGAACTTTTCGCAGAACAAGGCATTGCCGGCACCTCCGTTCGCACCATCACCGAAAAGGCGAAGGTCAACGTCGCAGCGGTCAACTACCACTTCGATAAAAAGGAAAACCTGGTCCGCAAGGTGCTCGAGCGCCGCGCCGCCGACCTGGAGGAAAGCCGTACGACCGCGCTGGACACCGTTGAAGCGCGCGCGTCGAGCGAAGGCCGCGAGCCGACGGCGCTTGAACTCGTCGACGCGATGATTGGTCCCATTGTCGAATTGGCGTTGTCCGAAACCGGCGGCTGGCAGCACTTCATTCGCTTCATCGGACGTCTGACGTGGGAACCGGGCTTTGAGGATCTTGAGCCCCCCGAGAGCCAGATTCGCATTTTCGATCGGTTCGAGACCTTGCTGCAGAAGGCAGTGCCCTCGCTTGCCGACGACATTGTGATGCGCAAATGGAGGCTTGCCTTCATGCGTTCCGCGACGCAGCAGACGTTGATGATGATCACGACGCTGAAGGCGGGGAAATTTCCCAAAGCCATGCCGCTGGCCGCAGCGGTTGCAGCCACGCCGATCGACACGATCAAGCGCGAGCTCTCGGCCTTTATCGCGGCGGGCCTTTCGGCGCCCAAGCCTTAGCGCAGAACTTCGCCTTCGATCGGCACCGGCTGGCCTTTAAGCCAAGCCTCGATCATGGCGTTCACGCGCTCGGGTGCTTCCTGTTGCACCCAGTGCGAGACGCCCGGCAGATAGCGCAGCGTCAGATCCTTCACGTATTGATCCGTGCCTACCGTCGTCGCTTTGCCGAGCGCCGTATCCTCCTCACCCCAGATCATCAGCGTCGGCACGTCGACCATGCCGGGCGCCGGGTTCATGGCCTTCTCGCCTGCGCGCAGCCCCGCACGGTAATAGTTGATCATGGCCTTGAGCGCTCCGGGCTCGCGCGCATTGCGCCGGTATTCGTCGGTGACCGCCGGTGGGAAGCGGTTCTTGTCGATCGCCATGTCGCTGAACGCGCGTCCGATCGCCTGCGCCCCCCGCGCCGACAACATGCGCTCCGGCAGCCAGGGAATCTGAAAGAAGAAGACGTACCAGGACTTCCTCAGTTGCGCCCACGTGCGCAGCTCGCGTGCCATGCAGGCCGGATGCGGCACGTTCATGATGACGAGGCGCTCAAGCGGCCGCACCTTCCGGATGGCGAAGTTCCACGCAACGATCGCGCCCCAGTCGTGCGCCATCAGCAGAGTGTTCTTCGCGCCGGCCGCGTCCATCAGAGCGGCGGCGTCCGTAACCAGATGGTCGATGTGATAGTCCGCAACCGCCTCCGGCTTCGACGACTTGCCGTAGCCGCGCATATTCGGCGCCCAAACCGTGTAGCCGAGATCGGCCAACAGCTGCATCTGATAGCGCCAGGAATACTTCGACTCCGGAAACCCGTGCAGAAGCAAAGCGAACTTGTCGCCCGACCCGCACTGATCGACCTCGAACGTAAGCCCGTTCGCCTTCACGAAGCTGGTGCGGATCGGCAGAGCCATTATTCGCGCCTCAATATCTTGTCGACAAGCACGTTCCCCCACCACCCGGCGCGGAATTCGCTCTTGAGCTTCACCGGATCGTAGTCGCGTTCCATCCACTCGAGAAGCGAAAGCCCCTTCGAAGCGCCGTGCGAGAGGTACTCTTCGAAGAAGTGGTCGATCACCCCGGTCATGCCCTGGCGGACGTGCCCATAGCGCAGCCCGAGCATCCGCATCGCCCTATCGACCGGTTCGCCCTTCCGGAAGTGCAGATAGAGCACACTCATCAGGCCCGCGCGATCCGCGCCCGACTTGCAGTGCATGAGGGCAGGGTAAGCGATGCGCTCGAACAGGTCTTTTGCGCCGCGCACCTGCTCGATCGTCGGCGCGCCGCGCGACGTCACCGTCCAGTTCTCAAGCTTGATCCCGGCCCGCTCGCACGCCTCGCGCTCTAACTGGTGAAACGCGGTCCCGAACCCGCCGCGCAGATTGATGACCGTCTTGATGCCGGCCCGCGCGCGGGCGCGGATCTGAAACGGCCAAGGCTGGTTCGTCCGCAGCATCTCGTCGGAGATCCAATGCGCGTTCTGCCACCACACGCGCAAGAACGCGTGGTCGCGAAACGTCATGTCGACGAGTGCGGCCAGCCGTCCGGAGGTCTTGGTGAGGTCGTACTCGGGCATGGGGGCGCTGAGATAGCCTCTCACCCCCAAAAACGCAAAGGCCGCCGGACGTGTGGTCCCGGCGGCCTTTGCTCGGATGCCCCCTACCCAGGGGTCAGAAAGTTAAAGGTGCCACTGAATCCCAAGGTCGATGCTGTGCTGCGTGAGGTCGGTCTTGAACACCTCGGCCGCGGCGTTCGTGCTCGTGCGGTCGAATTCTTCCGTGGTGAAGTAGTGATAGCTCGCCGTCAGCGACCAGCCGTCGCCGATCGGGAAGGTGAGCCCCGCCATCAGCTGATAGGCGAAGATCCAAGCCTTATCGTTGCCGCCGAACACGCCCAACGGATCGGTCACGTTGTACTCGACATGCGCGGCGCCCAAACCGGCCCCGAGCCACGGCACTACGTCGCCGCCGAAAATGTCCATGTCGTAGTAGAAGTTCACCATCGCGGTTCCCGCCTGCACATCGGCGCCGACGTCCACCGTTTGACCGGGTAGATAGGTGAGGAGCGCATCGCCGGTGACAATGGTCACGGTATCGATGTCGGCGCTACGAAACCCGCCCTCGATCTCCAGCCGCAGCGCATCGTGCACCGCCCAGCCGATGTAGGCGGCGGTCGCGTACCCGTCATCGTAAGACTGAAGATAGTTGAACCCGGACGTTCCCGTGGTCGAACCATCGTCGGTCACGACGTAAGAGCCGCGCAGGCCGATATAGGCAACGCCGTGTGCGTTGCCGGCCATCGCGGTCTCCGCAAAAGCGGCACCGCAAACCGCAAGCGCCGCGGGAAGAAGTGTGAAACGCATAACTCGAATTCCCTTCGTGAGGACGCCGAACGCATCCTGTTAACGTCCTCTTCACTCTGGGCGTTCGTGCTTAAGGCGGGGTTAAATGCGAATGCGCATCCCCGTGCGCCGACCGCTGTGTGGGAATGCGGCCACGTCCCGTGCAGGCCCTTGGGAAGGGCCGATTTCCGGTGAAACTTGCAATCGCAAAGCCCGCGAACTAGTTTCCGCACCCGTTTGAGCGCGCCTCCCGGCCGTGACGCGGTGTGCAGTTGTAGCTCAGTTGGTTAGAGCGCCGGATTGTGGATCCGGAGGTCGGTGGTTCGAGCCCACCCAACTGTACCAT
>CAZYGK010000144.1:0-7664 GCA_964647355.1 uncultured Flavobacteriaceae bacterium | reverse complement strand
CCTACGACCAGACCGTTATGAGCGGCCCGCTCTAACCAACTGAGCTACAGGCCCCTTGCCAGGGCCGCCCGCTATATCAAACCCGGGCCGAACCACGAAGCACTCAGTTTTGTGATCGGCCGTTCACCCGCAGGCAAGCTCGCGGCCGGGTTTGTCGCAGGGCCGAGCCTTTGTTTCGCCCGGATCGGCCCAGATATGATTGCGGCAACGTCGCTAGAAAGGGACACGCCATGAATGTTCGTGCAATCGCCGCAGGCTCAGGGCTCGTTATTGTCGCCGCCCTCGCCGCCGCCGCCCTCATAGGACCTCGCCCCAGCATGTCAGCCGCCGACACCGCCCTACCCCGCATCGTCTCGGTCTCCGGCCTTGGCGAGGTCAAGTCGCGCCCCGACATGGCCACGATCTCGACCGGCGTGACGAGCGAGGCGGTCTCGGCCAAGGACGCACTCGCCAAGAACAACGCCGCCATGGCGGCAGTGATTGCGGCGCTCAAGAACGCTGGCATCGGCGAGGACGACATCCAAACCTCCGGGTTCTCGGTGCAGCCGAAATATCCCGCCTACCCGGCAGCACAACGCATCACCGGCTATACGGTCTCGAACCAGGTGACGGCACAGGTGAAAAACCTGAAGAATCTAGGGCCCATCCTCGACACGCTCGTGCAATCGGGATCGAACCAGATCAACGGCATTACGTTCGGCATCGACGACCCGAAGAAGGTGCTCGACGAAGCGCGCAAGAAGGCGGTCGCCGACGCACGCGCCAAGGCGGAGCTCTACGCCGAAGCAGCCGGCACGTCTCTCGGCCGTGTCGTCCAAATCTCCGAGCAAACGGCGATCACCCCGCCGATGCCGATGATGCGCATGGCGGTTGAAGCGGCGGCAGGCGACGCTTCCGTCCCCATCGCCGCCGGTCAACAAACGGTGAGCGCGACGGTCTCGATAACCTATGAAATTCAATAGGCTAGCCTGAGACAACAGGGCTAAACCCTTAGTCACTTCCACATGCCACAATCGTGAGCAGCAATACCGGCGGGACGAACCTATCGTCCCGCCCGTCTTTTGGAGCAGTCGGCCGGAATGCGCATCAGCGGTTTGAGTATTGCAGCCGGACTGGCGTTCGTTCTGGTCGTTGTCGCCCTGTCGGCGGCCGCAGGATCGTTCGGCGCGAACGACATCATTCCGCGCAAGGTTCTGTTCGGCAACCCCGAACGTACAGCACCCTTCCTCAGCCCGGACGGCACGCAGATCGCCTTCACCGCCGCCGTCAACGGGGTGATGAACCTCTGGGTCGCGGCCGTCGACGATATCGCCGCGGCCAAGCCGGTGACGCTAGAAAAGCGCCGGCCGATCATGAAGTACTTCTGGGCGCGCAACGGGAGCCATCTGCTCTACATGCAAGATCAGGGCGGCAACGAGAACTACCACCTCTACGCCGTCGACCTTGCAACGAACAGCACGCGCGATCTGACGCCCCACAAGAATGTCCGCGCCGAAGTTATCGCGGATTCGTACGAACGCCCCGACGAACTGTTGATCGGCCTCAACAACCGCGATCCGCGCTGGCACGACGTTTGGCTCGTGAACATCGCCACCGGCGAGGCGAAGCTCGTCCTCAAAAACGACGGCCTCACAACGACGCTGGCCGACGACAACCTCGCCATACGCCTCGCCTCGAAGTCGCTGCCCGACGGCGGACAGGAATATCTTCGCCTCGACGGCGCCGAATGGAAGCCGTTCACCACGGTGCCCGGCGACGACGCTCTGACGACCGAACCGCTGTTCTTCACAGCCGGCGGCAAAGCGATCTACATGATCGACAGTCGCGGCCGCGACAAGAGCGCGCTCGTGAAGATCGACCTGGCAACGCGCAAGACGGCGACGATCGCCGCGTCCGACAAGGCCGATGTGTCCTGGGTCATCAAGCACCCGCGCACGCACGAACTGCTGGCCTACGCGTCGGAATACGACCGGATGGAGTGGAAGGCGCTAAGGCCCGAAATCAAGCCCGACCTTGCATTCCTCGACAAGCAAGTAACCGGCCATTGGTCTTTGCTCAGCCAGTCGAACGACGGCGATTTGTGGACGCTCTGGGTCGACAATCCGGGAGAGCCGATCAAGTTCGCCTTGTTCGACAGAAAGAAACGTTCGCTGCGAACGTTGTTTGCGGCACGCCCAAGCCTCGAGGGCGCTCCCTTGCCGTTGTTTCATTCGCGCGTGATCAAATCGCGCGATGGGCTCGACTTGGTGAGCTATGTGACGCTGCCGAAAGGTAGCGATGCAAACAATGACGGCGTCCCCGACAAGCCGCTGCCGCTCGTCCTGCATGTTCACGGCGGACCCTGGTACCGGGACAGCTTTGCCTATCATCCGGCAAACGCGTGGCTCGCAAACCGCGGCTATGCCGTCCTCGCCGTCAACTTTCGCGGCTCCACCGGCTTCGGCAAGGCTTTCGTCAATGCCGGCGACAAGGAGTGGGCCGGAAAGATGCACGACGATCTGATCGACGCCGTCGATTGGGCCGTGAAAGAGCGCATCGCGCGCAAGGACAAGGTCGCAATCTACGGTGCCTCCTACGGTGGTTATGCAGCTCTCGTCGGCCTTGCATTCACCCCGAAGAAGTTCGCCTGCGGCGTCAGCGTTGTCGGTCCGTCGAACTTGCAGACGATGCTCGCCAACACGCCGCCGTATTGGGCTTCGTTTGCCGACACGTTCAAACGCCGCGTTGGCGACCCGTCTACCAAGGAGGGCAAGGCGCTGCTCAAAGCCCGCTCACCCTTGTTCCACGCCGACAAGATCGAACGCCCCCTTCTCATCGCCCACGGCGCGAACGACCCGCGCGTCAAGCAGGGGGAGGCCAATCAGATTGTGCGCGCGGTCACGCGGCGGGGCCAACCGGCAACGTACGTGCTCTATTCGGACGAAGGCCACGGCTTCACCAGGCCGGAGAATCGCCTTTCCTTCTACGCCATCTCCGAGGCATTCTTGGCCCAATGCCTTGGCGGCCGCGCCGAGCCGATCGGCGGCGATTTCTCCGGCTCGTCCGTGGCCGTTCCTTCCGGCAAGCAGTTTATCGAGGGCCTGAAAGAAGCCCTCGCCCATCCGTGAGCCAATAGGTTAAAATCGTCCCGGCCTACCGGGAGATTGCCCAGATGCGCCTTGCATGGATTGGCGTCGCTGCGTTCGCAACCGTCGCCGCCGCTCTCTTAGCCGTTGCACAACCGAAGCCACCCGCACAGCAAACGCAAGCGGCGCAAACGGCGGCGCCGGGACGCCAGTTGATGCCGATCGACTGGAACGAAGTCCGCGATGCCGTGAAAAATCAGCGCTTACTGCGAACGCAGACGCTGAAGATGAAGATGGCCGCCGGTGCACCCCGACCGTCATTGCCGATGCTCCTACCGTTGGAGCAGACTGTCCTGGCCTCCGTGTTCAACGTGTTCCCGAGACCGGACTCCTACGCAGCGTCGATGCGCGCGGGCGACATCGCCGTCGAGGTGCATGGCGAACGCCGCGCGGCCGTGCTCGCAAAGGACGACCCGCTTCTGAGGTTGGCGCAAGGTCAATTCAAGAGCATGATCGCCGGCCGCGAAGTGCCGATCGCGATCGACAAGACCGAAGGTGGTTTCGACGTAACGTTCAGCCGTTTCGGCGCCGCCTATTTGGTCGCCATCGAATGCCGCCAAGCGGAAACGGACGATCGTTGCACCAAGCCCGACTTCATCAGAAAACTTGCTGAGCGCATGGCGCTCGCTGGATCGGATTCGCCCTAATGCGCGCGTTCCTCATTGCCGTCATCGTTCTCATTCTGGCTTTCATCGTTTGGGCCTTTTTCATCCAATGCGGCGGCAAAACGCCCTGCACGCTGGATCAGATATTTCCGCCCAAAGAACAACCCCAGCCGACACCGGATCCTGAGCCGACACCTGATCCGACCCCCGACCCGACGCCGGATCCAACGCCCGACCCGGAACCGACGCCGGATCCTGAGCCGACCCCGGACCCGACTCCGGAGACGCCGAAGGATCCGAACGGCAACACGTTCCTGTTCGAACCGCCGGGCCAACTTCTGCCGAACTCAGGCACCGGCGTACAGACGGAGACCGTCTACGCCCCTGGCATGCGCTACCCGACCGAGAAGGCACCGTCGTTTCCCAACAGTCAGGTCTACATGAATGGCGGCGGCTCCGGTCCCGGCGGCGGCCAATGCGACGCCGTCAACTACAGTTACCCCTGGCGTGACAATTTCTGCGAAAAACGCAGTTGGGACACCCCGATTTGTCCGGGCGCCAAGGGCCATCAAGGCCAGGACATCCGCCCGGCGACCTGCAAAAAGGGCGTTCACTGGGCTGTAGCAGCCGAAGCAGGCCAGATCACCGGCATCGGCAGCTACACGATGACCCTCACTGGCGACAGCGGCATTCGCTACCGCTACCTCCACATGAAGATGGACGAGCTCGCTGTAGCGCTCGGCGATACGGTGACGCGTGGTCAGCGCTTGGGCCTTGTTTCGAACGACTTCGGCGGCTCGCCGACGACGATCCACCTGCACTTCGAGATCAAGACGGCGGTGGTGATGCCCGACGGTACATCGCAGATCCACTTTGCGCCGCCCTACACGTCGCTGGTGGATTCCTACAAACGTCTGCTGAAGGGAACGCCTTAAAGCTCGACGACATTAGCCCTGAGCGTGGCAGCCCCCGGCTGCTCGCGCCAGTGCTTGTTGTTGAGCACCTGCCCCTCGAGCCGCACGCGTGTCACGGCGGTGAGGTCGAGATCCGCATAAAGCCACATCGGCTCGTTCATCGCCCCGAGCGCGACGACGCCGTTGTCGGGAAACCCGACGTCCGGCGGCCCGAAGACACCCGCAGCGCCGACATTGTGGTCCACGGCAGGCGACCAGGGCGCTTCGCCCACAGTCGGCGCCTGCACGACGTAGCATTGGTTCTCCAGCGCGCGCGCCTGCGCAGCAACCCGCACGCGGTAATAGCCTGCTAGCGAATCCGTGCAGCTCGGCACCAGAATCATCGCGGCCCCGGCCTCGGTCATCGTCCGCGCGATCAGCGGGAACTCCGCATCGTAGCAAATCGCAATCCCGAACATCCCGATCCGTGAGTCGAATACCGTGATCTCGCGGCCGCCCTGCACGCGCCATTCCTCGCGTTCGAAGCGCGTCATGATCAGCTTGCGCTGTTCGCGGACGCGTCCCTTCGGCGAGACGATGCGGGCGACGTTATAGGTAGCGCCGTCATCGGCGCGCTCAGGCAGGCTCGCCGCGACGATGTGAACCTGATGCCGCTCCGCCAGATCGGCGTGCAGCGTGTCGATGCTGCCCCGCAAGCCGCCGATGAAGTCGACCGACTGCTGCAGGTCGCCCCACACTTCCGGCGCGAAGCTGCGCGCGAGCTCCATCGCAGCATATTCCGGGAAAACCAGAAGCTGCGCGCCATTCTCCGCCGCCTCGCCGACCCATCGCGAAATCTTCTCGGCATAGGCGTCCCACGACGCGATCGCGTCGATCGGATATTGAGCCGCGGCGACGCGCACCTTCATGGGGTCAAAGCCTCTTCATCCAAAACTGCATGGGCTTCGGCGATTCTTGGCCCGCGCCGATTTCCTTCCAGCTAAGCTGACAAATCAAGCCCGGCTGCGGCTGATACCCCCGCTTCTTCCAGAACCCGTCCAGCGGCACATAGTCCTTCGGCCGCGCAGGATGATCGGACGGCCTGACGACCGCACAAAACGAGGCAGCTTTCGCGCCGCATGCTCGCGCCTGTTCCTCTCGCGCCTCGAAAAACTGCACGCCGATACCGCGCCCGCGATAGCTTCCCTTAAGCACGGACTCGCCGAAATAGAACGTGCCCGCCACATCCTCTCCTCGTGCCCGGAACGGTGCCGTGATGTCCTCCATCTGACGCGCAAGCGGCGCCGCGGTAGCCGCGCCGATCATCTCATCGCCGTCGAACGCGCCAACGATCACGGCATTCGCTGAGGCCGCGAACGCGGCCAGATACTTGCGCTCGTAGGCGAGGTCGCCGTCGTAGAGATAGGGAAACGCACGGAACACCTCGATCCGCAGCCGCGCCAGCTCCGGCAAATGCGCTTGCAGGAGCGTTTCGGTGAGCGGCACGACGCGAACGCTCATGCGCCAACCTGCGCCAGCCAATCTTTGAGGTTGTAGTGGGTCGACACGCGTGAAATGAGGCCGCCTTTCACGTCGAAGAACGCGCCCGCCGGAAGCACATATTTCTGCCCGCGGGCCGGCGGCAGACCGTCGTCGGTCGCAAGATAGGTACCGTGAACCACGAATTCGGCAGCCGCCCGCGTTCCGTCCGGCGAAGACAAAATCGCTATGTCCCGTAGCTCTTCGCGATAGCAGCGATCCATATGGTCGAGGAATGTCGTGAAATGCGCCTTTCCCGGATGACGCCCGCCCTGATTTACGTCGTGCACGACATCCTCGGAAAGGCACGCCACCATCCCGGCCCAGTTGCGCGCGTTGAACGCCGCGTAGTAGCGGCGGATCAGGTCTTCAGTCTGACTACGCATGCCCGTTCCTTCTACGTGACGGCACGAAACGCACCGCTCTCCCGATCCAAAACCTCGAGCTGACCATCGAAAATGCTGAACAGTGCACCGGACAGCTCCAGTGCGCCGGCTGCAACAGCCTCGGCCACGAACGGAAACGTCGCCAACCGCTCGAGCGAAACGCGCACCGAGGCATATTCGACGGCCGCCTGAACGTCTTCGGCCGAACCAATGCGCGCCTTAGCGGCGTCCAGCAACGACACCCAATTCCCCAAAAACATCGCATCCGACACTGGCCGCCCGTCGAGTGCCGCCGCGACACCGCCGCAACGCGCGTGGCCCAACACCATCATCTGCCGCACTTTCAAATAGCGGACCGCAAACTCGATCGCCGTACTCGTTCCCTGCAACCCGTCGCCCGCGCGGAATGGCGGCACCAAATTCGCGACATTGCGAATGACGAAAAGCTGCCCCGGCTCGGCGTCGAAGATCGTCACCGGATCGACTCGGCTGTCGCAGCACGAGATCACGCACACCGGCGGCTTCTGCCCATCGTCGAGGGAGCGATAGAGCGCCTCGCGCGAATCCCAATGCCGCGCACGAAACCGCCGATAGCCGTCGATAAGAATGTCCAAAATACGCCGCCAAGCCGATTGTAGGTCAGCGATGCATAAAGCGGCGCGCGGCCCCTGCCAAGTCGTTAGGACTCAGTCGTCGTCGCCTTCGGCCTTCTTCGCCTTTTTCTTGCAGACGTCTTCGTCCTTGTTGTCTTCATCGTCGCAGTCGATGTCTTCGTCATCGTCGCTCGACCCGGCAACCGCCTCGACCGCGCCCGCCGCTACATCGACCGTCGTTCCGACCACCGTGGCGGTCGTGCTCACCACGGTGTCCACAACGGCAATGGCCGCACAGCTGGACAGCCCGAGCGCGAACAACGCAACAACAACGGCAGCAACGACGCGCATAGCCAAGACCTCTCCGCTAGGAGCTTGAGTCAACATCCTGCGCGCGAGCAGGTCAACCGCCCACAAATGGTTACGCGCCGGAATCCGCGTCGCTCAGCCGCCATGGCGGATATCGCCGGTTGCGGCCCGCATGAAACAGGCAGACGAGATTTCCGGCCGGATCGCGCAGGTA
>CAZYGK010000143.1:0-7731 GCA_964647355.1 uncultured Flavobacteriaceae bacterium | reverse complement strand
GCCGTCGTCGGTTATCCGCACGACATCAAGGGGCAGGGCATCTATGCGTATGTGACGCTGGTGTCGGGCGAGGCGCCGACCGAAGAGCTGCGCAAAGAGCTGGTCGCATGGGTCGGCAAAGAGATCGGCGCGATCGCGAAGCCCGACGTGATCCAGTGGGCGCCGGGTTTGCCGAAGACGCGATCGGGCAAGATTATGCGGCGCATCCTCAGGAAAATTGCCGAAGGCGATACGTCAAATCTTGGCGATACGACGACGCTTGCGGACCCCGCGGTCGTGCAGGATTTGGTGGCGAACGCCAGACGCTAATCGTAGAACGCGCCTTCCAATCAAGGGGAGAGGATCATGCCTGCAAAGACGCAGAAGCTTGTCGTGCCTTACCTGACCGTAACCGGGGCCGCCGCTGCTATCGCCCACTACAAGAAGGCGTTCGGGGCCAAAGAGGTGATGCGCATGCCGGCCGACGACGGCAAGCGGCTGATGCATGCGGAGATCGAGATCAACGGGCATGCGGTCTATCTCTCCGACGACTTTCCCGAGTATGCGGGCGGGGCCGCGAAGGCGCCCGACAAGTCGCCCAGCTCGCCGGTGACGATGTTCGTGCAGCTGACCATCCCCAAGGAGGTCGACCAGTGGGTCGCAAAGGCGGTTAAGGCCGGCGCGAAGGTGACGATGCCTGCGGCCGATCAATTCTGGGGCGATCGCTTTGGGGCGATCCGCGATCCGTTCGGTCATCATTGGGCCTTCGGTGCGCCGTTGCCGAAGCCGAAGAAAGCGCCTGCGAAGAAGAAAGCGAAGTAGCGGTTGCGCCGCTTCGACCTCATCATTGTCGGCGGCAGTTTCGCGGGGCTGGCGTGCGCGCGCACGGCGGCCCTGCGCGGCCTCAAGGTTGCGGTCGTCGAACGAAAGCGCGATCCCGGCGAGGCGGTGCGGACGACCGGCATTCTCGTCAAGGAAGCGGCGGAGGAGATGGATGTTCCCGCGCATCTGACGCGACTGGTCCGGGGCGTGCGGCTCTACGCGCCGAACGGCAAGTTCACGGATCATTCGTCGGCCGGGTACTACTTCCTAACAACCGATACGCCGAACCTGTTGCGGTGGATGGCAGATGAGGCCAAGCGCGCCGGTGCCGAGGTGATGCTCGGCGCGGCGTTCAAGCGCGCGGCGCAGGACGATGGCACGGTTACACTCCCCGACCTCGGGCTGTCGGGGCGACTGCTTGTCGGCGCTGATGGCGCGACCTCAGCGGTGGCGCGGGCCTTTGGCCTCGACGCCAATCGGCGATTTCTCGGTGGGGTCGAGTTCGAGCTGGAACCGGAGCCCGAACTCGACGGGCGGTTCTTGCATTGCTTTCTCGATAGTACGCTTGCACCCGGCTACATTGCGTGGGCGGCGCCGGGTGTCGGCGTCACGCAGGTGGGGCTCGCAGCACGGCATGGCTTCCGGCCCGATGCACGGGCTTTTCTCGAGGTCTATCGCAAGCGGCTCAACCTGCCGGAGCGGCGCATTCTGGCGCGGCGTAGCGGGCTCATTCCGGCGGGCGCGACGCTCGATCGGACGCATGTGGGTCGCGTGATGCTGGTCGGCGATGCGGCAGGTCACGTTTCGCCGATGACGGGCGGGGGGATCGTACAGACGCTTAGGCTGGGGCGGCGGACGGCACAGCTGGCGGCCGATTGGATCAATGCAGGCGGGGAGCATCCGGCTCTTGCGCTGGCGCGGGAAGCGCCGCGTTTTTGGACGAAGCTATGGCTGCGGCGCGCGCTCGACTTGGCGCCGCCGAACTGGGTTTGGAACCTGGCCGTCGGTCTGGCGCCGTTCCGGGCCTTTGCGCAGCGGATCTACTTCCACCAGCGTGGGGAAGATGAGGGCGCGCAAAAGGAAACCGCCTCAGTCCGGGGGACCGAGGCGGATCGGAAGCACGGGTAAACGCCTGGACGCGCTACATCTGCGAAGGCGGCGCGGGCGTTGCCTTTTCCTGCATGTCGAAGATTGCAAGGCAGAGCTCGGCACCGATTCTGAGGGCCAAAACGCCGAAGACCACGAAAACGATCGCAGCGATCATGTCCCAGACCCCTGTGAAGAAGCCGACCGTGAACAACTTGCCGAAACCGGCGAAGAAATAGATGACGCCAAGAAGCGGGATCAGCATCAGCCCGATCCAGTAGACCGGCTTGATAATTGTCGGCGTGATTTTCTTGTCGAAGCTGAAAAGATCGCCGAATTCCATGGAAACCTCGCTCTGTCCTAGGCCGTCTGCCGACCAGCTATGCCCTCTAAAGCGTTTTCGGGGCGTAAACGCAATGCGCTCTTGCCCTAAGCGTGACTCGAAAGCCTCACCTGGAGCGTCGTGTCCCCGTGCCTACGGTAACAATGCCGCGCCTTGGATTTGCCGGCGAAATCGACTGGCGGGGGGCTTTGGCGCGTGGCTATAAGGTGGCGACGATTTGCTCCGATCGCCGCCCTCAAAGAGTTCCGAGAGCCCGTTCATGCTTCGCTCCTTCGGCCTGCGCGAGAATTGCCTCCGTCGCAACCTGACGTGTACGGGCGAGGCCGTTGAGCCGATCGTCATTCCGCAGGACTCACTTTGGGTCGACATGCTCGATCCGAGCGCACAGGAGCGCGAGGCGGTCAAGGCGATCTTCGGATTTGACCCGCCGACCCGCGACGACATGGACGAGATCGAGATCTCGAGCCGCCTCTACAACGAAGACGGGGCGACGTTCATGACCGCGCTTGTTCTGTCGAAAACAGAAAGCGCGGATCCGGAGTGCCAAGGCGTCAGCTTCATTCTGGCGGGCGACCGCTTGCTGACCGTGCGCTATTCGGAGCCGCAGCCGTTCAACACGTTTGCCAACCGGGCGGACCGGCAGGCCCATCTGTGGCAGCGGGGCGATCTGATCCTGACCGGGTTGCTCGAGGTGATCATCGACCGCACGGCGGACGTCCTCGAGAAAGTGGGCGCGGAGGTCGAGGGTTTGTCGAAGCATGTGTTCCAGCAAAACGGCAACAGCCCGGCGCGGGACTATCAGAAGCTCTTGGTCAATCTCGGCAACCGCAACGACCTGACGTCGAAGGCGCGCGAGAGCCTGATCAGTCTTGGCCGAATGCTGGCGTTTTTGACGTTGACCGTCGACGGCAAGGCGTCCAAGGATTTGAAGGCGCATTTGAAGACGATGACGCGCGACGTGCAATCGCTTGCCGATCACACGACCTATCTCGCCAACAAGATCACGTTCCTGCTCGATGCGGTTCTAGGCATCGTCAACATCGAGCAAAGCCGGATCATTCGTATCCTCTCGGTCGCCGCCACGGTGTTCCTGCCGCCGACGTTCTTCGCAAGCATCTGGGGCATGAACTTCAAGCACATGCCCGAGCTTGATCTGGTCTACGGGTATCCGGTCGCCTGGATCATCATCCTGATGTCGGCCATCTTACCTATCTTGTACTTCCGCTGGCGCAAGTGGCTGTGAACGGGGCGGTCGACCTTTCAACGTCATCCCGCCCGCTTCTCGGTATCGCGCTGAAGGTCGGCGCTACACTGATCTTCATGTTTATGGCGGTGATCGCCCGATCTTTCGGCGACACGTTTCCTGTGGGCCAAGTCGTATTCTTCCGTTCGCTATTCGCGTTCGTGCCGATTGCGATCGTAATGGTCTATTCAGGCATGCGGGTGGGAGAGCTGCGCACGACTGTGCCGTGGGCTCACGCGCGCCGCGCGACGAGCGGCGTGCTTGCGATGTTCACCTATTTCGGGTCGCTGATGTATCTACCGATCGCGGACGTGACGGCGATCAGCTTCACATCGCCGCTGATTGTCGTGGTGCTGGCAGCCTTTATCCTGGGCGAGACCGTTCGAGCCTATCGTTGGAGCGCCGTCGCGGCAGGGTTCGTCGGTGTGCTCATCATGGTTTCGCCGCATCTGGGCGAGGGGGTTTCGGGCGCCGGCGCATCGACGGGCGTGATGCTTGCCTTTGCGAACGCACTCTTGGTCGCGTTCACGATGATCTTCATCCGGCTGATGTCTGCGTCTGAGCCCGCGCTCGTGATCGCATTCTATTTCCAGCTGGCGTGCACGCTCGTCAGTGCCTGCACGCTGCCGTTTGCGTGGACAACGCCCTCGGGGAGCGAGCTATCGTTGCTCGTCACCCTCGGTATTCTGGGCGGGGTCGGGCAGCTTTTGATGACGAATTCCTACCGGCATGCGGAAGCGTCTACGCTCGCCAATTTCGACTATGCGGCGATGATTTGGGCCATCCTGCTTGGGTGGCTGTTCTTTGGAGAGTTGCCGGCAACCGCGGTCTATCTCGGGGCGGTGATCGTGATCGGTTCGGGTGCCTTCATCGTGTGGCGCGAACGGCAGCTTGGTCTGCGGCGCGCCGAAGATACGGTCGAGCCCGGTTAGAGCCGGCGGCCGAAGAGCGCCTTGCCGTCGCCGTCACTGTAGAAATCGACCAGCGTTCCCATGTGGCTGAAGCCTAAGGCTTCGTACAGCGCGCGGGCGGCTACGTAGTCGTTGCGGGTCGAGGTGTCGATAAACATGTGCGTCGCGTCGAGCGCTTTGGCGGCGGTCACGGTTTCGGCAAGCAGCTTTTTGCCCAGGCCTTTGCCTTGCGCCTTGGGTGAGACAGCAATCCAATAGAGGTCGAAGCGGTTGTCGGTGCCGTCGATCGGTCCGAAGCAGGTGTAGCCTTCGAGCCCCTGCGGCCCGTCCGCAAAGAGGAAGTGGTAGCCGGCGGATTGTCCGCGGGCGAGCGCGGTTTCGATGATCTCGACGGCCCAGCCGACCTCCGTGCCCGAAAAGACGCCGGTTGCGGTCACGAGTTCGCGAACGGATTCCGGGTCCGCGGCTGTCGGGTTGGGGCGGAACTTTGGCGCCGTCATCCCGACATCATAGCGGCGTCGGTGATCATGCGGATCGCCTCATGAGGGGCGATCTGCGCACGGCCGGCGGCCGCCATAAAGCCTGCATCGAGCGACAGGTCCGGGTTTGCATTGACGTCGATGACAAACGGGTTGTTCTTGTCGTCCACGCGGAAGTCGACGCGGGCCCAACCGCGCAGGTCGAAGCCGTCCCAGACCTTCAGGCTGATGTCTTCGAGTTGCTTCAAGAGCTTGCGGTCGGCGGCGGTGAACTCGGCGCGGCGAACGGTGTTTTGGTACTCGAAGCTCTGCTCGTCCCACTTGGCGCGGTAATCGATGATCTTGTGCAGATCGTTGCCGTAGTTTTGGAACACGATCTCGGCCGACGGCAGGACGCGCGGGCCGTCCGGGGTTTCGACCATCGAGACATTGAATTCGCGACCGTCGATGAACTCTTCGATCATCCACGGGATCTTGTGCTCGATCTCGAGTTCGCGGGCGCGGGCGATCGCGGCGGTCGTGCCTTGGCAGACGTTTGCCTGGCTCAAGCCGAACGAGGCGTGCTCGTGCTGGGCTTTGACGATCCAGGTGCCGTCTTCGTCTGCGGGGAGCGTCTTGGCCGTGCCCCAGCGGGGTGTCGGCAGCTTTAGGAGCTGCAGAATGTGTTTGCCCAGGACCTTGTCGTTCGACATTTCGATCGCGTGCGCGGGGCAGCCCGTATAGGGGACGCGCAGTTCTTCGAGGTAGATCGGCGGCACGTGGATCAGGCGGCTAGTGCCTGAGACCGATTCGACCAAATTGAAGACGCAGTCCGGCTGTTCCTCGTCGACGACGGTCTTGAAGGATTGCGGCACGTACTCGAAATGCCGAATCGAGTTCGTGTATCCCAGGCGCTCGTAGTGCTTGGCGACCTCGCGTGCCGTGGAGATCGTCGCCAGATTGTCGTCGGGCTCGATCTCTTTGAGCTCGGGGATCAGAATCAGAATATGGGGCGCGTCGCGCATCCGGCCTCGCCTGTTGGGGCCATCCGAGCGGGCGAGGGCCGCCGCTTATTCAGCGGCGGCGGCCCGTGCGACCTTGTTGCGCCCGAGCGTGCCGCCCGGGTCCGGATAGCGGAAGATCTTGCCTTCGAAGTTTCTGAGCAGCAGGTCGTCGCCGTTCCGGCCCGCGACTGCGTCGGGGGCCAGAAGGATCTTCCCGCCGCCGCCCGGGGCGTCGACCACGAACATCGGGCAGGCATAGCCCGTCGTGTGACCGCGGAGCGATTGGATGATTTCGAGCCCCTTATGCACTGGCGTGCGGAAGTGGCCGGAACCCTTAATGGGATCGCACTGATAGAGGTAGTACGGCTTGATCCGCATGGTGAGCAGGCCGTGCATCAGCTCGCGCATCACCGCGGCGTCGTCGTTGATGTCTTTGAGCAGCACCGTCTGCGAGCCGAGCGGGATGCCGGCGTCAGCCAAGCGGGCGGCTGCTTCACGCGTTTCCGGGGTGATTTCGCTCGGATGCGTGTAGTGGACGCTCATCCACAGGGGATGGTGCTTCCTGAGCATCTTCACCAGGTCCCGCGTGATGCGCATAGGCAGCACGGCTGGGATCTTGGAGCCGATGCGGATGAACTCGATGTGCTTGATCTTGCTTAGGCGCGTCAGCAGCCAATCGAGCTTGTCGTCGCCGATCGACAGCGGATCGCCGCCGGAGAGAAGGACGTCACGCACCTCTGTGTGGGCTTCTAGGTACTGGAGCGCCTTTTCCCACTGTGAGGTCGAGAAATTGTACTCGCCGCCCGGATTTCCGACCATTCTGGAGCGCGTGCAGTA
Source organism: uncultured Flavobacteriaceae bacterium (assembly GCA_964647355.1). GTDB lineage: Bacteria > Pseudomonadota > Alphaproteobacteria > Micropepsales > Micropepsaceae > SZUA-430. The sequence goes on along the minus strand of CAZYGK010000143.1, from coordinate 1,048 downwards.
GCGGCAGTAGGTCGAGCAGAAGCCGGTTGTGAGGAACAAAACGCGATCAGGGTAGCGGTGCACGAGGCCCGGGGCGACGGTGTCGTGGTCTTCACCCAAGGGGTCGTCTTCTTCCCCGGGCAGACGCACGTATTCATCGTTGACCATGATGTGCGTGCGGCGGAGCGGCTCCGACGCATCGGCATGGGCCATCAGGCTTGCGTAATAAGGTGTGATGCCTACGGGCAGCGAGCCTTTATGGCGCAAAGCTGCGGATCTTTCGTCCTTCGAGAGGTCGAACATGCGTTCGAGCTGCTCGAGGGTGCGGATGCGGCTGCGCGCTTGCCAGCGCCAATCGTTCCAGTCGTCGGGTGTCGTGCCGGGAAAGTTCTTTTTGTAGAACTCGCGGGCCTGGGCGCTGACCGGGAAGCGGTTTGCTTTGCGTGCCGGAGTGCCGGGATCGATTTGGGGAAGGGTGGCAGTGGCGGGAGGCGGGAAGAGAAGGGAAGTCTGCGTGCCGACATTGCTGTCGGCAGACTGACTTCGTTCTATCACCTTGCGCTTCGTCGGAGGCCTTAAGTGCGCGGCCGTGTTGGCGCCCTTCACAAAGGTATGCACTGTCATAGGCAGCTCTAACGCCCCTCAAAGTTGGTCGACTGCGATCCCCAAAGTCAGCGCGCAGCCAGCGCTTCCCCAACCGTTTCGAATCATGCAGCACGATTCGCCGATCGTCAAATAGATCGCGCGAGTAAAGAATGAATTAGCAATGGTCGTTTGCGTGATCGAGTGTGTATTCGTGGGGCGTGTTTGTGAAGTAATCGCATATTGACAGGCACAACGAGAATCTAATCGCGCAGTTCTTCTCGAAGCGAATCCTCGTAATCGCGGCTCCAAGCGAAATGTCACTCGCCTCCGATACTATTTTTATTCCAAGCAGGAGGCGGACGATTGCCGGCGCTTTGCATTAATCATTTGCGATGTTGATGTGAACAGTGCGCATGCGAGTGACGCACGCAAAACGATGATTTGAGTCGAATCAGTGATCGTCCGTAGACGGACGATCAAAAAA
>CAZYGK010000142.1:3050-7750 GCA_964647355.1 uncultured Flavobacteriaceae bacterium | reverse complement strand
CCACCAAGTAGACCCCGAGAGAGAAGGGGGCACAGCGTTTTACACGCGATGTGTCCCGGATTGAATTTGTTCGGGAAAAAGTAGCCGAGTTTTAGCATGACGCTGTTGCCATTGGCGGAGGATGTCATCCGCGCTTGGATTGGCCGATTCCGCTGATTCGTCTTTGGGCACGATGACCACGCCGTTCTCGCTGCACTCGATGCGCGCGATCTTCACGCCGCCCTTGATGGCTGCGCGGACCATGCTTTCGACGGTGCGTTGGCGCGGGTAGCCAGCCACGTCTCAGGGCTCCTCTGAGGTGTGGGGAGGGGAAGCAAGCGCATCTGGTGGGCCATCATCGACGCCGACCAATGCTCTGGTCATTGCGGCCTTCAGAACTGCGCGGGTCACGGCTAAGGCCGGCGTGCGTGTGCATCCGCCGAACACGTTGACGATCTGATCGGCTTGCGTGACGCCCTTGATCCAGCAGCGCCAATTGAAATTCTGAGCTTCGTCGCTTGGGTTGTCCGAAATCGAGTAGCGATCCAGGTTCACGAACCAGAGCGGTAGAACTCGATCGGCCAGCATCAGTGCTGCATCGACGCTTCCGGTGTAAGCAGGCGAACCGTCAAGACGAAACGCTACGTCGCTCGGCACGCTCGTTGGCAGCAAGCGCCCATGAATTGCTTCGTCGAGCGCACGATCCGGCGCGCTCAGCGCCTCGATGCGTTCGATTAGATCACTAAGCATGATCATCACGAACCCTCCGCCTTATCCGTGCCGATCGTGCGCCGGACCAGCGCCACAGCATCGCCGAACGTGCGCACGCGCTCAGCCGCGTAGTCCGAAACCTCAATGCCGAATTCTTCCTCGAAGGCCATGATCAGTTCGACGTAGTCGAGGCTGTCGCCGTGAAGGTCTTCGTAGAAGCGCGCGTCCAGGGTGATCTTTTCACGCGGCTCGCCGCTCCACATCAACACCACTCGGCGCGCTCGCTCTTCGATCTCTTCGCTCACATCACTCTCCCTGGTCTTTCTGGTCTTGCTTCATTGCTTCCGGGGAAGCGGGGGCGATTGGCGCGAGCATCCATCCGAGCGGCTTGTACGCCTCGTCATCAAGCTGCATGTCCCACCAGCAAGGGGAGCTTTCGTCATTCGGAAGCCACGTCTCTGCCCACTGCATCGTGGAAACGCCGTAAGCACCGTCGAGCTTGTAGATGTACATGACGACTGTGCCGTCCTTCGGCGCCTCGTCCATCGGGTGCCAGCCAGGCTCTAGCCCGGCCCACGCGGCCACGTATCGGAAGGCGCTTAGCGGCATGACCATTGACGCCGGATCAGTCACAAGGCGCACGTAGCGAACGCCGTCGTGTTCTTCGGTTTGCACGGACAGGTCGAACGCATCGCCGCTAAGCTCTGCGGCCCGGCTCGCAACGTCTACGACGCAAGCAACACTCTGGCCCATCAGTCCTTCTCCCTCACATCCTTAGAAGCTGTTGTGCTCTCGGAAGAGAGCGGAGCCTTGAGGCCATGCGCTTGCAGAATTGCGTTGCCGATCATTTCCGGAATTTGCGGGACGACGGCGTTGCTCAGCGCGCCAAGTCGGTCCACCCGATCGGGTACCCCATGTAGGGTTCGATCCAATTCGGATTCAGTGGCCCGCCAAGCGGCGAAGTGGTTTTGCCGCCCTTCGTCATAGACGAACGAGAGAATCCCATCCGGCGATAAAAGTCGGCGCGATTGATCCCGGCGGAATTCTTGCCCGAACATTTCCGGGGCGTAGGCCACAATCCAGAGCCGATCCCGCGGATGAGGCGCACCAACGGCGGAAGCCGGTATGCAATGCCACTCCGCATCGTACCCGAGCGCGGCCAGTTCTGCGAGGATCGCATCGAGCCCGCGATGTAGGAGTGCCGATACATTTTCCAGAATGAGAAGAGGGAGGGCGTCGCCTGCGTCTCTAAAGTCGCAAAGCAATCGGATGACGCATTGCCATAGCCCAGAGCGCTCGCCAAAAACGCCGGCTGGGGCATCGGCGGCAAGGCTGATGTCTTGGCACGGGAATCCGGCGCAGACGACGTTGATTGGGAGGACGCCTCGCAACATGTGGCGAGTGAGGCCGCGGATGTCTTCATGGATTTGTGCGTTCTTCCAGTGCTTGCGCAAAACGCGCTGACAGAACGGATCGCGTTCGCAGAACGCGACCGTCTCGAAGCCGCCGGTGCGCTCAAGCCCAAGGCTGAACCCGCCGATGCCGCTAAACAGATCGAGCACGCGCAACTTCATCACGAAGCATCATCATTCTGCGAAGGGGAGCCTTCCGGCGCGATGGGCGGCGTGGGGCCATCATTCCGCAGCGCGCTTGCGCCGTAGCATTCGTGGTGAAACGTCTTGTCGCCTTCCCACGTGCCGATCGGCGAATAGCCGTATGTGTAGCCCTTGCCGCAGACGCCGCAGCGCTCGAACAGAAAGCGGTTGAGCTTCTGCAGCGGGTGAACTTGGAAGCTCCAATGCCAGACGTGCCAGCGCGGGTGACGCCACCACGGGCGGAAGCGCCGGTTGAGCGCCGCCGCGATGAGGCGCACCAGCGCTTCCGGATCCTCAGCGGACGACAAATTGTCGAACGGATCGAGCGCAAGATCAGCAGCGACATCAACGATCGAACGCTGGCGCGTGAAGTGTCGCGCCCAGAACGAGCGGTGCGCGCCGCCGTTGCCGTTTTGCCCATTCCACCAGCGGCGCATTTCTAGCGCCGACGCGATCATCCACACGACGGCGAGCGTGTCGGCGGCCGACATGCGGTGGTAGTGAAGCGGGCGCTCGGAGATGCCTTCGTAGAACGGCGCCTGCACAAGATCGCGGCGCGCAATGACGTTCTTCACGTCGTGCATGAACCCTTGATCGCGCAGCAGCCACTTCACCGCGTCAGCGAATGGGCCGGGCGTGCGATCGAACCAGCCGCAGCTATCGTCCGAGCGGTTGCCCGTGCCGGGCTTCTCCGGGTCGTTGTGCCAGATCGAAATGAAGCTCTCGCGATAGTCACCGCGCGACTTCCACGGATACTTGATGTCGAACGCGAGTGTGCTGGGGTCGTGCATCAGCGTTGGTCTCCGTCGCTGCGTGCCTCGGAGGGGCAGTGCTTGCTCATGAGCGCGCCCACTTAAGCTGCTCGCGCAGCCGTTCGAGTTCGTGCTCCAGATCGGCGATCCGCGCATCTTGCAGTTCGGCTGGCACGTGCTTGGCGACGGTGGCGCGCACCTTCTCGCAATCGTATCTCGGGCCAAGGGCGTACTTCTTCATCGCCCACTCTTCGCCGCTCAGCAGCGAGAGCACGCACTGATCGACCATGCGCCACATCTTGCCTTGCAGATTCCACTCGGCGTTCGACCAGAGGTAATCCTGCACGCCCTCAAGCAGCATCTCGTAAAGCTCGTCGCTCGCCTTTTTCAGCACGGGCTTGACGTGTTCGGTGTCGAACCCTTCGAGCGATTGCTCCATCACGCGGCGCGCCGCGAAGTAGGACGGGCCAAGCGTGAGGTTTTCGGCGCCCTGTGCGAGATCGGACGCGGTGAAGTCTGCCGTAGTGTCTTCAGCCATCGGTGCTCTCCTGAGATTGCGCCTCATCGGGGCGGTGCGGGACGAGCCATGCTTCGTCGCGATCAACCCATTTCAGAAGCTCCACCTTCGCGTGCCCGACCGAGCGCTCCGCAAAGCCGGTGACTTCGGCGGTGTAAATTTCATCCATGATCGCGAACTGCACGCGGTGCCGGATGACCTGGCGCACCATGAGCGTCCCGTTGCGAACGTCACGGCGCAGGGAAGGGCAGTGGCGCATCGAGATCGCCGCGCATTCTTTGTGCAGCATCGGCTCGACTTGCAGGATTGCCCAGCCTTCGGCGCCGTGCGGTTGTGGGCGCGCGTGCGAGAGCGACACCTTCGTTCGCCCGCGCAGCGTTTTTGCGCAGAGATCGCACAAGTCCTTCGCGATGCACGCTCGCTGGCGATTGGCGTGCGGCTTGCCGAACTGCGGCCGACCTTCCCCGGGCGAGGAAGGTTGTACGAGCGAGCGCAACGGCGACGACGCAACCTCATCGCGACCAAGCGTCAACGGCTCCTCGCTAGACCACGAGGCCGTCCACGGCACGGGTGTGTTGCCGAACGTGAGCATCACGAACGGTCTCCCGGCACAACGTCCGACGCAGGGCGGTGCTCTTCGCGCTCCTGCTTGCGCAGCCGGTCTGCCTTTTCGCGAAGAGGGGAGCCGTCGATTAGATGGCCGCGCCCTGCGTCACGCAGGTCTTGGCGCTCTTGTTCGGTCATGTAATCGGCGGTGCTCATCGGTCACGCTCCGCGCGAGCGGCGACCACCTCGTGCGAGAACTTCGCGGCGCCCAAGGCGAGCGACAGCTTCATCGCCTCGGCAGTGGAGAGCGCAATCGTGTTCTCCACCCCGTCATTGTTGCGCACTCGGATTTCGACGTTTCCGTCTGCCAGCTTGAACGCCATCAAATACTTGACGTAATTCTCGCCGGGGTTCGGGCCGGGCGGCGTGTAGCCGAAGATTTGCACAGGTTGCATATTAGTCTCCTTCAGAAAGGGCCTGTTTCGTGCGTTCGCGCTCGGCGGCAGCTTCGCCCACCTACGTGCCCTCCCGCTCGATGGTCTTCTGGAGGCCCTGCGATTCGAGGACCAATTCGCGCGGCGGCCTTGCGCCGACGAACTC
>CAZYGK010000142.1:0-2950 GCA_964647355.1 uncultured Flavobacteriaceae bacterium | reverse complement strand
CGCAGAGCGGCGCGTGGGCTCGCTGACCGTGATCTTCGTGTTGCCGAGAGGGCAGGCGCGGATAAACCGGATGAGGTTTTCGCGCACGTGCTCTGTACGTAGAAAGTACGTATCAGCCACGGAAGCTCTCCCGGTCGCGATCGATCTGCTCTTGCATCAGATCAGCGCAGCGCTCTTGCGCCTTCTCGTACTCCTCGGTCGCTTCGATCTGCCATTTCTCCGGCATCTCGCGCACGGCGCGCTGCGTGGCCGCGCTCTCCCACCATGCATCGAGATCGCTCATGTCGGTGAAGCCGCGCACCTTCTCGACGAAGCGCGGCCAGAGATCGGCCTTCTTCGCTTGGCTAGAGTTGAGCTGCGGCGCTTCGCGGCGACCGCCAGCGGCGCCCGCCTTCTCGCCGTCGTCGTCTTCATCCTCGGGCGCGACACCAAGCAGGGAGAGCAGGCCGTAGCGCTTCGCGTAGGTCACGCCAGAGCCCAGTTGCTGGTGTTGCAAGGTGATGAGCCCGGCCGGGTAAACGCCACTCACGGAGTCGCCAGAGCCCGCGTGCGTGATACGTGTTTCTACGTAGAGCGTTTCGCCTTCGACGTGGGTCGGCTGGCTGAGAACGAGGCCGTGGCGATTGAGCACCGGGCGCACCGCGTCCATGACGGAGTCTAGCGGCGCGTACTTGCTGCGCGCGCCCGCTTTGTCGCGCTTTGGCGCGGTGAAGTCCGCCTGCGCCGCACAGAGCGCCGCCCACAGCGTTTCGTGCGAGGGCGCAACCGTGGCGGTGCGCCGGGGAAGAGTCGCCGTGTCAGCCATTTCGATAGCTCCCAAACGTGTTTCTGCTGCGGAAGGTTGGGCCGAACTTTTGCCGGCGCTCGTACTGGGATGAGGTCTCGCCGTTCAGGCGCTTCGCTCGCGCGATCGCGGCCACGTCTTTGCGTGTCTTCGCCTTGTGACACGGCACGCACATGAGCTGATCCGGCTTGCCGCCAACGAACGCCGATGGCGTCGAGTGCTCTCCGTGGAACGGCCCCGCGCTCTCGCATCCTTCGACGCAGCACTTGCCGTTCTGCTTTTGGAGGAGGGCGGACCATTCGGTGCGGGTGAGGTAGGCGCGTGTCATTGTGGGCCGCCGCAAATCTGCGCGCCGCTAGCCCCGGCGCGCGGGGTGATGGCGACGCTGCGCGGTGTTAGCGCTAGGATGTACTCGCACTGCGTTGCCGGGTCGGTCCACGTGCGCACGGACATGTAGTCATCGCCCGCGAGGCGCGTCGTGGCGCTATCATCGCAAGCCGCCAGCACCAGCAGCGCAAGCGCAGCACCAAGCGCCCTCATGCCGTCACCCGCACAGTTTGCGCGACGAGCTGCATCGCAGCGCTCGGCCACGCGTCGGTGTAGGTTTCGATCTGGCGCGGGAAGACGAAGCGCGTGTCCTGCATGATCAGCGCGAGAACGATGTCGCTCGCTTTGTCAGGAAGCGAGCCGAGGTCTTGCCAGTTGCCCTGGAAGGCGCTGCAGCCGTTGATCGCCATGTCGGACATGTCGAGCGCGAGCGTGCGGACTTCGTGCTGGATCGCCATCGCGAACGCTTCGATGCGCTCGGCGAACTCTTTGTTCTTTTCTTCGATGCGGAGGAGGGTGGCGGTGTCGGGCATGTTAGCGGCCCTCCGCTTGCGCGAGGATCGAGTCACAGGCCGAAACCCACGCCTCGTTCTTGTCCATTGCGAAGGAGGCCCACGCGGCCAACACAAGCGCATAGAGGCTCGGCGCAGCGGCGAGCATGTGGCCGCGGCGCGCCCAAAGCTCTTCGCTCTCCTGACCAACGTGCAGGCCGTCGTCGCTGACGAAGCAGATCGAGATGTCGTTTTGATCCACCACGCACGGGAAGCCGCGCTCATCGGTGATGTTGGTGGTGTAGCGCCAAACGTCGGGCATGTGCGTCGTCTCCGGTGTTGGAGATGACGTTGCCCGATGAACAACGACCCGTCAACAGGTATGAATAATTTATTTCTGGATACTTGACCGGGCGGTGCGTTGCGAGCAACGTCGCGGGCCATGAATAGTCCGAACCCCCTCGCATTGTGGCGAGCCCGCCACGGCCTCTCAAACGCGCAGGCGGGCGAGATGTTCGGTGTGGACAAAGGCCGGTGGTGGCGAATCGAGAACGGGCACATTCGTCCAGAGGACGACCTGGAGTCCCGCATCGTGCTCGCGACCGGCGTCACCCGTGATCAGCTCGCGTGCTTGCGCAAACAGCAAGGTGAGCGCGTTCGAGAGAAAAAGCGAGCCTAAAAATTGGGGCGAACGCGGGGGTGACGCCATCCGCGTTCGCCCCTCGGAATCCGCAGACGCAATGCCCTGGAGAGACATTCGTGCAGCCGCAGACCCGAGGTGACCGTAGCACGGAACGCCCGACGCGCCAGATAGGTCCGCTGTGAGCGGGCTTGGTTCAGCCCTCCGCGCTCTGGCAAACGGCTACCAGCCCGCCAAGGACGCCCGCGTGAAGTTCATCAAGCGCGGCTGGATGACGCCCGGACCTAACGGGCACATCACGCCCGAGGGCCTCGCAGAGCTGCGGGAGCGCGAGCGCATCCAGAAGGCACGCGATGACTGATTACGCACGCAAGCTGAGCCGTCTTGGCGCAGCGCTATACGAGGATGCGCCGATGAAGAAGATGGTCCGCATGTCCGGCGGGTTCGACTGGCCGCGCCGCGCAAGCCTGGAGCACATGACGCCCGCTGAGGTCGCGATCCGCAACGCCGTGATCGAAGTGGAGAAGGTCGGCGCGCATCCCGATCTCACCGCAATCGTTACGGGCTTGGGCGATCTGCAAGACAAGCTGGCCGACTACATCGACGCGCAGCCCGATAGCCCGACGAAGGCCCAAGAGGCCGAAAAACCAAAGGACTGAGAAGTTTGGCCCCGCCGGCGCTGTCACGCCGGGCGGGGCCGTTTGCATC
>CAZYGK010000141.1:0-7815 GCA_964647355.1 uncultured Flavobacteriaceae bacterium | reverse complement strand
ATCACGCGGAAGTCCGCATAGCCTTGGCTCAGGTAGAAGCGGCGGAGCTGCTCGCGGTCGAACGTCAAGCGATCCGGGTCGTAGTTGTCGTTCGACTGCAGGAAGTTCCACCACACCGACTCGGCCGTCGCGATCTTGTCGCGCAGCGTGCCGTCGCTGAAGGCTTTGTTGCCGATGAAGATGATGCGGCTGACGCCGGTCGTCGGACCCTCGTTGATTTCGAAAACGAGATCCACGCGATTTTGACCGAGTTGAACGGTCTTCGGCTCCACCTGCGCGGCGAAGCGGCCCGAGCGGCGATAGATTTCGATGATGCGCTGAACGTCCGCCTGCACCTTCGAGCGCGTGAACACCATGCGCGGCTTCAACTGAACTTCGTCGGTCAGCGTCTTGTCAGAGGTCTTCGAGTTACCTTCGAATGCGATCCGGTTGATGATCGGGTTTTCGACCACCTTCACGGTGACGGTGCCATTCGACTGCTGAATTTGCACGTCGGCGAAAAGGCCGGTCGCATAGAGCGTCTTCAGCGATTGGTCGACTTGCTGCTGGGAATACGGCACGCCTTCGCGGATGACCATGTACGAAAGAACGGTCGATTCCTCGATGCGCTGATTGCCCTCGACATTGATGCGCGAGACAACCGGGCCGTCCTGAGCGGCGGCGGGTGCCACGGCGACAAACAGGGCGACCAAGAGCGCCAACGCCGTTCCAACTACTCTTTTCATTCGTGCACGCCCCAGGGCCCAAAAACTATGTAACTGCAAGCACTTCAGAACAGCTTGAACTTCGCAATGTCATTCCAAGTCGCAAAAAGCATCAGACCGACAACGAGTGCGAAGCCAATCCGAAAGCCAAGCTCTTGCGCGCGCTCCCCCAAAGGACGCCCACGTACAGCTTCTATGCCATAGTACAGGAGATGTCCCCCGTCGAGCATCGGGATGGGAAAAAGATTAAGTAAACCGATGCTTACGGACAACACCGCCGCCAGGTTGATGAGAGCAACCACGCCGAAAAACACGAGAACTTGGCCGGAAACCGAGGCTATCCCGATCGGGCCGGACAACTGCTGATAGTCGCCGGTGCCCGTCAATAAGCGTCCGATGAAGTCGAAGGTTTTAACTACGATAAAGCGAACCTGTGCTGCAGCGCGAGAAACCGCCTCGATAGGCCCGAATCTTACAACGATGAAAGGTTTCGGGGCCCCTTTGACGGCTACTTCGAAGCCCAAGCCCGCCGCCACGATCTCGTCGGGCGTTGAGTCGGCGCTGACGGGGCGTGGGACCAGCGTCAGTTTCAGTTCGTCGCTGTCTTTCAGTTTGGTGGGTTTGGCCGCTTTCCGGGCGACAGCCAACTTGATCGAGCCGCCGGATTTGGCGCGAAGAATCGCTGCGGAAACGTCTGCCAGCGATTCGATTCCCTTGTCGTTTACTTCAAACACCACGTCACCGGGCAGCAACCCCGCAGCGGCGGCCGGCGAGTCGGGCACCACCGATTTCACGCGGCCCGGCTGGACGTTGCCGACGCCAATGCCCGGATCCATGACCTTGTTGCCCAGCGCATCGACTTTCTCGATGGGCTCTGGCGTCACCGTGAGGTTCACGCGGCTGCCATAGCGGTTCACGACCACGGGTAGGGCGCGGTCGCTGCGAACCGTCACGATTTGCATGATGTCGCTGAACTCTCGGACGGGATGACTATCGATTTCCTCGATGATGTCGCCCGGCAGTAGGCCGGCTCGCTCGGCTGGCGAATTCGGACCTATGTGGCCGAGCTGCGGTGAGATCAGGCGCTCGCCAAAAATCAGGTACATGCTGGTTAGGATCAGCAGCGCCAGGATGAAATTCGCGACTGGGCCTCCGAGCGCTATGATCGACTTTTGCCAAAGCGGTTTGTGGTGGAATGACCCTGCGCGCTCTGCTGCCGAAGCACGGTCGATTTTCTCGTGATCGGGCGTGCTTGAGACGCCTTCGTCACCCCAGAACTTGACGTAGCCGCCGAGCGGCAGCCAACCGACCTTCCAGAACGTGCCGTGACGATCCTTGAATCCGAAGAGGGCCCGTCCAAAGCCGATCGAGAAGCTCTCCACTCTCACGCCGAAATAGCGCGCCGCGAGAAAGTGCCCAAGTTCGTGCACGAAGACGACGAGCGTGATGACGAAGACGAAGCCCAGCCCGCCAAAGCCGACCAGACCAAGCCATCCCAGAATCGTCGTTGGGTATTCCATCGTTTCCGTCCCGTCTTTTTAGCGTTTTGTTTCCGGCAGGAGCCGCGCAGCCATTTCCCGCGCGGTTTGATCCAGTTCGATCGCCTCGGCCAGTGATGCAGGTGGCCGGCCAGTTCCCCCACAGCGACGGAGGACCGATTCTACGAGCTGCGGGATGCCGGAAAAGGCCAATTTCCGGGCCAAAAAAGCCTCCACGGCGATTTCGTTAGCCGCGTTGAGGATGGTAGGGGCGCCCCCCTTCCGCCGCAAGGCGTCCTGTGCCAGGGCGAGACAGGGAAATCTGACAGTATCGGGCTGCTCGAATGATAGCTTGCCGAGTTCGGCGAGGTTCAAGCGTGCCGTCGGAGCTTCGATTCGGCGCGGGTAGCCCAACGTATAAGCAATCGGCGTACGCATATCGGGGCTGCCGAGTTGCGCGAGGACCGAGCCGTCGACATAGCCGACCAAGCTATGAACGATCGACTGGGGGTGAACGACAACGATCAAGCGGCTCGGATCGACGCCGAATAAATGGTGCGCTTCGATCAGCTCGAGGCCTTTGTTCATCAGCGTGGCGGAATCGACAGAAATCTTGGCGCCCATCGCCCAGTTCGGGTGCTTGCAGGCCTGCTCCGGGGTCGCCGCTGCCATTTGATCCGCCGTCCAGGTACGAAACGGACCGCCTGAGGCCGTCAAAGTGATCTGCTCGATGGCGCTCGGTTGATCTGCTTCGTACACCTGGAACACGGCGTTGTGTTCAGAATCCACCGGAAGCAACGTTGCTTTGCTACGCCGTACCTCGGCCATGAACAGGTCACCCGCGCAGACGAGGCACTCCTTGTTCGCAAGCGCCACGGTCACGCCGCGGCGGACGGCCGCCAAGGTCGGTTTGAGTCCCGCCGAGCCAACGATGCTCGCCATGACCCAGTCGGCGTCGCGAGCGGCGGCCTCCTCCACTGCATTCGCGCCCGCAGCTGTCTCGATGCCGGTACCCGAAAGTTCCGACTTGAGTTCCGCGTATTGTTTCTGATCGGCAATAGCGACGAATTCAGGGTGCAGCTTTCGCGCTTGAGAAACGAGATCGCGCACGTTGGTGTTGGCGGTTAAGGCGACAACTCGGTACGTGCCCGGCGCCCTTTGGTTGTGGTGCTCGATCAGGTCGATCGTATTGACGCCGACCGAACCGGTGGAGCCCAAGATCGACAGTTTCCGGCCAGGTGCCTCACTCACGGCATAACCCATTCGAGCGGTGATACGCCCACCCATTCAACGTAGGCCGCCAACCCTAAGGTTGCGAACAGCATCCCGTCTAGCCGGTCGAGTGCGCCACCGTGGCCTGGAATCAGATCGGAGGCGTCTTTCACGCCGAAGGTTCGCTTGAGGCCGGATTCCGCCAGATCGCCGCACTGCGTCAGAAGCGAGAGAGCGGTGCCCGCCGCAACGAACTTCAGATCCGCGACGGCACCCAAGTACTGCGCAAACCCGATCGTGGCGGCAATACCCGCGGCGAGGCCCGCAACAGCGCCCGTCCAAGTTTTGCTCGGCGAGATTTCGGGCGCGAGTTTTGGGCCGCCGAAGACCGAGCCGGCCAGATATGCCGCACTGTCGGTCGCCCATACTACGAGCATCAGCCAGAGCACCATCTCCAGGCCGTAGGTCGCTTGTTGGCGCAGCCAAACGAGCGCGAGACAGGGGATTGCGATGTAGACGATACCGATCACGACCCAGAGGCCGCGCTCCTCGCGCCCTCGGGCAACCACGTTTCCGACCAACGCGACCATCAAGACACTGGCCAACGCCCAGTCGGCGCGGCCCAACGCGACCAGCGCTTGTGAGGCGGCGAGCGCCAACACGTGGAGACCGAGCCGCCAACCGAGCCGTTCGCGATGCACGATCGCCGTCCACTCGACAGCCATTGCAACGCCGGCTGCCGCCACCCAAGCGGCAAGCACCCAACCGCCTAAGTACGTCGCGCCCAAGGCTGCAGGGACAAGAACGGCGGCGGCGAGAATGCGGGGCCAGAGGCTCGAACGCTTAACCTCTGGCGTCACGAGCGGCCGCCTGCGGTCGCCGTCAAGCCGCCGAAGCGCCGGTTCCGGGTTTGATACTCGCGAATGGCAGCGACGAGTTCGGCCTTACCGAAGTCGGGCCAGAGCGTGTCCGTGAATACGAACTCGGAGTACGCGGCCTGCCAGATCAGAAAGTTGCTCAAGCGCTGCTCGCCGGACGTGCGGATGACCAGATCGGGATCGGGTATCCCGGCCGTTGCGAGGTACGACGCGAATAGGTCGCGAGTCACTTCGGCAGGGCCAATTTTGCCTGCGGCCACGTCTTCGGCAATGCGTTTTGCAGCCTCGACGATTTCGTCCTGGCCGCCGTAGTTGAACGCCACGACTAGCTTCAGTTTCGAGTTTCCCCGCGTTCGGGCCTGAGCCTCGTCGATCAGGCTGATGATGTCCCCTTCAAGCTGGGTTTTCGCGCCGATGACGCGAATTTCGACCCCGTTTCGATGCAACTCCTCAAGGTCGTCGCGCAAATAAAGCCTGAGGAGCCCCATGAGGTCATTCACCTCGGTGCGCGGGCGCTTCCAGTTTTCGGACGAAAAGCTGTAGAGCGTCAGTATCTCGATGCCGAGTTCCGGTGCTGCCCTTACGACATTGCGCACGGCCGCGACGCCGGCGCGGTGGCCCATCACGCGCGGCAGGTGGCGCGCTGCCGCCCAACGGCCATTGCCATCCATGATGATCGCCACGTGGCGCGGCGACGGTCTCTCGGATTCGGATGGCGCACTTGGCGGCATGGGGCCACGATCTGCAGGAAACTAGACCTGCATGATCTCCTTTTCCTTTGCGGCAAGCGCGTCGTCGATTTCCTTGATGTGGCTGTCGGTCGCCTTTTGCACGACGTCGTGCTGCTTCTTGTGTTCGTCTTCGCTGATCTGATGCTCTTTCTCGAGCTTCTTCAGATGTTCCATACCGTCCCGGCGGATGTTGCGCACCGCGACGCGCGCGGCCTCAGCGTATTTGGCGCCGATCTTCGACAGTTCCTTACGGCGGTCTTCGGTGAGCGGCGGGATCGGGATACGCAGCAGCTGACCGTCGACTTGCGGGTTCAGGCCGAGGTTTGCGCTGCGGATTGCCTTGTCCACCGCGATCGCCAGGCCGCGATCCCACACCTGCACCGTCAAGAGGCGCGGTTCGGGCGCGTTGATGGTAGCCACCTGGTTGAGCGGCATCGGACTCCCGTAGGCGTCGACGTGGACCGGTTCCAACAGCGTCACCGACGCGCGGCCGGTGCGCAGGCCGGCGAATTCGTGTTTCAGCGTCGAGACGGCGCCCTTCATGCGCTTCGTCAGGTCGTCCATATCGAACGGTTTCATTTGTGCCATTTGATCCTCCTGGCGAAGGTTTCGCCTTCGCGCGTGATTAGTTCGCGATCACGGTGCTGGAACCCTTGCCCTGCAGCACACGGACGAAGTTCATTTTTTCATGAATGTTGAAGACGACGATCGGGATGCCGCTTTCGCGCGCGAGCGAGATTGCCGAGGCGTCCATTACCTTCAGGTCGCGCGACAGCACATCCATGTAGGATAGCTTGGTGTATCGCTCGGCTTTGGGATCTTTCTTCGGATCAGCGGAATACACCCCGTCGACCTGCGTTCCCTTCATGAGGGCGTTGACGCCCATTTCGGCGGCACGAAGTGCAGCTGCAGTGTCTGTCGTGAAGAAGGGGTTGCCGGTGCCGGCGGCGAAGATCACCACCCTGCCCTTCTCCAAATGGCGCATCGCGCGTCTGCGAATGTAAGGTTCGGCGACCGTGGTCATGGGGATCGCGGAAAGCACGCGTGTGTCGACGCCAATGCGCTCAAGGGCGTTCTGCATGGCGAGCGCGTTCATGACGGTTGCGAGCATGCCCATATAGTCGGCGCTTGCGCGCTCCATGCCCGACGCCGCTGCTTGCAGGCCGCGGAAGATGTTGCCGCCGCCGATGACCGCGCACACTTCGGTGCCGATGGCTTTGGCTTCCTTGATCTCGCCCGCGACGCGGTCGACGGTGGCGAGATCAAGGCCGTAGCTTCCCGTGCCCATCAACGCCTCGCCGGAGATTTTTAGCAGTACCCGGCGGTAGATCGGCGCTGATGTCATGGGTGCGGTTCCTATAGCGATTTAGCCCTTCGCTGCGGCGGCGACTTCGGCTGCGAAGTCACTTTCCACTTTCTGGATGCCTTCGCCAAGTGCATAGCGCACAAAGCCCTCAAGCGAGACCGGCGCGCCCACATCCTTTTCCGCGTCTTTTACGACCGTTGCGACGGTCTTGTCGGGGTCCAGGATGAACGGCTGCATCGGCAGCACGACTTCTTCGTAGAACTTGCGCATGCGGCCTTCGACCATCTTTGCGATGATGTTCTCGGGCTTGCCCGACTGGCGCGCTTGATCGGCAAAGATCGACTTCTCGCGGTCAACGACGGCCGCGTCGAGTTGCTCCGGCTTCATGGCGAGTGGCGGGAACGGCGTTCCGGCCACATGCATCGCGAGCTGGCGGCCGAGCGCCGAGAGCTTGCCCTGATCGCCCGACGATTTCAGCGCGACGAGGACGCCGATCTTGCCGAGGCCGGGTGCGACTTGGTTGTGCACATAGGTTGCGACCACGCCGGGCGATGCGCTGAGCGCGCCGGTGCGGCGGAGGTCCATCTTCTCGCCGATCTTGCCCGAGAGCGCCGTAACTTGGCCGGCGACCGTGTTGCCGCCGCCGAATGCGGTTGCACCGAGCTTTGCGACGTCACCATCGGCACCGATCGCCAGTTCGGCGATCTTGGCGACCATGGCCTGGAATTCTTCGTTGCGCGCGACGAAGTCGGTCTGCGAGTTGACTTCGACGACGGCGCCGACGCCGCCCTTCGCCGCAACCGCGACAAGCCCTTCGGCCGCGACGTTGCCGGCTTTCTTCGCGGCCTTCGAGAGGCCTTTCTTGCGCAAAATGTCGACCGCAGCTTCGATGTCACCTGCGGCTTCGTTCAGCGCGTTTCTGCAATCCATCATTCCCGCGCCGGTCTTCTCGCGCAGGTCTTTGACCATGGTTGCTGTGATCTCAGCCATGGGAGGCTCCTAATCGTTCGAGGTGGTGGGCGCGCGGCACATGCCGCGCGCCCAATGTTCTGCTTAGTTCGGCAGGTCTTGCGCCGGAACTTCCGACGAAGCGCCGATGTCGACGCCGGCATGCCCTTGCGCCGCCGAGATCCCGTCGATGACCGCGCGGGCGACCAGATCGCAATAGAGCGCGATCGCGCGCGATGCGTCGTCATTGCCCGGAATCGGGAATGCGATGCCTTCCGGGTTCGAGTTCGAGTCGACGACCGCCACGACCGGGATGCCGAGCTTGTTGGCTTCCTGAATGGCGATCGCTTCCTTGTTCGTGTCGATCACGAACAAGAGGTCGGGTACGCCGCCCATGTCTTTGATGCCGCCGAGCGCGCGTTCAAGCTTTTCCTTGTCGCGCGCGAGGTCAAGCGCTTCCTTCTTCGTGAGGCCTTGGGCGCCGGCGTTCAGCGTCTCTTCGATCGAGCGCAGGCGCTTGATCGAGTTCGAGATCGTCTGCCAGTTCGTGAGCGTGCC
>CAZYGK010000140.1:0-7854 GCA_964647355.1 uncultured Flavobacteriaceae bacterium | reverse complement strand
CCACCGCCAAACGCAGCCCCAACATCCTCTGCGCCTTCGCCTTCGACCTCGCCCAACGCTTCTCCAGCTTCTACGCCGCCCACCACATCCTGAGCGAGGAAAACGCCCCCCTGCGCGCCGCCCGCCTGGGCCTCTGCCACCTCGCCCTAATCCAACTCCAAACCACCCTTACCCTCCTCGGCATCGAAGTGCCGGAGCGGATGTAGACGTTCCGGAATCTCCCGCCGGAGCGATGCTGTGTTTCGTGGGCGCTGCTTGCCGTTCACGTGTCAGGTATTACCAAACGCGGTCGCTATCAATGGGACTTCTTGTGACGCTTTTCTCGATCCAAATCCGCCAGCAACGCGTAGGCTGCTTGTGGAGTTAAGCGTAGCCAGTCATGTTTCTTCCAACTCGGCCAACGCCAACTGTATACTTCAACTGGTTCTCCGGGCAGGTCGTCAGGGTCTTTGAGTCTTCCAATCAGAATTTTTTGAGCCTTCCGAATTTGGGCGAGAGTGATTCCATTCCCCGGTAGGAAGCTGTGAAGAAAAATCCCCCCTTCGTTGACATCCCCCTTGTCATTTTCCCCGTTGAAACTCAGAAGCTCGACAAGATCGCTTTGGGCAATTCTAACTCCAGTCTCTTCGAACACTTCCCGCACCGCGCACTCGCGGGCTGTTTCTCCCGCTTCGATCCGTCCCCCAAAAAGTCCATAGCGATTTGGGTAGACGGAGTCATTTGAACGCCGCAACTCCAAAAAATAGGTGCTTGCAAAAAACCTGCGCTCGTTTTTCATAAGAACCAGCGCAAAACGGTCCTTTGTACGCGCTTCTTCGAAGACGCCGATCCCTCCTTGCGCATTCGCACTGGCTGCAGTGCTGCTATCACTGGTTGTTCGACCGGAGCCGCTTTGTCTTCCTTCGCGGTCAGAGCGATTGACCGCCGCGTTCGAATCCCGCCCCCAATTTCGTCGCAGATTCCACATCAGCTCGCCTCGCATTGCTACAGTTTCAGGAAGTGAGCAAAAGCGGCTCCGTAGCCCCAAGGGTCATTGCCGTTTCTCCTTTTCGATGAGGCAACCGGTTCGCCCGAGATTCTCGCAAAATGTCATCGCCCTTTGCACTACGGAAGGTGCGTTCCTGACGAACACTGCCCGAAGAGCTTTGAGCTAGGCACCGCTTCTCAAGTTCAAGGAGAGCACACTAAGCGATGGGCACTTAGCAACAGAGAGAATTGCGTTACTCGACTGGCGAAAAATCACCTGTCAGTTGAAAAACAACATTCTGTGCGCCTTCCTCTCTGTTACTCGCATGCAACATCGTTGGCTCTGTTCTCGATCCAAAGGCGACTCAAATGCGCTCTCCGCAAGGCGTGGGTTATGGTTGTCGTCAGCTGGGGGGCTGCGATGACAACAGAAATCGCTTCGGGAGCGCCGCTTCGCGCGACTATTCGCGACGCAATTCGACAATCCTTATTGCAATTCGCTCGGGCCGGATTCAACAACTTTGTTGGCGGCGTTCTGCTCGTCATCGCCTACGCTTCCGTGACGGCCGTAGCATCCCTGTTCCCAAAGTCGGAAATGCCGCTACGCGACATAGCGCTCGGGGGAGACCTAGTAAGTTGGCTGGCCACACAACTCGTTTCTCTCGGCAAGTGGTTGGTTGAGTTAGGTCAAAGTCTGCCTCCAGGGCCAACTGGTTTGGGAAGGTTCCTACTCAATGATGCAGGTTGCGACGTGGATGGCTCAGCGTGCGCGCCAAAATGGCTGCTCAGCATACTGGTGCTTGTTGAAGTTGTTCAATTCCTCGCCGCCACAGTCGTCGCGGGGTTTGTTTTCTGGCTAGCGCGCATCGTATTTGTCGAGTCGCGTGCCTTCGAAGATCGCAATGCGCTGCAGCCCAAGATTCCAGTTGTTACTGCAAACGCGATCCTCATCGGCGGCGCCGGCATCATCGGTTTGGCGATGTGGGCCAGCAAAGGGCAGCGAGAAATTCCGTATGAGATTGGAAGTGCGGCTCTCGTTGGATTCGCTCTGGCGCTGGCGATCGCGGGTTGGATACCGGTGGCCCGGCGTGAGATCCCATCGTGGCCGGTTATGGGACCAGTGCTCTTAAGAATTTCACTCGCGACGAGACGCGCACTGGCAGTCACTGCCTTCCTTCCGGAAACCATTGGTCGGCTCGTGAATGGATTCGATTATTTCTTGGTGCGCCGAGTCGCCAAATGGGCGGGAACGACGTTGACGTGGCAATCGTTCGTTCCCTCGGTCCTGCGCACCCGTGGTGATGCTTTTGAGGAAGGTGACGATCGAGGCAGTTGGTTCCCGCGCTATGGAGCATTGGTGCTTTGGTATGGCTTCTTCTGTTGGCTGATTGTTCACGCGCGAACACCGTTCTGTTGGTGGGCTGCAGGAGCAGCGTGTTTGTTCACGCTCTCAGTAATTCGACGTTGGTCGTGGATTGAGGAGGACCGCGCCCTCTGGATGGAGGGGAATGACATCGAAAGGAAGTCGACAAGACTCCGCATTCGATTCCGGCAAGACCTTACCGACGAAGCGATGACTCTGCTGGCGGTCCTTATATTGGTGGTAATGCCGCTTCTGCTCGAGCGAGCAAACAGGGAGCAAATCAGTTTCGGGTGTATGGCTCAAGCAGAATGGAATCGGCAACATGGTATGCCCGACGTAAGAACCGAAAGCATAACCTGCAAAGCAGAGGACCGAAAGCATCTGGACCCCGCAGCTTTCGGTGGCGACTATAGCCCCGTGGTGTGGGTGGCAACTGCTGCACGTTCCATCGCGAGCTGGCTGAAGGAGAATGCACAGGATACCGCTGAATGGGTTGGCTTCATCGGCGGTGAACTAACAAAAGCTATGCCGTTCGTAGATTGGTCAGAAGTTTATGGTGTTAAGAACGGCGCCATATTTGATCTATCCACCGGCGACGAGAACGCGAGAAACATGGTCTTTGCAATTCGCGTGTCGATGGACTTGCTGCTGCTCACTGCGTTTCTGCAAGCTATTTCGAGCATAGTGCGCCTTGGGAACCTTCGCGCTCGGTTCGACGATCCGGGGGATGATCTGAACATTCTAGATCCCTTCGAGGAGCGAGCCATATTTAACCGCACTGCATCCGACCCCGAATATGGCAAGCGTTTGGCGATTTACGACCAGTCCGCGCTTCGAGCGGCCGTGGCCGCAACGGACCGTTATGCCTCAGCATTGGGGCGGCTTGGTTGGCTGGATGGCAGTTGGCTACCGAAGTAATCGAATTTCTGCTTTCCGGGCGGCGCGGGATTGGATCGACTAGCCGCCAATGCCGCATGGCGGCGGCCGATGGTCTT
The DNA here is from genome assembly GCA_964647355.1 of uncultured Flavobacteriaceae bacterium. GTDB lineage: Bacteria > Pseudomonadota > Alphaproteobacteria > Micropepsales > Micropepsaceae > SZUA-430. Next base: position 4,530 of record CAZYGK010000140.1, on the reverse strand, counting down.
GCTGCGCGGGCACGCTCGTTGCTCGGCCAGCGGACCGGGCCGCTGAGGCGTGTACTTAGAAGCCTGTTCGGTTTGAGAAACCCGCGCGTGCCTGAGAAGAGTGTACTTGTTGCGGCGATAGCCACGCTGCGGAGCGAGCCTACTGAAGAGGACGCAACTGATCTGGGGAGTGCCATCGAGGCAATTCGAGTCCGGAGGGACTTGTTGGAGCTCGCCGCTCGAATGACATCGCCGAAAAGAGCTGTAAGCGAAGCGGCAGAGACGGCACTTAGGCGTAAGGCGGCGGTTGATCCTGATCATGTCGTCGGCGCGCTTGGTGAGTTGTTGCTCGACAGAAACCCCTTAGTGAAACGCGTCGTCCTTTCAGCGCTGGCTTCAACCGGACATCCAGAGGCAGTAAAGCACCTCAGCCAACTACTCTCCTCGGACAGACGCTTTTCGGACTATGTCGTGCGCGCGCTCGCGCAACTGGTGAGCGCAAATCGAGATTTACGCCGTCCAGTAGCAACAGCTCTGTCTGAAGCGTTGGCGGGCCTTTCCTGGCGTCCTAAATGGCGTGCGATTGAAGTGCTCGGAGGGCTAAGAGATCCGTACGCTGTCTACTCACTATCTCGCGTCGTCGCATCAGGGTCACGGTTAGCGCGTATTGCTCTGTATACAGATGATATCGCTGCTGTTAACCGAGTGTCGCTATTGCTTAGAGACCCAACCTACCGTGTGCTTAATCGCTTAAGGGAATCGCTAAGCAGCAGCACGGTCGCTCAAATCGCGTTCGCTGGGCCCGAACGGCTTCTTCGGCTTGATGCCATCTTTGCACTTGGAGAGTTGGGCAGCCCTCGGGCTACGCCGATATTGTGTGCCCGACTCGTCAGCGGAGATTCGCGCACCCAAATTGAGGCGGCAAATGCGATCGCACGGATAGGAGATCCGCGGAGTGTTCCGATAATCATCAACGTCCTTGCGGTTCAAGGTGTAAGGACTCTCGAGCGCCTTCGGGTTATCGGCGCATGCATCACCGCGCTTGCTTCGACCGAATCCGATCGAGCGGATGGGGCCCTTACTGTTCTGTTAGGCGGGCCTCGCCCCAGAGGTTGGTCAAGAGAGTTATTGTACGGTCTTTCGTTGGTACCGCTTCGACGACTATACGTTGATCAAACACTGGCGGCGAGCCGCTTAGGCTTTACCGCATCTCATCAATCAGTTGTTGTCAGGCTTAACCGGCTCACAAGCGCAAGTGTCCGTGGGGACTACCCATTGATAGAAGCGTGTGTCATGAGCCTGACGAAGTCGGGTGCATTCATCGAACCTCAGATTTTGACTTCGAACTTGGAGCGCCTGCTTGATAGCGACAACATGAAGAAGATGGTCGCAGCTTTCGGCTTGGGCAAGTGCGGCCTGCCTCATGCGCTTCCGAGTTTGCACCGAGTTGCCGATGGGGACCGAGACGCCGATGCAAGGGCGGCCGCCCAATTGGCGGCGTGGATCATCGGAAAGGAACAGGGGGATGTTGAGCAAGACGCCGTGTCTGCCGCGCTAGGAACGTTGTGGTTTTCTGAGAGTGTGACAAGCCGAAGGTTCGCGGTTTGGGCGGCAGCACGCCTGGAGAGTGAAGACTATCGCTTCGTGCTCTCTTGGGCGATCTCGAACGATGCTCGGGAACTTCTGGGCGAAGCCATAACAGGGCTGGGATACCTGGCGAGTCAGAGCGCGCTTGATGAGTTCGAAGTATCGCTTCTACAGAACTTGGCATTGGAAGATGCAGACTCCGAGTTTCGCTATATGGCACTCGACGCGCTCGGAGCTACAGTTGAGTGGCGAAACCAGCGTGAACAGCAAGAGTTCCTAAGCGGCGCAAAACTCGCTCTCCGGGATCCCTCTTTCCGGGTACGCATCGCTGCCGCAATGGCAATCGTTCGTACGAACCGGAGTGAAGCGCACGTTCTTCAGCAGCACCTCGCTGGTAACGATCTCGTGCCAACAGTACGCGCAGATCGAAGCATCAATTCAGAAGAGGACGACCGCGCAAGGGCTGCAATAGAAGTGATTTTGCTCGCAACCAACGGTGAAAACCTAGCCCAAGCCATAGCTTGGGCTGAGTCGCCGCGCCCCTGGAAGCGTATGATCGCAGCTTGGGTGCTTGGGCGTCGAGGGTGGAGCGAGAGACCGGAGTTGTGGGATCGCCTACGCGTCGATTTTCAGGAACAAGTGCGCGACATCGCTATGATTTCGTCCGGTGTTCGAAAAAAGTCGGTGAAACAACGTTCACGAAAATCCATAAGCGAACCATCCTGGACACCAAAGGCTCCAAAGAGCACGCGACTGGAGCGCATTGCTAAAGCTCCATTTTCGGAGCGGACAGCGTAAGTGAGTGAGTGTCATAGATATCGGGAATACGGAGGAAAAGACAGGAAGAATACGGGGACGCCTTGGGCAGTATATTTAGGAAATCGGAGAATAGGAGAATAGGGGGACACGTAACTGGACCGCACCCCTAAAGTGGCAAAAAATACGGGGACGCCTTACAGATTCTCCAAGGCTCTAGACATCATCCCCCGCGCCGCCATCGCTCCGGCCACGTCGCGCCCGCGGTAGAATACGCCGGCGATATCGACCCGCTGCGCCGTCTCATCGACCGCAAACGCAATCGTCACCGTCCGCCGTCACCCCGCAAGGCGCAATCCCGGCCTGATGTCTTCACGCACGGTCCCGCGCAACGGCGCGCGGGCGAAGCCCTCGCAATGCGCCACCAATCGCGCGACGAAACGGTCGGCGATCTCGCGGCCGGCCGCCTCGGCGATGAAGTCGCGCATGGACTCGAGATCACCGGCGGCGCCGGCGAGAAGACAACGGCGAACGTCTGCATGCCTCAAGACTTGCCGAACAACCGTGCGCGTACCTGATCGGCGGTGAGCGACGCCCCAGGCGCGGCGCGCATCGCGTCGAGGCGCGGGCCCACAACCTCGCGCAGCCAAGCGTCGAGCTCGGGCGCGCGACTTTCTTCGAGCGCCTCCAACGCATCCGCGACCGCAGCTTCCGCGTTCGGGTAGGCCGAGTCCTTGAGCAACCGCTGAAGCCGCGTCGCGGCGTCGCCTTTCAGGGTCAACGTCACTTCGGCCATCGCGAGCTCTCGTCCTTCTCAGCAGCGGTGACTTTATCATCGTGCTCGGCGCATCACCAGAAAAAGGTTGCCATTCTGTTCCCAAGGGCGTTTGCCTGAAGCGAGCGCGCTTACGGCGACGGCCGCAAAGCGCACGAACACGAACACGAACGCGCGCACATTTCGCTTGACTTTTCGCGCGAAAATGTTCTACAAATGTTCCATTCCCAATCGCTGAAAGCGCCTCGTCCGCGATTGCGGCTGCGACTTGACATCGTCGATCGTCATCAACGGCTTATTCGCGGGGCCGCTTCCCGCGGAGGGTGGGGCGGCCTGCGCCCGCGTGCCGGTCATCATAACGAAGGACAATATGGAGATAACGCTCACCTAACGCCAATCTAACGCTTATCTAACGGATAAACCGGCGGATTTCCGCCAATCTAACGCTTCTAACGGATTCGATTGCGCACACACCGGCCTTTGGCAGGCGGCAAACGCATCCCCCACGGATACCAAACGCACACCAAACGGATAAACCCGCGGAAATCCGCCGCGCAAACGCATCAAACGGAGTGGATTTCACATGTTCGAGCGCAAAAAAACGGGGACAGTTTACCAATTCCCCCGCGTGGTGAGCGCAAGTACCGGCCCCGCACTCCTGCCTCTCATTCAAACGTTAAGCCGCCTTTTCACCTGCGAACGCTGCGGTGCACGAATCACAATCGCAGTGCCATGGGTCATGAAACGTCACGGTCATGATAACGCGGTCCCAAAACAGCATCGCCCAGTAGTTCAACTTCCCGCCATCAACGCATCCACGATCTGGAACACGCCAAGCCCTCGCCCTACACGCCGGCCGCGGACGAAACCCCGCTCGAACCCGCGTGGAAATCCTTCGACGTCTTCAAAGACGTGGTCCCGCCGCGAAAGCGGTGACGGCCAACAAAAAAAAGTTCGTCATGGCCGGGCTTGACCCGGCCACCCAGAGTCACGCTCACGGCTTCGTCACGATCACTCGGGGGATGAGCTTTGCAGCACTGCGTTCAGATGCAGCTGTTTGTTGCCCTGGGTGGCCGGGTCAAGCCCGGCCATGACGAACTTTGTTGTTGGAGATTGCCGCTGAACCGAAGGGCGGGGGAAAGCGAGCGGGGGGCATGAAGCCGATGCTTATGTTAGCGTGCCCGGCAAATCAGGTCGCGGGGCGAGGGTGACGATGCATACGTCGATGCAGGTCTTGGTGGCGGTCATGCTGCTCGCGGTATCCGGCCTAGCCCAGGCCTCCCCGCCACCGCCGCCACCGCCGCCGCCGCCACACTACGGTCCGAATTCGCCGCCGCCGCAGCCGGCCTCTGCCTTTCAGGCCTGCCGCGATCGCAGCACCCTGCGCTTCGAGCGGTCTTTCGCGTTTCAAATTCGGCCATGCACGATCGTGG
>CAZYGK010000139.1:0-7892 GCA_964647355.1 uncultured Flavobacteriaceae bacterium | reverse complement strand
GAACCCCTCTTGCAAGATTGAAAATCTTGAGTCCTAACCGATAGACGAAGGGCGCAAAGAGGGCGCTTTCTATAGGGCCAAGCCGTTCGAGGCAAGCCCCGAAATCCTGGCAAAACAGCCGTTCCATGCGGCCCACTCACGCACCCACGGGCAGTCCCTGCTGGCGCCAGCGCAGCATTCCCCCGCTCAGATTGGCGACGCGCGCAAATCCGTTCTGCTGCAGCATCAGCGCCGCCCGCGCCGAGCGCGCACCAGAGCGGCAATAGACGACCGTGGGCGCCGCCTTGTCGAGCTCGGCGAGCCGCCGCGTCAACTCACCGAGCGGGATCAGCCGCGCCCCGCCGATATGGCCAAGCTCGTCGTTGAACTCAGGCGCTTCGCGCACGTCGATAAGCTGCAAGACCCGCGCGTGCTCCTCGACCCAGTGCGGCGCGACTTCCGGGACGCCCGCGAACGTCAGGCGCACCGGCGCCCAATCGGCGTCAAGCGCGACGGGCGCGTCGGGCTTTCCGCATTTCAGATTGGCCGGCACGGCAATGTCCATCTTCTTCGGGTGCGCGAGCCCCAGATTGCCCATATAGCCGCAGAAATCGTCCTCGCGAATCCCGGTGCCGAGCCGCGGATTGTGAGCCATCTCCTCGCCCACCGAGGACGCCGTCGATCCGTTGTAATCGTGCCCCGGATAAACCGTACACGAGCCCGGAAGGGAGAATATCTGCTCGCGCACAGACCGAAACAGAGCCCGCGCGTTTCCCTGCTGGAAGTCGGTTCGCCCACACCCGCGAATGAGCAATGCGTCGCCGGTAAACGCCATGCTCCGATCGTCCAGCACAAAGGTCATGCAGCCGTTCGTGTGCCCCGGCGTTGCGCGCGCCTCGACGTAGCGCTTGCCGAACGCCACACGGTCGCCGTTCTTCAGGTAGATGTCGGCCCCTTCCGCCCCCGACTGCGCCGACAAGGCGATGCGCGAGCCGAGCTTCGACTTCAAGAGCCAGGCGCCCGTTACGTGGTCGGCATGCACATGCGTTTCCAGCGACGCCAGCAGCTTGAGCCCAAGCTCCTCGATCAGCGCGATCTCGCGGCGCACTTCCTCGAAGACGGGGTCGATGACGACCGCCTCGCCCGAATTCTCGTCCGCCAGCAGATATGTGTAGGTGGACGATTGCGGTTCGAAGAGTTGGCGGAACAGCATGGGTCTCTCGCATCGGGCCAAGGGAAAGAACTTGTTTACCACACGTGGCGCGCGCAAGCGTTCAGAATTCCGAAGGGCCCGGCAGTTGATAATTCGCACAGGGCCCGTGTAGATGACGGCAAGCGGGACCGTTAGATTGCGGCGGCATCTTTAGGGCGCTGAATGCGTTGGCGTTTTCTCATACTCTGCTTGATGGCCGCAGCCTGCATAGGCGCGGCGTCCGCGCAGCCGTCGGATGAATCCGGCGGCTTTGGTGGAGCCGTTTTGGAGCCGCCACCGCGCAGCGAAAGCGGACCGATCGCCGGCCAAAGCACCGTGGAGCTTCCCTCCGGGACGTTCGACCGTGAGGCCGCGGCTGCCGCCGAAGCGAACGCCAACCTTCCGCCAGGCGTGGCGAACCTCAAAAGCTACATCGACGGCATGATGTCGGGCCTGATCGCCGCCGGCGAGTTTCCGGGCGCGGCGATCCTGATCATTCAAGACGGCAAGGTCGCACTGAAGGGTGGCTACGGGTTTGCGGACATCCGCGCGCGAACACCGGTCGATCCAGATCGCACTCGCTTCCGAGTCGCGTCGATCTCGAAACTGCTCACCGCAACCGCAGTGATGCAGGTCGTCGAGCAGGGCAAGGCTGACCTCAACGCAGACGTGAACACATATCTGCACGCGTTCAAGATCCCGTCGAACTACGCCGAACCGGTGACGCTTGCGAACATCCTCACGCATACCGCCGGCTTCGACGACCGCTACCTCGGCCTCAGCACGCCGCTCGCAAGCGCTCCCTTGCCGTTGGCGGAGTACCTGGCCCAAACCATGCCGCCGCGCGTTCTACCACCCGGCAAGACAATAGCCTATTCGAACCACGCGCTGGCGCTGGCGGGGTACGTCGTCGAAAACGTATCGGGCGAAGCGTTCTCGACCTATATCGGCAGCTACATCTTCACGCCACTCGGCATGGAGGCCTCGTCCTTCGGCATTCCCTATCCGACACCGCAAGACATCGCTGTTCCCTACTTCAAGGGTGGTGAAGAAGGCGGCTTCAAGCGCGGCGAACTTGACCGCGTTCAAGGTGCGCCAGCGGGTGACCTGATCACGACCGCAGCCGACATGGCGAAGTTCATGCTCGTGCACCTGAACAAGGGCGTCTACGGCGACGACGAGCACTTGCTATCCGAAGCCTCGATCGAGCGCATGCACGCGCAGCACTTCGCGCAAGCCGAGGGCCTCGACGGCTTTGCCTATGGCTTCATGGAAGGCCACCGCAACGGCATCCGCTGGATCGGGCACGACGGCGCGTGGATGGGCTATTGCGCCCAGCTCGTATTGTCGCCCGACACGAAGAGCGGCTTCTTCGTCGTCTACAACGCCGATTGCCACTTCGCCGCCAGCGCCTCGTTGCGCAAGTCCTTGTTCGACGCACTGTGGCCGCACGCCGGCGCGCCTGCCGCGGAACCGCCTGCGGACGCCGAGGCGCGTGCGCAAAGTCTGGCCGGCACCTACATGGCCGTGCGCCGCGCTCGCTCGGACTTCACCGTGATGGCGGCGGCCGCGTCGCAAATGCTGGTCACGGCGCCGGGCGAGGGAAGATTGATGGTGCAGTGGCCGTCCACCGGCCGCGATCTCGTCTTCGAGCCGCGCGCAGACGGCACCTGGATCAACCCCGACTTTCAGATGAAGGCCGCCGCGGTGCAGGGCCAGCCGAACAGGCTTGCGATCGGCATGGATGTCTTCGACCGCGTCGCCGGTTCGGACGAATGGTCGATCTGGTCGGCGGCGCTGGGCCTTGTTGTCCTCGTCTCTGTTGTCACGCTCTGGAACATACTGACCGGTTCCATCGGCCGCCTGGTGCTGGGAGAACCTCAGGCGGTCCTCAAACCGTGGGCGCGCGTCGCGGCGTTCGCCGCAGCCGGTCTGATGCTGACCGCTCTTGTCGTCATGGCGGTGCTGCTTGAGCAAAACCCGCCGCTCGCCGTTCTACACGGGCCGACGCCGCTGCTGACGGCGCTGCTCGCGACGCCCGTTGTCATTGCGCTGCTCGCGATTCCGATGGCGATATGGAGCATTGGCGGCTTCGGCGACGGCACGAAGGCGCGCCTCGCACAAATCGGCTACGGCATCGTGACGATCGCGGTGTTGATCTTCCTTGCCTTCGCCTGGCAGTGGGGCTTGCACCCGTTCACGCTCGGCCGCTAACGGGAAGCCCTTCCGTTCCAGCTTCTTGCGGATGCTCGCGCAGATAGTCCGCCTTGATCGTGCGGGAGTCTTTGCGGCTCCCGTCATGACACCAACCCGGCGGCGCGAAGATGTAGCGAATACGATCGAGCAGCGAGCGCTTCGCGCCCACCGCGTCGCGCGCGATGCCCCAATATTCGCCGAGCGCGACCGTGATCGGGTTGAATGTCTCGATGTTCTTGACCAACCCGAAAACCGGCTTGTCCCGGTCGAGCTCCGGGACGAAAGTGCCAAACAGCTTGTCCCAGATGATCAGCGTCCCGGCGTAGTTCGCGTCGAGGTAACGCGGGTTGCGTGCGTGGTGCACCCGATGGTGCGAGGGCGTGTTGAACACCGCCTCGATCCAGGGATGCAGCCGCCCCACGGCCTCCGTGTGCAGAAAGAACTGATAGAACAAATTCAAAGACGCGCAAAACGCGATGAGCGCCGGGTGGAAACCGATCCAAGCGAGCGGCGCGGCAAGCAGAACCAGCCCCGTGATCGTTCCCGTCCAAGGCTGACGCAGCGCCGTTGAAAGATTGTAGTACTCGCTCGAGTGATGAACGACGTGCGCCGCCCAGAACCAGCGCGAACGATGCTGGATGCGGTGGCCCCAATAGAAGCGAAGGTCATCAAGCAGAAAGCAAAGCACGAACGCCCACCACGCGAATCCGATCGTCGCAATGCGGTTCTCGTAGGCCCAAAAGACGACGCCCACGCCAAGCGTCGCCAGCAGCATCGGCACCACAATACTGCCAATCCCCATGATCAGGCTTGTGTGCGTATCCTCCTGCCGGAAGTGGCCGCGCAGCGCGCCGTTGCGGACGAGCACATACTCGCCGAGCAGCAGCAGGAGGTAGAGCGGCGCCGCCAACTCGTGCAGGCGGGGCAGGGTGAGGATGTAGGGCAGTTCCATGCAGTGCGAGTCCTACGTCTTCGGCTTGGCGTCGCGCAATCGCCGCCGGGGTTGCGTCCGGACCTGCGTCTCCGGCGCAGCCGCTTGGATGCCGCTGCGGATTTCGGCGCGCATCTCGTGGATCGAGGCGATTGCAAGGCCCATCGGCACGCCGACGTCCACCAGAACCGCCTCGCCGAGTTGCAGGCTGGCCTCCACCGTCTCGGGCACAGCGTCGGTCGCGCCGAGCCGGTACAGTTCGCCTGCATGGTCGGCGTCGCGAGCCCGCACGATGATCTGCAAATCGGCCCGCTCCGCACGCGCGATGCCCACGACCTCACTCGCAGCTTTCGGTGCATCCATCGTGAGCACGAGAGCGCGCGCCGTACCGATGCCGCACCGCCGCAAGAACTCGATCTGCTTCACGTCGCCGAAGTAGACGTCATGCCCCTCGTCGCGAGCGCGAGCGACCGCTCCGGCATTGGCATCGACGGCGATGAAGGGAACGTTGTGTTCCTTCAATAGGCCGGCAACAATGCGCCCGACACGGCCGAACCCCGCAATGATGACGCGCGGCCCGTCGTCGGCGGGGACCTGGATCAACGTGGCCGGGTGGGGCGCCGCAACCGGGCTCAGCTGCTTCTCAAGCGTTTTGCCGAGCGTCTGCAGCGGCGGAATGAGCGCCATCGTCAGTGCGGCCACGATCAGCAAGAACGAAACCGTTGCCTCGTCGACAAGCCCCGTTGTCGAAGCCAGCGCCAAGATCACGAACGAGAATTCGCTGCCAGGCCCCAGCACGAGGCCGCTGCGCACGCCTTGCGCGGTCGTCAGCCCGAACAACGGCGCCGCAAGCGCCACAATGAGCGCCTTGGCCGCGATGAGACCCGCACCCGCGGCCGCGATAGCAACGGGCTCGGCGACGATACGGGCCAAGTCGACGCTCATGCCGACCGTGATCAAGAAGACGCCGACCAGAAGCCCTTTGAACGGCTCGATCATCACTTCGATCTGCCGGCGGTACTCCGTTTCCGCGAGCAGCAGGCCCGCGATCAACGCGCCCATCGCCATGGAGAGCCCCGCTGCCGACGTCGCAAGCCCGGTCGCGATGATGACGAGCAGACATGCCGCCATAAAGAGTTCGGGACTGTCGGTCAGTGCGACCCGTCGAAACAGCGGGCGCAGGATCAAGCGTCCGCCGACGAACACGGCAACGACGGTGAGGGTCGCCTGCAGGAGTGCGAACCCGAGCTGAACGAACAGCGACCCTTGGCCGCCCGCACCGAGAACGCTCACCGCAAACAACACCGGAACGACCGCAATATCCTGAAACAGCAACACGGCAAAGCTCGCGCGGCCCCACGGCGCGGCGAGCTGTTTCCGCTCGGCCAATACCTGCGTGACGATGGCCGTGGACGACATTGCAAGAGCAAGACCGATCACAGCGGCGACTGTGCCGTTGCCGGTCGCCATGTACGCGACGCCACCGATGGCCAGTGCGCTTGCGCCCAATTGCACGCTGCCAAGGCCGAACACAAGGCGGCGCATGAGCTGCAATCGCTCGAGCGAAAGCTCCAAGCCGATCATAAAGAGCAGCAGAACGACGCCGAACTCGGCAACGCGCGATATGCCCGCCTTTTCGTCAATCGTCAGGTACGAAAGCCAAGCGACGTCTGGCGCCAACGCGCCGAGGCCGAACGGCCCTACCACCATGCCGATCAGGACGTAGCCCAAGACCGGACTGAGGCGCAGCGAATGAAACACCGGCACGACGACCGCCGCGGCGCTCAACACGATCAGCGCATCCTTGAATTGCGAAATGTCGGCGGAAGCGGCCATATATGTGGTCTATGTGAAAGGGCGCGTCGCGTCGAGCGGACCTTTTGTCAACGTGCGGGGCCCATGCCATGCTGGCGCCATGTTGGACGATCTGAAGAAACTTATCGAAGCCTCGGAACGCGCCGTCGTGTTCACCGGCGCCGGCATCTCGACCGAATCGGGCATCCCCGATTTCCGGAGCCCCGGCGGCATATGGTCGAAGCACCGCATGATCTATTTCGACGAATTTGTCCGCTCGCGCGACGCTCGGATCGAAGCCTGGACAAGGCTGTTCAACGGCCGCGGCATGCTCAAGAACGCCCAACCGAACGCAGGCCACCGCGCGGTCGCAAAGTTGGTGGAGCTCGGCAAAGTCTCCCACGTCATCACCCAAAACGTGGACGGCCTGCATCAAGCGGCCGGCGTTCCCGCCGCCAAGGTCGTGGAAGTTCACGGCAACTCGACCTACGCCAAGTGCTTGTCCTGCGGCCTGCGGCACGAGTTTGACGACATCGAGCCGGTTTTCACATCGACGGGCGAACCGCCGGTTTGCCGCGAGTGTCGCGGCGTCGTGAAGTCGGCGACGATCTCCTTCGGCCAAGCGATGCCTGAGGAAGAGATGGAACGCGCCGCCGAAGCCGTCCTCGCCTGCGACCTATGTCTGGCAATCGGCTCCTCGCTCGTCGTCTACCCGGCCGCTGGCCTTCCGATCGCCGCCAAACGCAACGGCGCGAAATTCGTGATTCTCAACCGCGACCCGACCGAACTCGATCACATGGCTGACCTGGTGGTGAACGCCGAAATTGGGCCGACTTTGGCAAAGGTCGTGGGCGTCAATTGATGAGCAAACGGCCACTCACCGGTGCCGACCTCTGGCTCAAGGCCCGCATCGACGAAGCATTCGCCGACGGCAGTGCAAGTGTGTCTGCCCGCGAGGTGTTCGCCGCGTTGCGCAAACGGATAGACGCAAAGCGGGCAGCGGCAAAATTGAGCAAAAAGCCCAAGGCAAGTCGGAAACGCGAGCCCAAGCCTTCCTAAGGAACGTGACAGGCTTGGCGCCGGTCCGACGGGGGTGCTAAACCCATCCTCGAATCCCCTATACCTAAGGAAAATCCCATGATTTCGCGGTTCCGCCTCGACAAAGAAGAAGAGTCCAAGACGCCAGAGCCGCCGCCGTTCACGGCCATCTCGCAGGCGCTCTATAAGGCGCGCACGGTCCTCATCTTCGGCGAAGTCGACATGAAGATGGCCGAGCGCGTGACCGCGCACCTGATCGCGCTCTCGACCGAGGACCCGAACAAGGACATCAAGATCATCATCAACTCGCCGGGCGGTCACGTGGAGTCGGGCGACACGATCCACGACATGATCAAGGCGCTGCGTCCCAAGGTGAAGACGATCGGCACCGGCTGGGTCGCCTCCGCCGGCACGCACATCTTCCTCGCCGCCGACCGCGCGCGCCGCTTCTCGATGCCGAACTGCCGCTTCATGATCCACCAGCCCTTGGGCGGCATGCGCGGCACGGCCAGCGACATCGAAATCGAAGCTCAGGAAATCCTCAAAGCGCAAGACCGCATCAACCGCACGATCGCGGACGAAACCGGCCAGCCGCTCTCGAAGGTCAAAGACGACACCGACCGGAACTTCTGGATGTCGGCCGAGGAAGCGAAAGCGTACGGCCTCGTCGGCCGCATAATTGAGCGCGTCGACCAAGCGTGAGCGCATGGTGGAAGAGCGCGGTCGTCTATCAAATCTATCCGCGCTCTTTCTGCGACTCGA
>CAZYGK010000138.1:0-7906 GCA_964647355.1 uncultured Flavobacteriaceae bacterium | reverse complement strand
GAAGGCGCCAGTCGTGGACGCCGTAGAGGTTCGTGAAGATGCGGTCTTTGTCGGATAGCATCAGCCGCCCTTCGTGTAGAGAGATGCGTCAGTGAGCGTTTGTGGTCCGCCCTCGGGCGCCGATGTCTGGCGGCCGATCTGCGAGCCCGGCTTCGGCTTACGGCCGGCGCGAAGGTCGTTGATGATCGCTTCCGCGCGGGCGCCGTCGACGTCTTCGTAGAAGTCGTCGCCGATCTGGATGATCGGGGCGTTCACGCAGGCACCCAGGCACTCGACTTCCATCCACGAGAGCTTGCCGTCGGCGGAGACCGTTTCGGCGTGCGGGTGGATGTGCTTCTTGCAGGCGGCGACCACGGCGTCGGAACCGCGCAGCCAGCACGGCGTTGTCGTGCAGACCTGCAGCAGGTGCTGACCGACCGGCTTCAGGTTGAACATCGTGTAGAACGTCGCGATCTCTAGTACGCGGATCGGCGAAACGCCCAGCATCTCGGCGATCACGCGGATCATCGGCTCGGTCACGTGCCCGCCGTTTTGCTCCTGCGCGCGCCACAAGAGCGGCACGACGGCAGAGGCTTGGCGGCCTTCCGGGTACTTTTTGATTTGCTTCTGCGCCCAGGCGAGATTTTCAGCTGAGAACGCGAAGGATGCGGGTTGGTTGGGGGCAAGGCGGCGGAGGCTCATCGATCGATCTCCCCGAAGACGATGTCGAGGGAACCCAGGATCGCGGCGACGTCGGCGATCATGTGGCCTTTGGAGAGGAAGTCCAGTGCTTGCAGATGCGGGAAGCCCGGGGCGCGGATTTTGCAGCGGTAGGGTTTGTTCGAGCCGTCACTGACGAGGTAGACGCCGAACTCGCCCTTCGGGGCTTCGACGGCGGCGTACACTTCGCCTTCCGGCACGTGGTAGCCTTCGGTGTAGAGCTTGAAGTGATGGATGAGCGCTTCCATCGATTGCTTCATCTCGGCGCGCTTCGGCGGCACGACTTTGCCCGATTGTTCGTGCACCGGGCCCTTCGGCATCTTCTCGATGCACTGCTTCATAATCTTCGCCGACTGACGCATCTCTTCGACGCGGCAGAGGTAGCGGTCGTAGCAATCGCCGTTCTTGCCGACCGGGATGTCGAAGTCGAGGTCGGAGTAGCACTCGTAAGGTTGGGCGCGCCGCAGGTCCCAAGCCATGCCGGAGCCACGCACCATGACGCCCGAGAAGCCCCAGGCGAGCGCGGTCTCGGTCGAGACTACGCCGATATCGACGTTGCGCTGCTTGAAGATGCGGTTATTGGTCAGAAGCGTTTCGATGTCGTCCATCACGCGGGGGAACGCGTCGCACCACGCATGAAGATCGTCGAGCAACTTTTGCGGCAGATCTTGGTGGACGCCGCCCGGCCGGAAGTACGCCGCGTGCATGCGGCTGCCGGAGGCGCGCTCGTAGAAGATCATCAGCTTCTCGCGCTCGTCGAAGCCCCAAAACGACGGCGTCATCGCGCCGACGTCCAAAGCCTGCGTCGTGACGTTGAGAAGATGCGAGAGGATGCGGCCGACTTCGCTGTAGAGCACGCGGATCATTTGCGCGCGCGGCGGCACAGCGATACCGCACAGCTTTTCGACCGCGAGCGCGAACGCGTGTTCCTGATTCATCGGCGCGACGTAGTCGAGCCGGTCGAAATACGGCACCGCCTGCAGGTAAGTCTTGTTCTCGATCAGCTTTTCGGTGCCGCGATGAAGGAGGCCGATATGCGGATCGAGACGCTCGACGACTTCGCCGTCGAGTTCCATCACCAGGCGCAGCACGCCGTGCGCGGCCGGATGCTGCGGGCCGAAATTGAGACTGAGATTGCGGGTCTTGGGTTCGGTCGCGGCGGTCATGATTTCGACGCCTTTTCGTCGCCGGGCAGTATGTGTTTGGCGCCTTCCCAGGGCGACATGAAGTCGAACTTGCGGAAGTCTTGGACGAGCTTCACCGGCTCGTACACGACGCGCATTTGCTGTTCGTCGTAGCGAAGCTCGACAAAGCCGGTGATCGGGAAGTCTTTGCGGAGCGGGTATCCGGTGAAGCCATAGTCGGTGAGAATGCGGCGAAGGTCCGGGTGGTCGGCGAACTGGATGCCGTACATGTCGAACGCTTCACGCTCGAACCAATTCGCGGCCGGCCAGACGGCGGCAGCGGATGGGACCGGCGTCGTCTCATCGGTCTCTATCTTAACGCGGACACGCTGGTTCCGGTGCATGCTGAGCAGGTGATAGACGACGTCGAACCGTTTTGCGCGGTTCGGGTAATCGGCACCGCAGATGTCGACGAGCGTCGAGAATTTGCAGACCTGATCGTCGCGAAGGAATGTCAGAAGGCCGATCAACGTGTCGGTTGCGGCCGTCACCGTCACTTCGCCGTAGGCGACGCGCGTCGAGATGCCGAATCCGCCGCGTTCTTTCTCAATGTGATCGACGAGGCCTTTGATGAGATCTGCCATCTGAGCCTCAACGCATGATGTTGCCGGTACGGCGGATCTTCTTCTGCAGAAGCATGAAGCCGTAGAGCAACGCCTCAGCCGTCGGCGGACAGCCTGGGATATAGATGTCGACGGGCACGATGCGATCGCAGCCGCGCACCACCGAATAGGAATAGTGGTAATAGCCGCCGCCGTTCGCGCAGCTTCCCATCGAGATGACGTAGCGCGGCTCCGGCATCTGGTCGTAGACCTTGCGCAGGGGCGCGGCCATCTTGTTCGTTAGAGTGCCCGCGACGATCATCAAATCGGATTGGCGCGGCGAGGCGCGGGGGCCTGCTCCGAAGCGTTCGATGTCGTAACGCGGGGTGATCACTTGCATCAGCTCGACACCGCAGCACGCCAGACCGAAGAGCATCGGCATGATCGAACCCGTGCGGGCCCACGTGATCATTTCGTCGGCGCGGGCAAGAAGGAAGCCTTTGTCGTCGAGCTCTTCGCGGACATTGAGGAAGAACGGGTCGTTCGGATTGGCGCCGGCGCCCTCGACGCCCGCGCGGCCTGCGCCCAATGCCGGGGTTATTCCCATTCGAGCGCGCCTTTCTTCCATTCGTAGATGAAGCCGACGGTCAAGATTCCAAGGAAGACGAGCATCGACCAGAAGCCGAACAGGCCGGTTTCCTTCAACGTGATCGCCCAGGGGAAGAGGAAAGTGACTTCAAGGTCGAAAATGATGAAGAGGATTGCGACCAGGTAGAAGCGCACGTCGAATTTCATGCGGGCGTCGTCGAATGCGTTGAAACCGCATTCGTAGGCTGAGAGCTTTTCCGGGTCCGGTTTTGACGGCGAAATCAAGAACGGGATCACCATCAGGACCAGAGCTAAGACGCCCGATAGCCCCATGAAGATTAGGATCGGCAAGTAGTCGACGAGGATATCCGTCATCGTGCCCAACAGGGGCTGCGCACGAGGTGCGCGCCCTGCCCTCTTTGGAGCGTCCCGCGGGCAGACTCGCCGCAGGCCGCAAATCAGCCCAAAATTCCGGCGCGAACCTACTGCTTGTGCACCGCAAAGCAAGCGCTTTGGCGTGGGTTTTATGCGACAGATTTGGGAGGAATTCCGGACCTTGCGCGCGATCTCTAGCGGCACACCTTCGCCGAAGGCGAAGGTGGCGCGAGCGACGGGGCTCGAACCCGCGACCTCCGGCGTGACAGGCCGGCGCTCTAACCAACTGAGCTACGCCCGCGCAAGGGCAAAAAGGGCGGCCAAGGCTGGCCGCCGCGAGGCGGTGGGTGTACTGAACGGACCCCCAAGTGTCAAGCAAACCCAAGGGAATCATGGCCGAGACCTTCAAGGAGCCGGACCGGCTGCAGAAATACTTCGCCTCGCTGGAGGCCAACATCGAAACGGCAACCGGCAAAACCGTTGCCCAATGGGTCAAAATCGCCAGGACCTGCCCCGAGACAAAACCGCGCGCACGGCTGAAATGGTTCAAAGACAAGCACGGGCTCGGGCAGTCCCGCGCCGGGCTGATCCTGTGGCGGGCGTTCGGCAATGGGAGCATGGGCGAGGCAGACCCCAACAAACTGGCGGATGGGGTGTTCGCGAAGCGGCCGGAGCAGCGCGCGCTCTATGAGAAGGTGGCGGCGTTCACCGAGAAGCTCGGCAAAGGGACGCTGAGCCCGCGCAAAAGCTACATCGCCCTCTATCGGCTCAAGCAATACGGGGCAATCAAGCCGAGCAAGGACGGCCTGATCGTCGGTCTTGCGATGAAGAAATATCCGAAGACGGCGCGGCTGATCGATGTGAACAATTTGGGCGGCGGCGAGCGCAACAAGAAGGCCGTCGTTCTCGGCTCGGAAAAGGACTTCGATGCCGAAGTTAAAGCGTGGTTGAAGGCAGCGTACGACGAGAATTGAGGGACGATCGCATGACCGAGATTTTTCGCAGCGTTGACCGGCGCCTTTTCATCGACGGTCACATGTTGCCCGCGACGGGATCGCACGATTACGCGGTGATCGATCCGGCGACCGAGCACCGCTACGGCAGCGCGGCCGAGGCGACGGTTCGCGAGGTTGAAGACGCAATCGCGGTCGCAAACAAGGTGCAGAAGACGTGGTGGCGCGGGCTTTCGGGCCTCGAACGCGCGCAGAAGCTTCACGAGGTGGCGCAAAACATCAAGGCCGTGCAAACGCGGTTGGCTGAGGCGCTCACTCGCGAAATGGGCAAGCCGTACAAGGAATCGATCGACGAGATCGGCTGGACCATCAGCGCCTTCGACTATTACGCCGAAATCGGCCGCCACGAGATGGGGCGCATCTATGCGCCGTCGATGTCGGGGCAACTACATTGTTCGATCAAGGAGCCGTTGGGGGTTGCGGTGCTGATCATGCCGTACAACTACCCGCTGCTTCTGTTTGCATGGCAGGCCGCCGCTGCGCTTGGCGCCGGCAACGCGGTGATCGTGAAACCGTCGGAGATCACGTCGCTCACCACGCTCTTGATGATGGAAGTGTTTGCGCCGCTACCTGCAGGCCTCGTGCAGTGCGTGACGGGCGGCGGGAAAGTGGCTCAGCATCTGCTCGAAAGTCCGCATACACATTGTGCGGCGTTCACCGGCACGGTGGCGACGGGACAGATCGTCGGGCGGATTTGCGGCGAACGTTTCAAGCCGGTGCTGATGGAGACGTCCGGAAACGACCCGTTCATCGTCATGCCGTCGGCGCCGATGGATGTCGCGGTGCGGGGGGCGGCGTTCGCATCTTTCCTAAACTGCGGTCAGGTGTGCACGTCCGCAGAGCGGCTTTATGTGCATAGAAGTATCTACTACGAATTTGCAGAGCGGCTCGCGGGCGAGGCGAAGAAAATACGAATCGGCGGCGGCTTGGAGCGTGTCGACATGGGGCCGATGGCGACGCGCGGTTCGCGCGACCGTTATGAGGCCATTTTGAAGCGTGCGATCGAGGGCGGGGCGAAACCGATCGCAGGCGGCAAGCGGCCTTCGGGCTTCAATCACGGCTGGTTCGTGGAGCCGACCGTGCTTGTCGATGTGAAGCCCGCGATGGAGATCGTGAACAGCGAGAGCTTCGGGCCGGTGGCGCCGCTTGTGCGCGTCGACGACTTCGACGAGGCGTTGGCGCTTGCGAACAAGAGCGAGTATGGGCTCGGCGCGAACGTCTACACGAAGGATCTCGAGGAGGCGATGCGCGCGGTCGACGAGATCGACAGCGGCATGGTGTGGGTGAACAATCCGCTGCTCGACAACGATGCGGCGCCATTCGGCGGACGCAAGCGCAGCGGCATCGGACGCGAGTTGGGCTCGGAAGGGCTCGAGCAGTTCCGGTCGACCAAGTTCGTCGTCATCAACCCGAAGGCAACGCCGGAGGAGGCGTCTTGGTTTCCCTACGCGGATGATGCGGCATTTCCGGGGAAGAGTTGACGCGTGGCGCTGTTTCATCCGGCGCTCTACGACTGGTCAAAGCCGGTCGATAGCTTCTGGGAGACGGAGCGCGGGGCGTTCGAGCGCGTGGACGCGCCAGCGCTTCGCGGCGACGAGACGGTCGAGGTTGCGATCATAGGCGGCGGCTATTGCGGCCTGTCGGCGGCCTATCACTTGGCACGCGGGGGGATCGACGTCCGTGTGCTGGAAGCGGGCGCGATCGGCTGGGGCGCGTCGGGCCGCAACGGCGGCTTTTGTAGCGTCGGGGCGTCGTTTCTTGGCGCGGCCGAACTCAAGGCGATCTATGGCGAGGACGTCACGCTTTCGTTCTACCAGGCGCTGGTCGAGGCCGTGCGCCTGGTTGACGGGTTGGCGCACGAGGAAGGGATCGACCTCAAGCGCCAGGGCGACGGCGTGTGGACGTTCGCGCACAAACCAAGCCGCGTTGCCGAGTTGCAGGCGCATGCCGACGTCCTGGCGCGGATCGGCGTCGTCGCGCGTATCGTCGATGCGGTATCCTTCGAGCAGGGCGCCTTTGCCTGCAGCGAGCAATTCGGCGCCCTGCATGAGACCGTGGGCTTCGGTCTCAACCCCCTCGCCTATTGCCTGGGCTTAGCCCGTGCGACGGCCGCCCGCGGGGCTAAACTTCATGGGCAATCGCGTGTCACGCAATGGCGGCGCGAGTGCGATACGCACCGCCTGGTCACTGCCGGTGGAACGGTTCGCGCGAAACGGGTGATCGTCGCGGCGAACGGTTGGCTGCCCGAGGAGCTGCATCCGGCCTTCGCGGGGCGGGTGATGCCGGTGCTGTCCAACATCGTGACGACGCGGCCGCTGACGGACGAAGAATTGCGGGCGCAATCCTGGAAGACGGAGGCGCCGGCGTCGAACACGCGGGCACATCTCGCCTACTTGCGTATGCTGCCCGACAAGCGGCTGCTGTTCGGCGGGCGCGGCGATACGACGGGAAGCCCCACGGGCGGCGCGGCCATGCGCACGCTGCTGACCAAGCGTTTCGGCGCGATGCTCCCAGGATTTGCGGCGGCCGAGACCACGCATTCCTGGCGCGGGTTCATTGCGGCAACGCGTCGGCTCACGCCAGCCGTCGGCGAGCTGCCGGACGATGCCAGCGTGTCGTTCGCGTTCGGTTGTCACGGTAACGGCGTCGCGTTCATGACGTGGGCCGGGCGCGAACTTGCAAGACGCATTACAGGCACCGCAGGCGCACTGCCAGTGCCGGTTCGGGGACTGCCACCACGCTTTCCGCTGCCCGCTCTGCGGCTCTGGCAGCTGCGGGTCATGCTTGCTCGGGCGTGGATAGAGGATGCGGTTGTCTAGGGTTTTCCGGTCGAGGCGTAGTTCGCGTAGCGCTTGAAGGCTTCGTCGAGGACGCCATCGACCGCTTTGGAGATGGCCTTGAAGTTCTTGGGATCGTGGCCGCCGACGGCGTAGGTCATCTTGACGTGCGAGCCGGTGCCTTTGGCTTGGATGCTGACGATCATGTGACCGTTGGCGCCCATGAAGGCGAGCGGCCCCAAGCCGCCGTTGAAGACGAGGCGCGCGCCGGGGGCGGCTTGCTCGACCGTCATGTGGCGGACGAAACCGCCGTTCGGGAGCGCTTCGCACCAGCAGCCGCCCGGCTTGACGTCGATCGAGATGTTCTTTCCGTCGCCGGAATAGGAGTGCGCAGCGGCGTTCCACCAGGAGCCGGCTTGAACGAAGGCGTCATAGGCGGCCTGCGGGGTGGCGGTGACGTCGGCTTCGTGGGTGACGGTGAAGCCGGTTACGGATTGTGAGGCGACTTTGGCGTGCGCGGTGACGGTGAGCGCGATGCTGGCGATGGCCGCGGTGAGAATGCGTTTCTTCATTGTTGGATGTCCCCTCGTGCTAGTCCCTACTCGCCCGTCTTCGCTTTCGCTTCGCTCAAGCTACGCCGGACACTGCTTCGCCCTAACGGTAAGGGCGAAGCGTGGTGGGCGATGACGGGCTCGAACCGCCGACATCATCGGTGTAAACGATGCGCT
>CAZYGK010000137.1:0-8139 GCA_964647355.1 uncultured Flavobacteriaceae bacterium | reverse complement strand
GCGGGGTTTCGTGATATAGGCAGGCGGAATGGGTGAAGAGCGCGGTGGTCATGGGCGGAGTTTCCGCCATCGCCGCGCCGCTCGCAAGTCAGTTCACGGCGCTCTGGCGATCCGAAAGCCGACGAGATTGCTGCGCAGCGGCAGTTCGTGCGCGTGGCGTGCGGTGGAACGCAGCTTCCCCG
This sequence comes from uncultured Flavobacteriaceae bacterium, assembly GCA_964647355.1. GTDB lineage: Bacteria > Pseudomonadota > Alphaproteobacteria > Micropepsales > Micropepsaceae > SZUA-430. Next base: position 7,957 of record CAZYGK010000137.1, on the reverse strand, counting down.
GCGCGCTGAGCCAGGAACCGCCGCGAACGACCCGCATCGAACAGTCCCCTTGCAGCCATGCGTCGCCGTTTGCCGGCGCTCCCGCATAGGACGCGTTGTAACAGTCTTGCGTCCACTCCCACACGTTTCCAATCATGTCCTTCAGACCGAACGCATTGGAGCGGTACTGTCCGACATGCGCCGTGTGAACGTATCTGTCGAAACACGAAAATCTCTCCGCCGACTCCCACAGCGCCGGGTCGACGCCCGCTGTGTCGGCAACGTTGGAGTCGCGGCACGCGCGGTCCACCGCCTTGCCCCACGGCGATTGCGATATTTCACCGGCACGTGCAGCGTATTCCCACTCTGCCTCGGTGGGCAGGCGGTAGGCCTTGCCGGTCAAGCCGCTCAACCATCGGACAAAGGCCTTTGCATCGTTCCAGCTTACGCAGACGACGGGGTGATTTCCCGTTTGCGGGAAGCCCGGATTTCGCCAATCACCGGCATCCGATGCGATCACCACGCGTTCGGTCTCGCCGTAAAGGCGGCAAGGCGTTTCGGTCTTGTGGCCTGTCGCCTCCACAAAGGCCTCGAACTGATCGCGCGTCACTTCCGTTTTCGAAAGCGCGAACGCCCCGACCTTGACGTTGTGCTGCGGTGCCTCTTTCGTGACGTCGCGGTGGCTCGCCGATAGGCCCAGCGCCCAGGCAATGTCCATCTCGGACGAACCCATGTCGTAGGCGCCCGCCGGCAGCGTCACCATCAACGGACATTCGTCACAGTCGCGAAACTCGTCAGCGGCTCGGATCGGCGCAGCCCATGCAGCGAGAAGAACCAGGCACAATGCCATCATCCGCATGTTTCCCCCTCCCCGTTTCCGAGGGCGACTATAAGCGGAGGGGACGAGATGCTACAAGATCGGCGGGCGAACCATCGATGACACTTGCAGACCAACCGGGCCCTCCCGGGGAACACGACGAAGACGGGCTGATCGTCGGGCTTTTGCTCGACGGCAAAGGCGGGGCGCGGGAGGTGGATTGGCCGGAGATCCGCGCGTGGACGCCGGAGGCGGGCGTGCTGTGGCTGCACCTCAATCGCACCAAAGAGGAGGCCGAGCGTTTCATCCGGAACGAGGCCGGGCTCGACGAGATCGTCGTCGAGGCGCTGCTCGCACCCGACACGCGGCCGCGCGTGGCGCCGCAGGGGCCGGGGCTGATCGTCAATCTGCGCGGGGTCAACTTCAACCCGGGCGCGGATCCGGAAGACATGATCTCGATGCGGCTTTGGATTCAAAAGCGCCGCATCATCACCACGCGGGCGCGCTCTTTGATGGCGACGCGCGACGTGGAGGAGCGGCTTGCGCGCGGCGTGGGGCCGAAGGATGAGGTCGATTGTCTGTTCGAACTCGCGCAATCGCTGCTGCGGCGCGTGGGACACGTGATCGAAGAGCTGTCGGATGCGGTCGACGCGCTCGAGGATCAGGTCGTCTCCGGCGACATCGAGAAGGCGCGCGAGCATCTGGGCGAGGCGCGCAAGCGTGCGATCGCGATCCGCCGCCATCTGGCGCCGCAGCGCGAGGCGCTGGCGCGGCTGCAGGGCGAGAAGCACGAGATGCTGGATGCGATCGACGCGGCGCACTTCCGCGAACTCGCCGACGAGACCACGCGCTATATCGAAGAGCTGGACAGCGTGCGCGAGCGGGCGAGCGTCGTGCAGGACGAGGTGCTGAACCGGCTGACAGAGCGGCAGAACCGGAACTCCTACGTGCTCGCGATCGTGGCGGCGATCATGCTGCCGCTGTCGTTCGTGACGTCGCTGTTCGGCGTCAGCGTGCAGGGGATTCCGCTCGCGAGCGACCCGAACGCGTTCTGGGTGCTGCTTGGCGTGCTCGCCGTCATAGTCGCGCTCGAGGTCGTAGTGTTCAAATGGACGAAGTGGTTTTGAGTCCTGGGACCGCGGGCGGCCTCGCCCGCTCTTGACGACCCTTCAAACGCATCGGCCTTGGCGAGTCAGCAAGAGCGGGCGGGGCCGCCCGCGGTCCCAGGGGCCATTGCCATCTTTCTGCCCTACAGACGGAACAGAGTCTCTCGAGAAAGTGGAGACGGACCGTTGCCGTGGCATTCGCGTGGATACTTGCCGCATTGGGAGTTGGGCGAGATTCCGCAGTCGATCACGTTCAGATTGGCCGACAGCTTGCCACGTACGGTGCTCGATCAATGGCGCGAAGAGCTGGAGGCGATGCCCCCGGGGGCGGCGCAAACGGAACGGCGCAAGCGCATCGAACTCGCGCTTGATCGTGGCCATGGCTCGTTAGCGCTGCGAAATCCCAAGATCGCGGACATCGTCGAGGAGTCGCTGCTCCAGTTCGACAACGTTCGCTATCGCTTGCAGGCGTGGGTGATCATGCCAAACCACGTGCACGCGTTGATCACACCGGTTGGCCAGTGGACGCTTTCACAAATCACACAGGTTTGGAAGTCGTACACCTCTCGAAAGGCGAACGTAGTGCTCGGCCGGTGCGGTACGTTCTGGGCGCCCGAGTATTTCGATCGCGCCATCCGCGACGAGGCCCACTACGCGAATGTCGTTGCGTACTTTGCGGCAAATCCGGTCAAGGCAGGATTGTGCAAGAGGCCGGACGATTGGCGATACTCGTCGTCATGGCACGGACGTCCTGGGACCGCGGGCGGCCTCGCCCGCTCTTGACGACCCTTCCAACGCATCGGCCTTGGCGAGTCAGCAAGAGCGGGCGGGGCCGCCCGCGGTCCCAGGGCGTCAGTTCTCGACGAACCACTTGGCGGCTTCTTCGGCGTCGGAGGAGTCGAGTCTGGCGCGGAATTGGGTGAAGATGCCTGAGCTGGTGTAGCCGGCGGCGGTGAAGTCGTCGTCTTCGTAGCCGACGACGTTGTAGCCCGCGCTCACCCAAACGGCATCCGAGAACGCGTAGCCGATCGAGGGGCCGAAGGCGTATTGCAGCGTGCCGGACGACCAGTTGGCGAGCGAGCTGCCGCGCAGGCCGACGTCGATCTCTTCGGTGATGTCGTAGCGCGCTTCGAGGCCCGACATGGTCATGAACGTGTGGTGGCGTTTGCCCATGACCTCGTCGGCGGCGTATTTCACGCCCAGCATGATCGAGACTTCGAAGTCGCTCGACGGCTGCACGTTGATCAGCGCGTTGTCGACGATCTTCCAGGTGTTGCGCGCGATGCCGCTTGCCGCCTCGGCGCGCGGATCGGATTCGTAGCCGAAGTCGAGCCGGTTCAGGATCAGGGCGCCGTCGACCGGGCGGTAGGCGACGCCGAGCTGCATCATCGCGGTCGTGACGTCGCCGCCGGTTTCCGGGTCTTCGTACATAAAGCGGAAATTGTTCGCGAAGCTCAGGCTGTCGTAGGGCGAGAGGTAGTGGCCGATCGCGACGTTCCAGCGCTCGTCGGAGCCGAGGCGGGTTTCGACGCGCGCGGTCACCTTGCCGATATTCGTGTCGACGGCGGTGCCGATCGAAATCGCGGTGTAGCTTTCGCGGTCGCCGGCGCCTGCGAGCCCGCCATTGTCTTCGCCGGTGCCGTAGACGCGCTGCTGACGGTCGACGCTGGCCGACATCGACCAGCCTTCCTCGATCTGCCAATCCTGCGAGAGACCCACGTTCGCGAAGACGCGCTCGGACGTGTCGTTCAGGTCGCGTTGGGCCGTGGTGCGCACGCGGCCGCCGGTCCAGAACGCGCCCTCGAAGCCCGCGCGCGTGACGCTGCCGCGGTCGGTCGGGCCGTCGATGATCTCGTGCGCGGCGACGAAGTTCAGCGTGTCGGTGACTTTGAAGTCGGCGCCGAACGTCGTGCGGGTCGGGAAGTCCGGATTGTGGTCGCGGCCGCTGATCGCCAGTTCTTGGCTGACGCGCACGCTGAGGCGATCCGAGACGCGGTAGATCGCGCGCGCCAGGATCTGATCGGTGACGGCGTCGCTGCCGCCCGTGCCGTCCTTCACGCGCCGCGCGCCGAGCGCGAGTTCGGCATCCTCCGACGTCCAGCTGACCATGAACTCGGCGAAGTCGCGGGCGCCCGAGATTTGGTCGCTTTCGCGGTGGTAGGCTTTCACTTCCGCGCCCAGGCCCTTCGCGACGTCGTCGAGACGCGCCTTGCCTTCGACGCCGTATTCGCGCGTGCCGGAGAGGCCGCCGTTCAACTGCTCGAGGCCGAATTGCTCGTCCTGACCACGCGCATAAAGGCGTCCGGAGAACGCCTTGCTGTTATGCGACAGTTCGAGTGCGTAGGCGGTGCCCTTGCCCGGTCCTTTCGGCCCGTCGCGCGAACGGCCGAATTCGGCATGCGCGACCGTGCCCTCGGCGAGCGTTGCGGTCGCGTCGATCGCATACATTTCGCCCGCCGGGATCGCGCCGCTTGCGCCTTGGTTGATCGCGGTCAGGCCCACTTCGAAATCGCCGCCGAACGAGTAGGCCGCGACGCGGCCGCCGTAAGTCAGGCTCTTCTTGCCGGTGCCGGTGGTTTCGTAATCGACGACGACAACGAGCGGGTTCAGGTTCGTGCTTTGACTTTGCACGGGTTCCTTGAAGAAAACCGTGCCGTACTCGTAATCGATCTCGTAGTCGATGTTCGGCACGAGGCTGCGCGAGGTCAGCACTTCGCCGTTGCGGAAGCGGTCGCGCTCTTCGATACGGATGCGTTCGGAGTTGATCAGGATCGGGTGCGTCGAGAGGCGGTAGAGGCCCGACGTGCCGTTGCCCTTGATCTCATCCTTGACGAACTTGTTCGCCGTGTTGCTGACGAAAGCCTTGAAGCCCACTTCCTCGCCGCGGTACGCCGTTTGGATGCCGTGCAGGCGGCGCTCGTAGCGTGCGATCTGGGCGCCCGAGATCGCGGTGTCGAAATCGCCGTAGCGGACCATCAGGTTCTTGCGTTCGACGTGCACGAACAGCGGGCCGGCCGTGTCGTTCTCGTACTCGGTTTTCGAGGCGTCGCCGTAGACCGGGAAATAGCGGCGCGGTTCGATCTCCTTGAAGAGGCCGTTCGCGCGTTCCTTGGCCGAGCGGTCGGAATCGTAGCCGGCCTTCAGCAGCCAATCGCCCAAGATCATGCTCTTGAAGAAGAACGCGACACGGCCGTCGGCGAACACGTCTTCGCGCATGTTCGCGGGGACCTTGCCGTCGGGCGTGCCGTCGATCCAGTTCTTGCCGAGCGTGCCTTCGGCCATTGCGACAAGCATCGTCGATGTCGTGCCGGACGAGAGCCAGGCCTTCATCAACTTGTCTTCGCCGCCGAGCTTCATGCTGAGACGCACTTCGCCCGCCAGAAGCGTCGGCGCGAGCGGAACCAGAACGACACCGCCCTCGCCCACCACGAAACGCGACGGCACGATGCCGGAGAGCGGCGCCTGGTCGGCGACGACTTGGTGGCGGCGGTAGGGGGCCGCGATGTCGATGTCGACGAACGTGCCGGGGCGCGCGGGGTGATTGCCTTCCGAGGTCAGCTTGATCGCGATGATCGGGGCCAAGTTGCCGTCGGCGATCAGCGTCGAGCGCTTCGGGTCGACCGCGGCCGAGACCGGCGGACCCGAGAAGTGGACCGTGCGCCCTGCCCGCTCGCCCTTCGCGCCCGCCTTGTTGACGGCAACCGCCATGAACGCGTTGTCGCCGGGACGGATGTTGACGCCGCGCCAGCGGGTGGCGGCCCACGTCTTCGCCGAATTGAACACCGTGCCTTCGACGTTCAGCGCGGAGACGGGCTCGCCGTCGAGCATCAGTTCCACCTTCTCGTCCGGGTGGTGCGCGACGACGATCGTGATGCTGCCCAAGGGCGGGTAGAAGCCTTCGCCCGGCGCCACGAAGTCGAATTTCTCCGGCGCGGTCTCGATCCATTTTTGCAACCGCTCGTGCGACCAGTTGCCGTTGTCGACGACGGCCTGACCGACGGCCGTGGGCGCTGCGCGCGGTGCGGCGGCTCCCGACAACGCGAAATCGGCGCGCCAGAGCGCGCCGCCTTGGGTGTCGACGAATTGGGCTTCGCCGTCGCCGCCGTTGCGGCTGTTCGTCCGGCATTGAATGGGTGTTAGGCCCGCGGGCAGACTCGACTTGTCGATCTGCACGACGTGGAGGCCCGGCTTCATACCTTCGATGTGATAGCGGCCGAGCGGATCGGTCGTCACCACGGTGCCGTCTTCGGTGTAGATGCGGATGCCGGCAACGCCTGCGCCCTTGCCGTCGCAGCCGCCCGCGTAGACGCGGCCGGCGACGAAGCTGACGTCGGCGAAGAAGTCCTGCTTGATGAGCACGGTCGCGACCGCGACGTTCGACGCGCGGTTCGCGACTTGGTCGATCGCCTGGGCCTTGTTCGTCGAGAAGCCGTATTCGCTGCCCGCGACGACTTCGGCGTAGTAGGCAAACTCGATGGCGGCGCCGCTTGCCAGCGCGCCGATGTTGAAGATCAAAAGCTTGCCGTCGGTCGTGACCGGCGTGAACTCGCTCAGCGTGCCGCTTGCGGGTACCGTTTCGCGGAAGCGCAGCTCGGCCGGCAGACGATCTTGGACGCTGACATTGTTCGCGTCGTCGCCGACGTTCTCGACGCGCAGCGTGTACATGATGACTTCGCCGATACCGACGACGATGCGGCTCGAGCGTTTCGTGATGCGAAGATCGGTGGCGGGCGGAATGTTGTTCGTGCCGACGAGGAAGTTCTCTTCGTTCGACCACTCGGTCAGCGAGACGCCGCCTGCGGTGAATTCGACGACGGCAATGTTGGAGATGTTGGTGCCGGGTGCGGTCGGCGCCGCGGCGGCCGGGGCCGCCCAAAACGAGAGGGCCGCGAGCATCACCATTCCGATGAAGGTCAGGTGTTTGCCCACGGCCCTACTGCTCTTTTAGTTCAGTTCAGGGAACTGATTTAGTTCACAGTGACGTCGAACGTGACGGTCGCCGTGCCGCCGCCGCTGGCGAGAGCGCCAACAGTCGCCGTCACTTCGCCCGGGTTCGTCGCGCCCATGTCGGCCGAGTCGTCGCCGCCGACGTCCGTCTGACCGACGGCGTTCAGCGTGATCGACGAGCCCACGAAGGTCGTGTTCGCCGGGATGCCGTCGCGGACCACGACGTTCGTCGCGTTCGCGGCGCCCGTGTTCGTGACCACGATCGAGTAGCGGACCACCGCACCCGGAATGCGCTTCGGGTTCACCGCACCGTTGAACGGATCGGAGACGACCGTCGAGGTCTTCGTGACCGTCAGCGTCGCCGTCGAGACCGTGTACGTGCCAGTCGCCGAGTGGCGGCCGTCGCGAACCGCATCCGCTGGGCCCGCCGCATCGGCGAACACGACTTGCTGCGTGTCTTTGTCGTCGGCGATGGCGTTGTCATGGGCGGTCACCGTCGTGGTGCCGGCATTCAACGTCGTTGCGACGAGGTTGTAGTTCGAGACTTGACCGTTCGTGGCCGTGCCCGGAGTGTCGGACACGATCAAGAGGCGCATCGTCGCGTCCGGCGCGAGGTCGCCGACGTTCGTGCCGCCCGTATAGAGCGTGTCGCCGCCGTCGAGATTGCCGTCACCGTTCACGTCGCGATAGATGCGGACGTTGTTCATCGTGATACCGCCGCCGAGAGAAGCGGCCAGCGAGTAACCGTGCGTCTTGTTGCCGGTGTTCTGCAGCGTGAAGGCCAGAACTTGATCGGTCGAGCCCGGAACGACGGTCGCGCCCGCGTTGTTCGTGACGGTCAGGTTGACCTTGTCGTCGACCACGAAGGTCGCGGTGCCCTGCACCGCCGTCTGCGGCACGCCGCTGACGTCGAAGTTGACGGTCGCGGTGTTCGTCACCGTGGTGCCGGCAACCGTGCCGGCGGCTTGGGCGCTTTGCGGCAGAGCGAAGGCTGCCGTTGCGAAGACTGCCGCGGCCACCCAGCGCGTCAGTCTGACGTTGTAACTTGTCATCTTGTATTGAACCCGTGTGTGAGCCGACGCGCAGAACATCCCGCGTCTAAAGAAAA
>CAZYGK010000136.1:0-8177 GCA_964647355.1 uncultured Flavobacteriaceae bacterium | reverse complement strand
GCAGCGCGCGATGCGCGAGCGGAATGTCCGCGGTCACGACGATGTCCCCGCGCGCAACCCGCTCAACGATCCAATCGTCCGCGGCATCCGCTCCATCAGGCCGCGCTGCGCCAGTGCGGCACCGATGGAGGCGGTCGTGAAAGCGCGGCCCGTCGGGCCGATGGCTTCCGCGCCAGCCTGCAGCGCGCGATGCGCGAGCGGAATGTCCGCGGTCACGACGATGTCCCCGCGCGCAACCCGCTCAACGATCCAATCGTCCGCGGCATCCGCTCCATCAGGCACGACGACCATCTCAAGCAGCGGATCGGGCGGCACGCGCACCCCGCCGTTCGAGACGACGTAGACTTTGAGCTGATACCGCCGCGCAACCCGATAAACCTCCTCCTTCACCGGGCAGGCGTCGGCTCCACGAAAATCTCGATGGGTTTGGGCTCCAACATTGCGTGACGCCATAGCACATGCGGTGCAGGGATTGCGCGCAATTTCAGCGCGCTGCAATGTGCTATGATTTCGTCCAGGAGATACCATGATCATCGATGCCTGGGCGCAGCATCCAACGTTGCGTCATTCGCAAGACCCGATTTTCGACTCGCTGCGCAGGTGGACGAAGTCCAAGGCGCTGAGCGAGCCGTTGCCGGTTGCGGTAACGCTTGCTGCGATGGACGAGGGCAACGTTGCGAAGAGCTTGATCTCCGCCTGGGTAGCTCCGCGCGACGTGATGATCTCGAACGACGATGTCGCGGGTTTCGTAGCTGAGAGCAAGGGACGCCTCGTTGGCGTCGGCTCGGTCGACATTTCGAAGCCGATGCAGGCCGTGCGGGAAGTTCGCCGCTGCGTGATCGATCTCGGCTTCAAGGCGATCCGCGTGCTGCCGTGGCTTTGGGAAGTGCCGCCGACCGATCGACGATTTTATCCGGTCTACACCGCCTGTTGCGAGATGGGCGTGCCGTTTTGCACACAGATCGGCCACACGGGTCCGTTGATGCCGTCGGAGGTCGGGCGTCCGATCTATCTCGACCAAGTCGCACTCGACTTTCCCGAACTCAAGATCGTCGGCGGCCACATCGGCTATCCGTGGACGGACGAAGCGATCGCGGTCGCGACCAAGCACGAGAACGTGTTCATCGACACCTCCGCCTACACGGTGAAGCGCTATCCCCCACAGCTCGTCGAGTTCATGCGCGCGCACGGCCGCACGAAGGTTATGTTCGGAACGAACTACCCGATGATCACACCGGCGAAGGCGCTAGAAGGCGTCGACGGACTTGGTTTGGACGCGGAGGCGAGGGCCTTGTTCCTCGCGGGCAACGCTGCCCGCGTCTTCCACCTGTCAGCGTGAGATGACGGGAAGCCGCCCGGATGCACGGGCGGCTTCGCAATTCTGACGCTAGCGCCGACCCATCGTGCGCAGTGTGCCGGCCATGGTGCCGACATGCGCAGCGCGTCCGGCATCGTTGCGCACTGCGTAATAGTTCACCGGCCGTTGCGCCCAGCCGACCATGAGTCCCATCGACGGTTTGAAAGACGTCATGATCGACGCGAAGTCGGTTTCTTCGCGATCGAACTTGTCGGTCAGGGAGGTGCACGTAACCGCGAACGTCATGCCCGGCGTCGGGTGCATGTCCTGCACCTGCGTCACCATCAGCGAGGTGGCGCCCGACTCGGCACGAGATGTCGCCTTCACGAAGAACACTTTCCGTCCGTCGGCATCGCGCGCACCGTATTTGTCGATCGTCGTCGACTTGAAGATCGGCACGCTGCCGATCGCGGCCTTCCAAAACGCTTCGTTGTTGACCATGTCGTTCGCGTACTTGTCGACTTCGGCCTGGCTCTTGCCGGCAAGCTCGTTCTTCGCCGCGAACACATTGCAATTGCCGCGCGTCTCGCCCACGCGGGGGGAGGCGATGACAAGCGCGATCGGCTCGCCCGGCGTAGGCTGCGTGATCCAGCCATCCGGCGCCGTCAGTCGAAAGCGGCGGTCGGTGTCGCTGAGCTCGCCGGCCAAAGCGTTGGTGGCAAGCGCGAAGGTAGCGAGCGAAACCGCAATTGCGTGATGAGACTTCATGAAGCGCTCTCCGTTGTGGGACCCAGACTATGGCACGGCCTCCCATCGCCGTCAGGCCGCATTCGCGCGCGCGTGTGACGGCGCATCCAACACGGTTGTGGGCAGGCGCAGCGCCTGCGTGCATGCCTAATCATCGCTCCCGCAGCAGTGCGTCAGCCGAACGGAAAAGCCGGCTTGCCCTGAAACGTCGGCCCGATCAGCTCGGGCGCTTGCCCGGGAGCCCAGGCGCGCAGCGTGAACTTCGCGCGCCGCAAAACCGGCGCCCCTTTGGGCCCGAAATCCTTCTTCGGGTTCTCCACGGTCACGAGGTGGGTTTCGATGCGCCCGGCATTCACGTTCATCAGCCCAAAACCGTTCGCGTTCGTGTCGGCGAACAGAAGTCCCGGGTTCGCTTTTGCGTTCCACCACCGGTCGGAAATCCAGCTCGACCCCGTCCACGACCGCGCGATCGCCGTTCCCACCCCGGCGATCAGTGCGAGGTTGAAGTTCTCGACCGTCTCGTCGCCGCTCTGATAGGTGACAATGCTGTGGAATATTGAACTCGCGCGCGACGCGCGTTCCGCTCCGCCGAACACCGGCTCCGACGATATACCGGCGGCAGCGAACTCGACCGCGACGGCAGCCGGCGCATCCCCGTCCGGATCGTCGACGAGCAGCCCCGCCATATGCATGTGATGATCGCCCGCGCACGCCACGACGTTGCTGACGCCCTGATCGCGAATGAACGCCATCAGCTCCGCGCGCTCCGAGGGATAGCCGTTCCAGCCGTCGATCCCGAGGCACGAGTTCTTCACGCTCGAAAACCAGATGTTATTCAGGTCCAAGCGCACCGTGAGCGCCGGAAACGCATTGCCCCAAATCTTCCAGCGCGCATCCGACGTCTTGAGGACGTCTTTGAACCAAGCCTTCTGCTGCGGCCCCAAGACGGAGCCGCGCGGGTTCAAACGGCGCGGGTTGACGATCTGAGTATCTGGCAGCATCGATGGCGGGTCGCCTTCGTTCGCCGTCTTGCCCAAGTCCATGACCTTGACGTGCTCGACCGCGGGCAGTGCTTGGCCCTCGATCTTCGGCGGACGCGGCTGCGGCGACTTGTACGACCGATTGTCCGTCAGAATGAGCTCAAGCGTCTTGCCCCAACGCAGCGTCCGATAGACGGTGAGCGACGCAAGCGCCGCGCGGTTGTCGACGTTCGGATCGACCCAATCCTGCTGCGGCCCGAGATAAGGCGTGTCCTGCACCTCGACGAACTTGAAGTCGTGCGCACGGTTCTCGACCGCGTTCGGCAGCTCGAGACTGCCCGCGCCCGGCATGCCGCTGAGCAAGGCCGGTATGTACTCGAACCAAGCCTGGTTCGCGGCCACCTTGCGCCGCTGCGCAGGCTTGCCGCCCTTGTCGAAGTAGGTGTCGTGCGACTGCCAGGAATCGTTCGTGAACTCGTGGTCGTCCCAAATGCTGACGAACGGCCAACGCGCACGCGCCGCCTGCAGGTTCGCGTCCGACAGATAGAGCCGGTAGAGGAAGCGATAGTCCTCAAGCGTCACCGCGTTCGTGGCACCCGGGTTCTTGTTCCAGCTCGTCGACGGCCACGGCTTCGAGCCGTTCGGGAACGGCGGCAGAACACGGTCGCGGCCGTCGGCGCCTTTGAGCCACCTGGGGTTCCGCATGTCGGCGTCGAAACGGTCGCCGCGTACCTCGTAGATGAAGTCGCCGAGGAACAGCACGAAATCGATCTGCTGATCGGCGGGAGAGGCCAAATCGTCCTCAAGCATCCGCGCCCACGCGCCATAGAACGCCTGCTCGTAGTTTTGGCAGCACGCGAACGCAAAGCGCGTCGGCCGCTCGGAGTCGGGCGTCGGCGCCGTCCGCGTGCGCCCGAGACGCGATTGATCGCCTCCCGCGATGAAGCGATAGAAATAGGTCGTGTCGGGCTCGAGCCCCTGCACGACAAGCCGAAGTGTGTGGTCGCTCGCGGGTGTCGTCGCCAGCGTCTCGTCAAGCACGATCTCGGCGAACTCCGGCGCGCGCGAAATCTGCACCCGCACATTGATGTAGTCGTTGTTGCCTTCGATCGCCTCGACTCGCGTCCAAAGCACGACGCCGTCGGGCTGTGGATCGCCGGAGGCGACACCGTGCGGAAAGCGGTACTTGCCGGTGACGATCGAGCGAGGCTGGGCCGCAGCAAGAGGCGCACCGGCGACGGCCGCAAACGTACCAGCAAATCCGGCCAGCGACTTCAGGACGGAACGGCGGGAAAACAAGGTCATGACACGCGAACTTGAGTTTTGAATCGACGCCACGCTAGCTCATTCTACGGTCCGACCGGGAGCGGCGTTGTTCGCGAAAGCCGCGTCGCTGGGGCATTCGCGCCCTAGGACCGCGGTTTTCTGTGGGCTAGTGTGGCCCGGCGACGCCAAAACTGAGGGGAGAGGCATGAGCAAGATTCCGGTGTTCGGCACCGTATCCAGGGCCTACGGCTTTCTGTTGGGCGACTTCGCAACGATCGTCCGCCTGGCCTGGGCGCCGCTGTTGGTTGGGGCGGGGCTGTCTTACGTCTACGGTCCTCAGATGATGGATGCGACGATTGCGGCCAAGGGCAACCCCGACGCATTGGCGGCGCTCGCGCCGACGCAGTTTCTCATCGGCGTTGCTGCGTTCGTGACCGGCGTCATGGCAACGGTAGCGCTCCTGCGGGTCGTGATCTTCGGCGACCGCAAGCCGGGCCTTGCCGTTTATCTTTGGTTCGGCGGAGCGGAGATGCGCATCGTCATCGTCACGATCCTGCTCGGTGTCGCGTTCATTGCCGCCATGATTGGCGCAGGCCTCGTCGTCGGCTTGCTGGGCGTCATGTCTGCCGCCGTGCCGGGCATGAGCATCCTGGTCTCGATCGCCATCTTTGCGCTGGGCATCGGGTTCGTCTACGCGATGTTGCGCTTGAGCCTGGTCTCGCCGGTCGTGGTCGCGGAAAACAATTTGGGCGTGGAACGTTCGTGGCAGCTGATGTCGGGCAACGCCTTGCGGATGTTGTTGGTGCTGATCCTCACGTTCGTGCCCTATGCAATCGTAGCACTGCTCGTGGGGTTCGTCGTGATTGGCAACGATCTCCCAGCGCTTCCGGCGCTTCCGGCAGTCGGCGGAGCGGATGCGGATGCGACGAAGGCAGCCGCCGAGACGTTCCGCAAGGCGATGGAAGCCTGGCAAGTCGACCTCACGAAAGCGATGCGCACCCATTTTCCGGCGCTCACCGTTCTCGGCTTTGCGGGCAACCTGATCTCTACGGCCCTTGCTGCCGGCGCCTTCGGCAACGCCTACAACGCACTGGCCGATCATCAGGCGGGGAAGTGAGCGGCGATCGCTGTTACTTGAACGGGTTCGGGATACCCGGCAAGCCCGGGATGTTCGGGATCGGGATCTTCGAGCGGATTTCGCTCAAGCCCCGCTCGATCGCCTCGTCCTTGGACTTGTGAATGAAGTCGCGCACCGCCGAGAACACGCCGTTCGCGTCCGCCAGCACCGAATGCCCGGCCAGAATGTCCAACGCCTCGCTCGTCGCACTCGACACGATGTTCGCGGCACCCGAAATCGTCGAAAGCTCCGTTGAGCCGTCTTCATAGACGTCGATCTTAAGCTCCGTCCCGCGAATGCCGATGACGACCGTCGGCGTCTTGATCCGCATGTTCTTCTCCGGCATCTGGCCTGAGATAAACCGGAACGCGCCCTTGGCAAGCGTCACCGCCGACCTGCTTGCCGCGCCCGCAAATACGTATTCGTCGACGACTGCATTCGCATTCGCGCCGAGCGTCAGCTTCGACGCATCAATGAACCGGACCGCGGCACCGCTATCGTCCCCCGTCTCAAGCCGCTGATTGCGAAACACCGCCGCCGCCGTCGAAAGCGCAACCCGCGACGCCCCAACCTGCGTCCCCCAAGCCTCGTTGACGACGGTCTCCGCCGCACCGATGCCGTCGGCGGCGATTGCGGGCGCGCCTAGCGCAATCGAAGCCGTGGCAAGCATCAGCGCATCGCGACGTGTGAGGTTCATATGATTCCGTCCCTGAATTGAGCGTTGGAGTGGAGCGGAGCAGCCGGCCGCGCGCAAGCATGCGAAGGCGGAAACCCGTCACACTGTCGCGGGAAAGGTGCGAATGACGCGAGGGCGCTTCACAAAGCCGTCCGCCACTAACCACCGCGCCCATGTGCTTAGCCTTTCTTTAGATTCAACTCGCGAGGGTCCAGAGTGCGCGCTTAGTGGCAGTCGGAACGTTAGAGCAAAAGCATCAGAAGTTAGGTGGAATCTGATCAATGCCAAAATGTATGTTCTAACGGTGGTGGAAGTATGTTAACTTAAAATTGCAAACAGAAGAAGGGTTCGCGAAATCCATGTTAAGAGTTACGCCACTCGTAATGCTTCTTTTGGTCATGCTCGTACCTGGAAGTGTGGCCGGCACGCCTCCACCGCCAATCAGTACGGCACCAGCTGCGGCGCAAAGCCCGACGCAGCCCGTGCAGACACAGACTGTTGACACGGCACAAACTCGAACGTTGTCACCGACTGAAAAGTCAACCTTAGAAAGTGTTCTGGAGACGCAAAAATCAGTAATGGAAGCTCTGACATGGGCAACTGGGATTGTTACGGGAATAGTGGTGGTCACAGCTTTTGTTTTGATTGCCTTTGTTGGAAAAAGCATGAAGGAGGTTTCGGAGAAGCAGAAAGAAGAATTGGAGATACGGTCGAGAGAGATAGAAAAAAGAATTCAGAGCATCGAGCCGTTGATCGAGGGGAAAATACTCCAAGTAGCGGCGCAGCAAGCTAAGGAAAGTGAGTCCACATTTGAAACTCTTCGGCGCACGGCGCAAGAGGCTGCAGCTGAGGCGGCTGAGTGGAGTAAGCGTACTGCGCAATACAAATCATTGGGCCTACTAAGTGACGAAGTAAATGCTATACGACAGACTGTGGAGGAAAACGATTACGAGGGCGCATATCTGATCCTACAGCAGATCGAAGATGAAATGACGTCAAGGCAAACGACTCATCAGATGGACGTCAACATGCCGCTCTTCGATCAATCAGAACGCACGAAAGCTCTATTGGCAATAGATCGGTTGCTTGCTGGAGCAAAGAAAGGGATGGTTTCGGCCAACCTACTTTACAATGGCTCGGCAATCGCCGGAAGATTGTCGCTAGGGGTGGCTGAGCTTGCTCTTGTGGAAGAGGCTGTGCGTCTGCAACCGGCGGCCACGATCTACCAGGTTCGCAAACTCCGGCACTTGGTTGGCTACAAGCCTGAAGAGGTTGGCGAATCCATGGAGCGGCTGCGCGCCCTCGTGCGCGATGCGAAATCTGAGAATTGCGAGCTGATTTATTCGGAGGCGTGGAACGTTGCTGAGCAGACCAGAGACTACGCGGGTCTTATCGCTGCTCTTTCAGAAGCATATGAGCTGTCCCAATCAGATAAGTCGCGGACGTTCACGTCGTATGGTCACGTAATACTTGCGCAAGCGCACGCGCGCCGTGGCCACGCCGGTTGGAAGGATCAGACAAAGCGCCACCTGGAACTCGCGAACATGTGCATGGCCAACGAGTCACCGATTGCGACTTGGTACCATTCAAGCAGGGTGGAGGGGGGGCGGCTGGAGAGAAGAGTTTTTGGCGCCGACGCTCCAGGCCCAGACGGCGAAGGTACTGAAGCGGTGCTGAAGGACATCATGGCAAAGATGATGGCGTCGGGAGCAGGACCATCAAGTCGTGGCGAGGGTGGTTAGAGCGTTTCCTGGCTTGATAGAATCACAATCACTGTCATCCCGGCCAAGCGGAGCGCAGCAAAGCGCGAGCCGGGACCTTAGGGGTGACGGGTACAGTGTCACCACTCAGCGCGTCTCATATGGGTCCCGGCTCTCGCTTTGCTCGGCCGGGAGTGGGTATCCATAAGCCGAAAATGCTCTAGTCGGTGATTGAAGTGACGTCACTCCGCCGCCCGCGCACGCTTCTTCGGCTGCGCCATCTCGGCCTTCGCCCCACCGCGTTTGAATAGCGGCTTCAGGAAATGGCCCGTATACGACCGCGCGACCTTCGCGACCTCTTCCGGCGTGCCGCTCGCCACGATCTCGCCGCCGC
>CAZYGK010000135.1:0-8428 GCA_964647355.1 uncultured Flavobacteriaceae bacterium | reverse complement strand
TGGCGCGAAAGCGGCCGTTACGACGCCTACGGCAAAGAGATGCTGCGCATTAAGGACCGCCACGAGCGCGATCTGCTCTACGGCCCGACGAACGAAGAGATGGTGACCGACATCTTTCGCTCGGCCGTCCGCTCGTACAAGGACATGCCGCGCATCCTCTATCATATCCAATGGAAGTTCCGCGACGAGATCCGCCCGCGCTTTGGCGTCATGCGCGGCCGCGAGTTCCTGATGAAGGATAGCTACTCGTTCGACATGGACGCGGCTGGCGCGCGCCACTCCTACAACAAGATGTTCGTCGCCTACCTGCGCACGTTCGCGCGCATGGGTCTGAAGGCGGTGCCGATGAAGGCTGACACCGGCCCGATCGGCGGCGACCTCTCCCACGAATTCATCGTCCTCGCCGACACCGGCGAAAGCCAGGTCTATTGCCACAAGGACCTGGTCGACATGCCGGTGCCGGAGAATGTCGACTTCGACAAGGACCTGGAGCCCTACATCAAGCAGCGCACGTCGCTCTACGCCGCGACCGACGAAAAGCACGACGCCGACGCCTTCGCGAAGATCCCGGCAGACAAGCAACTCGCCGCCCGCGGCATCGAGGTCGGCCACATCTTCTATTTCGGCACGAAGTACTCGAAGCCGATGAACGCCAAGGTCACGAACCAAAGCGGCGAAGACGTGCTCGTCGAAATGGGGTCCTACGGCATCGGCGTTTCGAGACTGCTCGGCGCGATTATCGAGGCAAGCCACGACGACGCCGGCATCATCTGGCCGGAAAGCGTCGCCCCGTACCGCGTGGGCTTGATCAGCCTCAAGGCCGACGACCCGAAAACCCGTCAGGTTTGCGAGGATCTTTACCAAAAACTCTGCGCCGCCGGAGTCGAAGTCCTATATGATGACACCGAAGAACGGGCAGGGGCGAAGTTCTCGACGTTCGACCTGATCGGCCTGCCGTGGCAGGTAATCGTGGGGCCGCGGGGCCTCGCGAACAACCAGGTTGAAATCAAGAACCGCAAGACCGGCGAACGCCAAAACCTTGCGCCTGAGGCTGCGTTGAATTTGTTCACCCGAAGGACTTGATGAACCGCGTCGTCGACGTTCGTGAGCAGCAGCAGATGCGAGCCGCGCCGCAACGAAAGCAGCGCGCAAGCGGAACCGCGCCGTTCTCGGCTTTCGAGTTCATGCTCGCCGGCCGTTACCTGCGCGCGCGCCGCAAGGAGGGCTGGATCTCCGTCATCGCGAGCTTCTCGCTCGCCGGCATCGCGCTCGGCGTGGCGACGCTGATCATCGTGATGGCCGTGATGAACGGCTTCCGCGAAGAACTGATGGGCAAGATTCTGGGCTTCAACGGCCACTTCATGGTCCAGGGCCTCGGCTCCACGATGCAGGAGTGGGACGGGCTCGCAACCCGCATCCGCCGCGTGCCGGGCGTCGTGCGCGTCACCCCGCTGGTCGAGGGCCAAGCGCTGGCGACGGCCGCAGGCGCCTCGCCCGGCGTGCTCGTCCGCGGCATCCGCGCGAACGATGTGATGAACTTCAAACTCGTCGCCGACTCGCTCAGCGAGGGCGCGATTCAGCGCTACCAGACGAACGACTCAAGCGTCTTGATCGGCGAACGCTTGGCTGACCAAATGGGCCTGCTACCCGGTATGCAGATCACGCTGACGGCGCCGCGTGGCAACGTCACACCGTTCGGCGTGACCCCGCGCCAGAAGCAGTACACCGTCGCCGGCACGTTCAAAGTTGGCATGTCGGAGTACGATTCCTCCGTCATCTTCATGCCGCTCGCCGAAGCGCAGTCCTACTTCAACCGCGGCAAGGGCATCACCGGCATCGAAGTAATGGTGGACGACCCCGATCGCGTGGAGGAACTGCGTCCCCGCATCCTCTCGGTCGTGGGCGCATCGGCGCGCCTCGTCGATTGGCAGCAAATGAACAAGACGTTCTTCGACGCGCTTCAGGTCGAACGGACGGTGATGTTTCTGATCCTGTCGCTCATCATTATCGTGGCTGGGTTCAACATCATTTCCGGCATGATCATGATGGTGAAGGACAAGACTCGCGACATCGCCATTCTGCGCACGATGGGCGCCACATCCGGCACAATCCTTCGCGTGTTCCTGATGTCGGGTTCGGCCATCGGCATCGTCGGAACGTTGACAGGATTCCTCCTCGGGGTCCTCTTCTGCGCCTATATCGAAGAGATCAGGCAGTTCCTGATCTGGGTTACGGGCATGAACCTATTCCCCGATACCCTCTACTTCTTGAGCAAGTTGCCGGCGAAGATGGAGACCGATGAGGTGATCCTTGTCGTCGTCACTTCGCTCACGCTCTCGATCCTCGCGACCGTATACCCGGCCTGGCGCGCCGCGAAACTCGACCCGGTGGACGCTCTGCGCTATGAGTGACGTCTTCACCGCCGATCCCGCCACGACACGCACCGCGGCACAGACGATGCCGACGCTGGCGCTTCACGGCGTCACCCGCTCGTTCGGGGAAGGCGAAGAGCGCATCGAAATATTCAAGAACATCACCGGCCAGATCATGCCGGGCGAAATCGTCGCCCTCGTCGGGCCGTCGGGTTCCGGCAAGTCCTCGCTGCTGCATATCGCTGGCCTTTTGGAGCCGCCCACATCGGGCGTCGTCGTCATCAACGGCCGCGACTGCTCGAAGCTCGGCGACGAGGAGCGCACCGCGATCCGCCGCACGCAGCTTGGTTTCGTCTACCAGTTCCACCATCTGCTGCCCGAGTTCAACGCCGTCGAGAACGTGGCCATGCCGCAGATGATCGGCGGCCGCCGCAGCCGTGACGCGGAAATTATCGCCACGCGCTTGCTCACGATGGTGGGCCTGCAGCACCGCCTGACCCACCGTCCCGGTAAACTCTCCGGCGGCGAGCAGCAGCGTGTCGCGATCGCCCGTGCACTCGCAAATCAACCGCGCCTGATCCTCGCCGACGAGCCCACCGGCAACCTCGACCCGCGCACCGCCGACATGGTCTTTGGCATCCTCGTCGATATCTGCCGCGCGCGCGGTGTTTCCGCGCTCATCGCCACGCACAATCTGCAAATGGCGGTGAAGATGGATCGCACCTGGCTGCTGCACGACGGCAAGCTCATCGACGCCGGCAAACTGAAGCCGTAGGGGGCACCGATGCGCCCAAAGGACGAAGCAGTTCGAGCCCCTCTGTTGACCGGCCGCGCGGCCGAGCTGATGCGCGTTGTATGCCACGGCCTCCACATGGCGTTGGTATTCTACGCGCTCCTCGGCTGGCTCGTGCCGAGCACCACGTGGCTCATCGCGCACATCGTGTACATGCCGGCGCTCATCGTTGTGTGGTTGCTGAACAAGGGTGTTTGTCCGCTGAATAACGTCGAGAGCTGGTTCACCACAGGCCGTTGGCGCAATCCGGAAAATGCGGAGGAGGGCAGCTTCCTCGTCAGAATTGTCGAAAGCTACCTGAACCTCTACCCCACACAGCGCGTGATGGACGCCATAACCTACGGCCTGATGGCGCTGGTGTGGGCGTTGTCGTGGCTGCATTTGGGCTACTTGCAGGCCTAATTTCCCCGGTATCCCCAGGGCCGGTCTGCGCCGCGGTTGCTTGCGGACCGTTGGCCGTTCTTACATCCGGCCCGGTACCGAAGAGGCCCCATGTCCGGTCACGCGAACTTTGTACACCTGCGCGTTCACTCCGCGTTTTCGCTGCTCGAAGGCGCAATGCAGCCAGGCGAGATCGCGAAGCTGTGCATGAAGCACCGGATGCCCGCCGTCGCTATCACCGACACGAACAACCTCTTTGGTCTCTTCGACATCACCGAAGCGCTCACCAAAGCGGGCGTCCAACCGATCATAGGCTGTCAACTCGCCCTCCATGTGGAGAGCGAAGGCTCGAAGCGGAACGCAACCCAGACCCGCACGGGCCATGATGGCGTTATTGCGGTCCTCGTGCAGAACGAAAAGGGCTACGCCAACCTCATGAAACTCGCGAGCAAGGCTCATCTTGACGTGTCCGTCGGAGAGCCGCCGCACATCACCTGGGAGATGCTGGAACGCTACAACGAAGGTCTCATTCTGCTAACCGGCGGCCCAAGAGGGTTGATCAATAGGCTTATCGTAGAGGGTCAACTGGAGGCCGCAAAGACATGGATGGATCGTCTGTCCAAAGTCTTCGACGGACGGCTCTACATTGAACTCCAGCGCCATGGCGTGGCCGCCGAAGCCATCGCGGAGCCGCAACTCGTCCAGTTTGCTTACGCGCTCGACCTCCCGCTCGTCGCCACCAACGAACCGTTCTTCGCCAAGCCGGACCTTTTTGAAGCCCACGACGCGCTTCTCTGCATCGCGGGCGGTTCCTACGTGACCCAAGACGATCGGCGCAAAGAGAGCCGCGAGCACTACTTCAAGTCTGCTGAGGAAATGTCCGCGCTGTTCGCGGACGCACCGGAAGCGATCGCCAACACGATCGAGATTGCCAAGCGCTGTGCGTACATTCCAAAGAAGCGCAGCCCCATTCTGCCGGAGTTCGTTCCCACATCGGGCCTCTCGCCCGAAGAAGAACTCCGCGAGCAGGCCAAAGCCGGGCTCAAAGCCCGCCTGGAGGCAAGCGGGCTCCATGCCGCAGAGAAGGACTACTGGGACCGCTTGGAGTACGAACTCGGCATCATCATCCGGATGAGGTTTCCCGGCTACTTCCTCATCGTTTCCGACTTCATGAAGTGGACGCGCGCACAAGGCATCCCGGTCGGCGTGCGTGGATCGGGTGCAGGCTCGATCGTCGCGTGGGCACTCCAGATCACCGCGCTGGACCCGCTTCGCTTCGGTCTTGTGTTCGAGCGGTTCTTGAACCCCGAACGTATCTCGATGCCGGACTTCGATATCGACTTCTGCCAGGATCGCCGCGGCGAGGTCATTCGCTACGTTCAGGACAAATACGGCCAAGACCGGGTCGCACAGATCATCACACTGGGCACCCTGCAGGCGCGGGCGGCATTGCGCGACGTCGGGCGCGTACTGCAGCTGCCGCAAGGTCAAGTCGATCGCATTGCCAAGATGATCAAGGTCCAGCCCGGACAATCCATCACGCTGCGCGAGGCGATCGCGCAGGAACCGCGCCTCCAGCAGATGGAAAACGAGGAAGAGTCCGTGGCGCGGCTCTTCCAAATCGCAGGCCAACTCGAAGGCCTCTACCGCCACGCATCTACGCACGCGGCAGGCGTCGTCATCGGCGACCGCCCCCTCGACGAACTCGTGCCGCTCTATCGCGACCCGAGTTCCGATATGCCGGTGACTCAACTCGACTACGAGCAGGACGAGAAGGCGGGCCTCGTAAAGTTCGACTTCTTGGGTCTGAAAACCCTGACCGTCATTGCCGAAACCGAAAAGATGATCCTCGCCCGGCACGGCGTGAAGGTGAAAGCGGAAGAAGTCGCGTTCGACGACAAGAAGTCGTTCGAAGCATTGGGCAAGGGCGCGTCAACCGGCATTTTCCAGCTGGAGTCGACGGGCATGCGCGACCTTCTGCGCAAGATGAAGCCCGACCGCGTCGAGGACCTCATTGCGCTTGTGGCACTCTACCGCCCGGGTCCGATGGACCAAATTCCCGTCTACATCTCCGTCAAACACGGGCGTGAAAAGGCGTCCTACCTTCATCCCGCGTTGGAGCCGATCCTCGCCGATACGCACGGCGTGATGACGTACCAAGAAGACGTCATGCTGATCGCGCGGGAGCTCGCCGGATACTCCCTCGGCCAGGCCGACGAGCTTCGCCGTGCGATGGGCAAGAAAATCAAAGAGGAGATGGCAAAGCACCGCGTGAAATTCATCGAAGGCGCGGCGGCCAAGAAGAACATTCCGGCCGACATTGCCGAACAGATCTTCGTTCAGGCCGAAAAATTCGCAGGCTACGGCTTCAATAAGGCCCACGCCGCAGCCTACGCCCAGGTCGCCTACCAGACGGCATGGTTGAAGGCGAATTACCCGGTCGAGTTCTTCTGTGCCTCGATGACGCTCGACATAGGCTCGCCCGAGCGCCTCTCGATCTTCCGCCAAGAGGCGGAGCGCTTGGGGATCACCGTCGTTCCGCCGGACATCAACGCCTCGGGATCGCTCTTCACGGCAAGCAAGCGTGAAGATGGCAGTGATGTCGTTCTGTATGCACTGTCAGCCATCCGCAACGTCGGCCGTGCCGCGATGGATCACGTCATCGAAGTCCGCAACGCCGGGGGCAAATTCACAAGCTTGTTCGACTTTGCCCGCCGCGTAGACGCCAAGTTCGTAAACAAGCGCATTCTCGAAAACCTCGTCGCCGCCGGAGCGTTCGACAGTTTGAACTCGAACCGCGCTCAAGCTTTCGCAGCCATAGACATGCTGCTTGGCGAAGCGTCGATCACAAGCCGCGAGCGCGAAAGCAACCAAGTGAACCTCTTCGGCGAGATCGAGATCAAACGCGACCGCGCGTTGCCCGAGGTGAACCAATGGACGATGCCGGATCGCCTCGCCCGCGAGTTCGGCGCAATCGGGTTCTACATGTCGGCCCACCCGCTCGACGAGTTCGCCCAAACGCTGGCCCGCCTGCGCGTGGTTCCCTACGCCGAACTCGCTGCCGACAAGCGCCACGAAGATCGTGCCGTCACGCTCGCGGGCTCCGTTATCCGCCGCCAGGAGCGTCGCACCAAAGACGACAAACGCATGGCCCACATCGGCTTCTCCGACGCCTCGGGCATGTTCGAAGCTGTCGCGTTCTCCGAGGTCCTCGTGCAAGGAGGCCAACATCTGGAGCCGGGAAAATCCGTCATCGTCGACGTTGCAACGCGTTGGGACGGCGACGATCTGAAGTTGCAGCTTCTGCACGTCAAGAGCCTGAACGAAGCCGCCGCGCAAACGGGCGCTGGCCTGCGCATCTTCATAGACGATCCGAAGCCGCTGCCTTCGATCCAAGAACGCTTGAAGGGCCAGCAAGGCAAAGGCTTGGTCTCGCTGATCTTCCCCGTCGAGAAAGGCGAACGCGAAGTCGAACTCGAACTGCCGGGCCGCTACGCCGTGACGCCGGCGCTGAAAGGCGCACTGCGTGTCGTGAACGGTGTGCGCGAGGTGGAGGAGGTCTAGCCGCTAGATCGCCTTCGCGATCCGCACCATCGCCTCGCTAAGCCGTTCGGCATCGTGGAAGAAGCAGAGCCGGATGAACTGGTCGTTCCGCTTGTCCGTCTTCGGTCCGAACGCGATGCCCGGCGCGACGCCGACTTTTGCTTCTTCGAGCAGGCGCTTCGCGAACGCGATACTGTCGGTCATGCCTTCGATCGCGATGAACGCATAGAACGCACCGGCCGGCTTCGACCAGCTCATCCGGTTGTTTCCGGCGATGGCCTTTTCGACGATACTCAATCCAGTACGGCAGCGCTCGATCTGCCATTTGATGAAGTCGTCGCCCTTCGTGATCGCCTCGACCGCGCCGTATTGCGCGAACACTGTAGCGCCGGTGTTGTTGTAGGCCGAAAGCTCCGCCATCTGCGCACCCAGCCGCTTCGGATGGATCAGCCAGCCGATACGCCACCCCGTCATCGCCCAGGCCTTCGAGAAGCTGTTGACGATGAAAACGTCGTCTTCGTCCTCCGCAACCGCGCCGAAACTTGGCGCCGGCGTGTCGTAGACGATGGGCGTGTAGACCTCGTCGGAGATGATCGCGATGCCGCGTTTGCGCGCGAACGCCAAGATCGCGCGCTGCTCGTCCTGGCTCATGATCCAACCGGTGGGGTTGGAAGGGGAGGCGAAGAAGATCGCCTTCGACCGCGCGTCCGCGGCGTCGAACAGCTTCTGCAGATCGAGCGACCAAGGCTCCCCATTCGCGCCGCCGTCGAGCCGCACAAAACGAGGCTCCGCACCGATCCCGCGGATCGCCTGAAAGATGTTCGGCCACATCGGCGAAATGATCAGAACGTTGTCGCCCGGCTCGCACACGCACTGCAGAGCAATCTCGACACCCATCATCGCAGCACCGGGAACCGTCACACGGGCGACGTCGATCTCGCGCCCGGATTGCCGCGAGGCCCATTTCGCGATTCCCTCGCGCAGCTCGGCGATGCCGCGCGTGAAGGTGTAAAACGTCCTACCTTCGTCGAGGGCTCGCTTGGCCGCGTCGCGAATGAAGGGTGGGGTGACGACATCGCCTTCGCCGAACCAAAGCGGGATGATGTCCTTGCGCCCGAGCCCCAAAAACGACACCTCGCCGATGCCGTTGCGCTCAAGTGCCAGTATGTTTGGACGAATTGCGGTCATGAGCCCCCGATTTTCGGCTGATTTGTCGCGTTTCGCGCCAAACTGGCGCCCTTGCGCCCCCAAGCGCAACCCCCTAAAACCGCGGCCATTCCACACGCGGGCTTGGGTTGCCCGGCCGCCATATGGCGGGCCGCCCTCCGGTGCTGGGTCG
>CAZYGK010000134.1:7171-8509 GCA_964647355.1 uncultured Flavobacteriaceae bacterium | reverse complement strand
CGAACTCGCTCTATGCCGCGACGAAGAAGGCCGACGAGTTGATCGGCTACACCTATGCGCATCTCTACAAGCTGCCGGCGACGGGGTTGCGGTTTTTCACGGTGTATGGGCCGTGGGGTCGGCCGGACATGGCGGCGTTTTTGTTCACGCGCGCAATCCTAGCGGGCGAGCCGATTCGTGTGTTCAACGGCGGCGAGATGTGGCGCGACTTCACTTATATCGACGACATCGTCGCCGGGATCCTGGCCGCGGTTGCGCGCAAACCTTCCGGCGCGCCGCCGCATGCGGTCTACAATCTGGGCAATCACCGTTCGGAGAAGCTAACCGACTTCATTGCGACGCTGGAGAAAGCTCTCGGCGCCAAAGCGCAGGTCAAGTTCGAGCCGATGCAGCCGGGCGACGTTGCGCGTACCTATGCGGATATCGAGGCGTCGCGCCGGGATTTGGGCTTCGATCCGAAGACGCCGATCAGCGAAGGGATTCCGCGCTTCGTCGCTTGGTACAAAGACCACTATCGGGTTTGGCCGAAGAATTAGGGCCGGAGATTTCTCTCCGGCCCTTTGGCATTCGATCCTACCAGCAGAAGCGCCAGCGGTAGTTGTTCCATTCGCGCGGCCAGTGGCGGTCATGCCAGCCGTAGTGGCCCCAGCGCGGGTGGCCCGAGCGCCAGCAGAGCCCGCCGTAGTCCCAGTAGTACCAGCTGTCGTCGTAGTACCACCAATACGCGTCGTCGAAGAAGCGCAGCGAAATGTACCAGCGCCAGCTGTCGTCCCAGCCGTTGTTGTACCAGTGCGGATACCAATAGTTGCCGTAGTAGAAGTGGTGCGGACGCCAACGCGAATGATGTTTGGCGTGCGGCCAACGATTGCGGTTGTCCCACCGACGCCAGTCGCGGTCGCGGTGGTTCCAGTCGCGATCGCGGTGACGCCAATCGCGGTCGCGCCAGTCACGGTCGCGCCAGCGATCGCGATCATGATTCCACGGACGATCCGGCGATGCGCCCGGTCCGCCACGCGGGCCCGGCGGGTTTTCCCAGTTCGTGCCAGGGCCGCCACGCGGACCCGGCGGGTTGTTGTCGTTGTCGCGCCAGCGACGACGATCCGGCGATGCACCTGGGCCGCCCCATGGTCCGGGCGGATTTTCCCAGTTCGTGCCCGGACCGCCGCGCGGACCGGGAGGATTGTTGTCGTTGTCGCGATGACGCCAACGCGGACCTGCGCCCGGACCGCCAGCGGGTCCCGGCGGGTTACCCCAACGCGGGCCTGCACCCGGACCACCTGCGGGTCCCGGCGGATTGCCCCAGCGCGGGCCTGCACCCGGACCACCTGCGGGTCCCGG
>CAZYGK010000134.1:0-7071 GCA_964647355.1 uncultured Flavobacteriaceae bacterium | reverse complement strand
GTCCCGGCGGATTGCCCCAGCGCGGGCCTGCACCCGGACCACCTGCGGGTCCCGGCGGATTGCCCCAGCGCGGGCCTGCACCCGGACCGCCTGCGGGTCCCGGCGGATTGCCCCAGCGCGGGCCTGCACCCGGACCACCTGCGGGTCCCGGCGGATTGCCGCGATGGCGCATGTCTTGGTTGCTGCCGCCGCCATCTTGGTGGGTGGCGCGGTCTCGATGCCCGTCGCCGCGATCTGCCCAAGCAGGCACGGCGAGCAAGCTCAAACTCAGCACGGCACCCAGCGCCGGAGCTAGAGTTTTGAATCTCATTTCCTTAGACCTCTCGAAATGGGGTTTTCCCAGTTTCGGCTTTTGCGCCGGACGGCCTGAATGCTGCATGAACGGGCCGTTTAGAAATAGGTGAGCAGGACGGATGCGCATCCTTTTGATCGGCGGGGCTGGCTACATCGGCAGCTCGATTGCGTGTCACCTCATCGATCAGGGGCATGAGCCGTTCGTGTTCGACAATCTGTCCACGGGGTCGCGTGAGGCGCTGCCCCCGGGCGTGCCGTTCGTCGAGGGCGATTGCGGCGATGCTGCGGCACTTGCCCAAGCGATTCGCGACTGGAAGATCGAAGCCGTCGTGCAACTGGCGGCAGCCGTTCGCGTCGACGAGTCCATGGCCGATCCGGCGAAGTACTATTTCAACAATACGGTAAAGTCGCTCACGGTGTTCGACACCTGCGCGAAGGCGGGGGTCAGGGACTTCGTGTTTTCGTCGACGGCGATGGTTTACACGGGCGACGCGGACGAGCTTCTCACCGAGACGACGGAAACGGGGCCGACGAACCCCTATGCGCGGTCGAAGCTTGCCAGCGAATTCATGCTGCGCGACGTGGCGCGCGTCTCGGGCATGCGCGCGACGATCCTGCGCTACTTCAACGTGGCGGGCGCGGACCCGCAGCTCCGCACGGGCCAACGTTCGCCGGAGGCGACGCATTTGATCAAGGTGGCCTCGCAAGTCGCCATCGGCGCTCGTCCGCATCTGGCCATCTTCGGGACCGACTACAAGACGCGCGACGGTACTGCCGTGCGCGACTACATCCATGTGATGGACTTGGCCGACGCGCATCTGCTGGCGCTGACGAAGGCCGGCACTGCCGGCGAAACCCGGCTCTTCAATTGCGGCTACGGGTCCGGGCAGACGGTGCGCGAGGTGGTGGCGGCATTCGGCGAAGTGCTGAGCCATCCGTTGCCGACCGTGGAGCAGCCCCGACGCGCCGGCGACGTTGCCATTCTCGCGTGCAATCCGGCGAAGGTGAAACGCGAGTTGGGCTGGTCGCCGAAGCATGCCGCGATCCGCACGATCGTCGAGACCGCGCTCAACTGGGAACGCAAGCTCGCCTCCGGGCGCTGAAGAGCCTCAATGGACGCACCCGCCGCGCCCCGCGGCACGGGGCGGACCACAGAAAGCGTCAGTAAGTGAACTCCGCCGACAGCCAGAGCTTGTTGCGATCGGCAAACGGACCGGCGCCGAAGCCGTCGTAGTCCGCATATTTGATGCCGGCGGACCAATGGTCGCCGAACTTCGCCGTCACTTCGACGTCCCATTCCGATCCGAGATCGGCGCCGCCGCGTTCGGCATCGAAGTCATGGTAGGTCACGGCCGCCATGACGCCGGTCAGCGGCTCTGCGTCGGCGATCTTCGTTTCGTAGCCGAGGGTGCCGTACACATCGACGATACCGTTTGCCGGCGTTACCAAGAACACATCGGCATAGCCCTGGAACTTGTGGAGCGTCGCCAGCGGCGTTTGGAAGCGATCCACGCCGTTGCCCTCCAGTGACTCGACACCGCCCAAAAGCTTGAACCCGTGCGCCGCTACGCCGCCTTCGAGCATCCAGTAGTCGACATCGTAGCTGCGCGGATTGTTGCGGAAGTCGCTCTGCGTCGCGTACTCCGCGCCGTAAAGCGCGGTGAACTGGTCCGTGATCGGATGCTTGCCGGTAAAGCGCAAGCCGAACGTCTGCGTTGAGGGCAGCGTCGCCTGCGGCGCGTCCTGCAAGTCGATCCAGTACGCGTAGCCGGTGAGCTTACCCCAGTCCTTGATGTCGTAGCCGGCGTTGAAGAGATGCGTGTCGCCTTCGAACGCGCCCTGGAACGCGCCGGCGCTGCCTGTCCCGCCCTCTTCGCCGAAGATGCGATTGATCTGGTTCACGTAGATGTAGGTGAGGTTCAGGTTTTCGATGCTGGTGTTCGTGATGCGCGCGGCGTCGAATGTCTGTTCGTTCTGACGGAACGCGACGCCGCCGACAAAGCGATGGTTGTCGAGGTTGATCCGTTGGCGTCCGACGGTGATTACCGTCTGCGGCAAACCCGAATACTCGACCTGAAGCCGGTTGATCTGGAAGTCCTCGGGATCGGCGACGACGGGGAATGTCGTGTTGCCGTTCGTCGTGTCGTTGAAGTCGTCGTTGAATTGGACGATGCCCTCGCCTTCGGCCAGGAACTGCAAATCCCAAACCTTGCCGGTCAAGAAGCCGACGCGTGCGCGCAGTGTGTGCGCATTGGCTTCCTCAGCAAAACCGTCTTGGTCGACGCTCTCGAAGCGATACCGCGCGTCGATCAGAAGCTTTCCTTGCTCGAAGAAATCGGCGAACGTGCCTTCCGCCCTCGCGTTGATTGCGCCAAGGCTTGCTACGCCGCTGAACAACAAGGCGGTGGGCAGGGTCGATGTAAGCAGGACTTGTTTGAACGCGCGCATGGCTTCTCTCGCTTGGATAGCAGACTGTTCTGCATGCTGGCGCGCTCAGATCAACCAATCGTTAAGCGCAACTGTCGTGCCGCCTCGCGTCAAATGAGAACTTTCGAGACGGTCAAGCCTCGACTTGATCCCTTAGATTTGTTGGACTCACGAGCGCGGCAAGCCGTTCCAGGGACGCGATACGTATCGTGTCACCCTCGGTATCGACGCCGTAGTCGCGCAGCTTCTTTAGGGTGCGCGACAGTGTCTCAGGCTTTATTCCGAGACGAGTCGCGACCTCTTTCTTCATGCCGGGAAGGACCAGCGTCGCAGGTCCCTTTGTCTTTTCGGCCTGCGAAATGAGGAAATGAGCGAGCCGTTCCGCTGCTCCATGGGTTTTGATCTCTTTGATTTGCGAGATCAGCACGCGCCAATGCCGGGATAGAACGCGTGTACATTGCGCCGCGAGCGCCACGTCTTCGGCTAGTTGCTCCCGCAGCTTCGAGGCGGGAATGAGCAACGCCTGCCCGTCCGATGTCGCGCGCGCGCTGACGAGGTAGGGCAAGCCAAGCACGGCGGCCGGCAGCAGAACGCTTTCGCCAGGGCCGAAAAAGTCGATGACGGCCTCATGACCGTTGGCGCCGCCGACGAGAACGATCCCGCCTTCGACGAAGCAATAGATGAAGTCCGGCTCTTCGCCTTCGCGAAACAGATAACCGTGGTTCGAGAAGCGCTGAAGACCGGAGACCTCGGCCAACCGCTCCAAGCTCGCAGCCGGCAAAGGCGCAAACAGCTCGATACGCTTCAGAAACGGCACACGCGGGTGAGTCACACCACAATACTCCGGCAGCAATGCATGTTGCGTCGCGTGGGCACCCGTCGCCTTGATTCAAATCAAGCAAGCTGATTGCATTCGGGCAGCCCCCTTGGCAGCCAGTGATTGACAAAAGTCATCTCCTAGAGCGATACATATCAAGATTCCTTCCAGTTTCATGTCGCGCTGTCGCACCCTGTCTTGATCTCGGTCAAAGCCAGCGCAAACCAAACGGCGCAGTTTGGCGCCCGCAAAACACAGGACGCGGGGACAATGACCACCACCAACGTCACGTCGGGCCGGCAGACCCAAGCCGTTGGACTTTCCAC
Source organism: uncultured Flavobacteriaceae bacterium (assembly GCA_964647355.1). Classification (GTDB taxonomy): domain Bacteria; phylum Pseudomonadota; class Alphaproteobacteria; order Micropepsales; family Micropepsaceae; genus SZUA-430. Next base: position 3,207 of record CAZYGK010000134.1, on the reverse strand, counting down.
GATTGCATTCACGATCTGCTTTGCCGTTTGGACCATTTTCTCGATCATCGGCGTACAAATTAAGCAAGAACTCGGCCTGAGCGAGACTCAGTTCGGCTTGCTCGTCGGTACGCCGATTCTCACCGGCTCTCTGATACGCCTCGCCCTCGGCATCTGGACGGATCAATACGGCGGGCGACTTGTGCTCAGCCTGGTCATGATCAGCGCCGCCGTCGCCACGATGCTGCTCACGCTGGCCTATGACTACCCGACCTATCTCCTTGCAGCGCTGGGCGTTGGCATCGCCGGCGGCTCGTTCTCGGTCGGCATTGCCTACGTCTCGCGCTGGTTCCCGAAGGAGCGTCAAGGCACGGCGCTGGGCATTTTCGGTGCCGGCAACATCGGCGCCGCAGTCACGAAACTCGCAGCGCCGACGATCATGGTCGCCTACGGCTGGCAAACCGTAGCGATGATCTGGGCCCTCGCGATCGGCGTGGTGGGCCTCCTGTTCTACCTGCTCGCCCAAGACGATCCCGACCTAGCCGCACGGCGCAACGAAAAGCGTCCGCCGGTCAGCTTCTGGTCGCAGCTCGAGCCGTTGAAGAACATCCAGGTCTGGCGGTTCTCGCTCTACTACTTCTTCGTCTTCGGCGCATTCGTGGCGCTGGCGCTCTGGCTGCCGCGCTATCTGGTCGGCGTCTACGGGCTCGACATTCAGACGGCTGGTCTCCTCGGCGCCGCTTACTCGATCCCGGGCTCTCTGTTTCGCGTCTATGGCGGTGTGCTGTCGGATCGCTACGGCGCGCGCACGGTGATGTACTGGACGTTCATCGTCTCGGTCATCGCGCTCTTCTTCCTGTCCTACCCGCCCACGACCTACACCGTCGACGGGATCACAGGGCAGCTCACGTTCCGCCTTGCGACAAGCGTGACCACGTTCACGGTGATCGTCTTCATCCTCGGCTTCTTCATGAGCCTCGGCAAAGCCGCAGTCTACAAACACATCCCCGTTTATTACCCGAACAATGTCGGCTCGGTCGGCGGGCTCGTCGGCATGATCGGCGGTTTGGGCGGCTTCATTCTGCCGATCCTGTTCGGCGTGATGAACGACCTCACCGGGATCTGGCAGAGCTGCTTCATGCTGCTGTTCGGGATCACATCTATCGCCCTTCTTTGGATGCATCTCGCAATCCGTCAGATGGAACACGAAGCGGCCGGCGACGTTCTGTCCAAGCTGCCGCAGCTTCCCGAGATGCAGCCCATCCACAAGCCGCAGCACGACAAGCCGGGCCTGACGCATGTGCTCGCCGACTGGCGGCCGGAAGACAAGACCTTCTGGCAGTACACCGGCAAGCCGATCGCGAATCGCAACCTCTGGATTTCGATCCCGGCGCTGCTGCTGTCGTTCTCGGTCTGGATGGTGTGGTCCGTGGTCGTGGCGAAGCTGCCGCAAGTCGGCTTCAACTACACGACCGACCAGCTGTTCTGGCTCGCCGCGTTGCCCGGCCTGTCTGGTGCCACGTTGCGCATCTTCTACTCGTTCATGGTGCCGGTCTTCGGTGGCCGTTTATGGACGACGGTCGCAACCTGGTCGCTCATGATCCCGGCGCTCGGCATCGGCTTTGCCGTGCAGGATCCAAGCACGCCCTATGTGGTGTTCTTGGGCCTCGCGCTGCTCTGCGGTTTCGGCGGCGGCAACTTCGCCTCGTCGATGTCGAACATCTCGTTCTTCTTCCCGAAGGCCGAAAAGGGCAACGCGCTCGCGCTCAATGCCGGACTCGGCAATCTGGGCGTCAGCGTGATGCAGTTCATCGTCCCAATCATCATCACGTCGGGCGTGTTCGGTTGGCTCGGAGGCGATCCGCAAACGGCGACGAGCGAAGCCGGCGAAACGACGCAACTCTGGCTGCAGAACGCCGGCTTCGTCTGGGTGCCGTTCATCGTCGTGTCCGCGTTTGCGGCTTGGTTCGGCATGAACGACATCGCCTCCGCCAAAGCTTCGTTCGCCGAACAGTCGGTGATCTTCCAGCGCAAGCACAACTGGATCATGTGCTGGCTCTATACCGGCACCTTCGGTTCGTTCATCGGCTATTCGGCGGGCTTCCCCTTGCTCTCGAAGCTGCTGTTCCCGGATGTCAACGCGCTGCAATACGCGTTCTTGGGACCGCTTGTGGGCGCGGTTTCCCGCTCGATGACCGGTTGGGTGTCCGACAAGTTCGGCGGCGGGCGCGTGACGCTTTGGGTCTTCGCGGGCCTGATCATCGGCGTCGCGAGCGTACTCTTCTTCGTCGGCATCAAGGATCAGCCCGGCGCGTTCTGGGGCTTCTTCGGCTCGTTCCTGTTCCTGTTCTTCGTGACGGGCGTGGGCAACGCGTCGACGTTCCAGATGATCCCCGCGATCATGCGCAAGGAAATGGGCCGCCTGATGCCGACGGCCGATGCGGAAGCCCGCGTCCGCCAAGGCGACAAGGAGTCCGCTGCGATCATCGGCTTCACCTCCGCGATCGCAGCCTATGGCGCCTTCTTCATTCCGAAGGCCTACGGCTCCTCGATCGCCATGACCGGCGGCCCGGAAGCCGCTCTCTGGGCGTTCCTCGCCTTCTACGTCTCCTGCCTCGTCATCACCTGGCAGGTCTACACCCGCAAAGGCGGACTGCTCTACGACGTCGAGCGCGGCGGCAGCAGCAGTGGTCCCACCCTTCAACCTGCAACGGCTTGAGGCAACATCATGAGTCACTTTCTCGATCGCTTGATGTTCTTCAAGAAGGACGTCGGCACGTTTTCCGACGGCCACGGCCTCGTCACGCGCGAAGACCGCACGTGGGAAGACGCCTATCGCAACCGCTGGAGCCACGACAAAGTCGTGCGCTCCACGCACGGGGCGAACTGCACAGGGTCGTGCTCGTGGAAGATCTACGTTAAAGGCGGGATCGTCACGTGGGAGACGCAGCAGACAGACTACCCGCGCACGCGGCCCGATCTGCCGGACCACGAACCGCGCGGCTGCCAACGCGGCGCCAGCGCCAGTTGGTATCTCTACAGCGGCAACCGCATAAAATATCCGCTGATCCGCAAGCGCCTGCTGAAACAATGGCGCCAAGCGCGCGCGAATAAATCGCCCGTCGAGGCCTGGACATCGATCGTCGAAGACAAGGCGAAACTGAAGGACTTTCGCCAGATGCGCGGCAAAGGCGGCTTCGTGCGCGCCTCGTGGGACGAGATCAACGA
>CAZYGK010000133.1:0-8549 GCA_964647355.1 uncultured Flavobacteriaceae bacterium | reverse complement strand
GCGTCGAGCGAGATCAGCTTCGTTTTGAGGAGGAGCTCGCCGTCCTTGGCTTGCGGCATCGGCCCATCGGCGAGGCGGAAGTGTTCGGGCCCAAGCTTGTCTTTCGGCAGTTCGACGATGTGGATCTGGCGGTTTGTCATGGGGGCCTCGCGGGGTGCGGAATCGACGCTGGGACGGGCGTCTCGGAAATCGTTGTAGCCCAGGATTTCCGCGGCTACCAGATGTGCGCGCGGGCGCTCTTCACCAGTCGGTAATACTTCTAAACGAAGGTCGCTTTACGTGCGTCCTTCGCGGGCGCCGACGGCGTTTGAGCGGGGGCCTTCGTGTTCGACAGATCGGGGAGATTGCTGCGCGCTTTCTCGATCGCGGCCGCCCTTCTGTTCGTCGTCATTTTGCCCGTGAGCGCGGATTTGCGTTCGAACCCGACGTGGTGGGATCAGAACGCGGTCGGTAGTGCGCCCGACTGGCACTACCGGGTGCCGGTCAACGTGCCCGCGGGCGCGACGGTCAACTCGACCGTGAGGGTCGACGTCGACTTCAACGCGCTGATGGCCACGATGGGGATCAGCGGTACGTTCGACGTCAATAGCCCGCGGATCGTCAGACCGAACGGCACGCTCGCCGCGCAGCAGGAGTTCACGGATCGCATCTATGCCGGCGCAACCGATGCTGCGGGGAACGGGCGGGGCGAAATCCGCTTCATCCTGCAAGACGCGGGGCCAAGCGTCTATCACGTCTATTTCGACATCACGCAAAACGGCACGAAGGCCGCCAATCCGCAAACGCCGATCAACGGCAATTTCGAGCGCGGCGCGGCCGGCACCGCGCAGCCAGCGGGCTGGAATGCGCCGACCGGCGATGCTACCCGCGATGCGCAGGTGCGACCGGCGGAAACACCGTCGGTCACGACAACCGGAACGAACGCCTACCCGATTCCCAAGACGACCGACGGCAATCCGCGATCCGGTTCGTTCTCCTACATGATCGGTTCGCGCAGCCAGGATGAAACGGTCAACTACCAACGCACGATCACGCGCACGTTTACCGTGCCTGCTTCGAGTCCCGGCGACTTCACGGTGCGGTGGCGTCCCGAAGGTTGGGACTCGACCGGCTACGACACGTTGACGATACGGCTCAGCGCCGGCAGCACCACAATCGACGTCGTGGGACCCGGTTACGGCAACTACGCCACGGCACCGTTTAGTCCTAACATGACCAACCCCACGAATGGTCCGCAAAGCACGACTAGGCCGGGCTATCGGGCCTACAACTATTTCGACATGACCACGTCGGGGACGCACACGCTTGGGATGACCGTCGCGGCGCAAGCGGAGCTCTGGTGGTCGCGCACCGTATCTCTTGCGTCCATGGCGGGACAGACCGTGACGCTGACGATCCAAACGAACCACGTCCCGCGGTACCGGTCTTGGTTTCATATCGACGACATCGAATGGTCGGTCGTAAACGCAACACTCGGCGCGCCGCAAGGGTTCGGGGTGGTGTTTCTAGCGCCGACCGCGGCAACAGCCGGGGTCACGCCGCTTTCGATGTCGGTTCAGGTCGATGCTAATCCAACGGCCTCCTCTTCCCCGGTTACTGTCGAACTGATCAATCCCGGCGGCAGTTCGGTCCGCACGGCACCGCTTTTCAATGACGGAACGCATGGCGATGCGGTTGCGGGCGACGCGATCTGGACGAACGACGGCAGCGTCGCGGCGGACCGTATGGTTCTGCCGGGCGGCGCGCTCGGCGGCACGTGGCAGCTACGGGCGTTCGCGCGGGACGCTTCCACGAGCACGATCGGCGCGCGCAACGGCCTCATTCGCGGGCCCGGCACGGGTTCCGCGCCGGAGACCGAAGCCAATTACTGGAACATCGACGAGTTTTTGCTCGGCGGAGGTTCGCTCAGCGTCGTCAAAACGAGCACCGTGATCAGCGATCCGTTCAACGGGGCCACCAACCCCAAACGCATTCCCGGCTCGACGATTCAATACTGCGTGGTCATGACCAATGGCGGGGCCGGTTCAGTCACCTCGATCGTTCTCGCCGACACGATCGCGCTGCCATCCGTGTACGTTGCGGGGTCGATCCGCTCGGGCTCGACGTGCGCGAATGCCGTCATCGTTGAGGACGACAACAACACCGGCGCCGACGAAAGCGACCCCGTGGGGGCGAGTTTCGCCGCCGGTTCCGTGAGCGGCAGAGCGGCAAGTTTGAGCGCGGGCGGTTCCATCACCCTCGTCTACAACGTCACGCTGCAGTAGCCTCTATTGGCCAAAGGCCTTGCGTAGGGCCTTGGCAGCATCGGCGATCGCTTCGCGCGACACCGGCAACACGCCTTGCATGTTGAAGAAGCCGTGCACCATACCCGGATAGTCGACATAAACGGCGGCGACACCGGCACGATTCAGCTTGTCGGCGTACGCTTTTCCTTCATCACGCAGGGGATCGAATCCGGCCGTCACCACATATGCGCGGGGTAGACCGGAGAGGTCCGACGCCGCCAACGGTGAGAGCCGCCAATCGTTTGGATCGGCGCCCGCCGCATACTGGTCGAAGAACCAGTGCATCGTCTTGCGCTCGAGGAAGTAGCCCTCGGCAAAGCTCGCCATCGAAGGCGTGTCGGCTTTCCATTGCGTAACGGGGTAGATCAGCAATTGGTGGACGATGCGGGGGCCACTCTTTTGCTTCGCCATCAGGCAAACGACCGCCGCAAGGTTGCCGCCAGCACTGTCGCCGGCGACCGCGATGCGGTTCGGATCCACGCCAAGCGAGGCCGCGTTGGCTTCTACCCACTTGACGGCGGCGTAAGCGTCATCGGCTGCGGCAGGGAATTTGTGCTCCGGCGCCAGACGATAGTCGACGGCGACGACCCTCGCTCCCGTTTCGTTTGCAAGCGTCCGGCAGAGCGCGTCATGCGTGTCGAGGTCGCCAATCACCCATCCGCCGCCATGGAAGTAGACGAGTGCGGGGAGTGCGGCGCCGCCACCGGCGACCGGCGTATACACGCGCAGCTTGATCTCACCCGCCGGGCCCGGCATTGCGACATTGTCGATCTTGCCGATCGCGATGTTCGGCGGCTCGAGGATCGCGGCCATGCCGCGATACATCTCGCGGCCTTGGGCGGGTGCGAGTTCCCATAGCTTCGGCTGCGGGTTCGCGGCCATTTGATCCATGAGGCCTTTGACTATCGCGTCGAGCGCCATCGCTTTGCTTCCAATACTTGCGCGCGCATCAAACAGATGCGCACGGGCGTGTGCAAGGGTTCACGACTCAATTGGCGCGTTAGCAGCCGCCGCGCGTTAACACTTTGCAGGCCGCTAGCGCGCCTCTGCGAACAGCACGGCGATGTCGGTGGCGGCATCGAACATGCCGCGTGCGGGAGGCTGGGTCGTCGCGTTCATACTCAAAGCGACAACAATTTTCTGATCCGGCAGCATAACCAGCATCGCCTGCGAGCCGACGGCGACGCCGCCATGATGGACGGCGCGCCACGTCTTGCCCGGGAACGCCTCATCCGTGATTTGATCCACGCGGACGCCGAGCGCGTAGTCTTGCGGGTTGACCTTGCCGTTCGCGAGCTTGCGCGGCGTGAACATCATTTGCAGCGTTTCTTGCCCAACAACGTCGCCGCGCAGCAGCGCCGCGCCAAAGCGCGCCAAGTCGGTCGGGGTCGCGCGGAAGCCGCCGCCGGCCCACTTGCCGCTTGAGTTCGTGAACGGCGCGGGGATGACGGCGCCGTCGCGCAGCATGTTCTGGTAGTCCGACGCACGACCGGGCGCGGGGCGCCGCTTGTCGTCGGGGCCGGTGCCGGCGAGTTCGAGGGCCGTGAACAGTTCGGCTTGCATTAGGTCGAGGAACGGTTTGCCGGCCGCAGCCTCCATCACGGCACTCAGCAGGTTGAAGCCGTAGGAGCTGTAGGCGAAGTTCGTGTCCGGTTTGAACAGCAACGGGTCGTTTGCGAATACGGTTAGGCTGTCGGCAACACGATCGTATTGCTCGGTTGCGCCGAACTCAGAGAATGTCGGCGGCGAGAGCGCGAAGTTGTAGTGACGAATACCGGCTTGATGCGAAAGCAATTGGCGCGCCGTGATGACGTGTTCCTTCTGCGGGAACGATGGCAGGTACTTCCGGATGTCCGCGTCGAGGTCGAGGGCGCCGCGCTCGGCGAGCTTCATCGCAACGGCGGCAGTCAGCGTCTTCGATACGCTGCCGATGGCGAAGGGCGTGTCGATCTTCACGGGCATCTTGCGTTCGAGCGATGCCCAGCCACGCGCTTCTTGCCAGACCACGGCACCGTCAACAGCGACCGCGACCGAGACGGCGGGGTAGCCGATTTCCCTCCGCAGTTGTTCGAGCCGGTCCGCGGCTCGCGCGATCGGGCCACTGGGGGTGCCGTGGGCCGTGCGCGTGTCAACCGCGGACGACTTCGCGAGATCTGGTATTGCGACCTTGTTCGATTCGTAGAGCGCGAAGAGCGAGCCGGCCGCTAAGGCGGAAAGCAGCACCAAGCCAAGCACAATGCGGATCAGCCAACGCAAATTGTCCCCCTTTTTCGCCCGACCGCGGTGGTAGAGAGGAAATGGGACCAAATTCGGGCGGGCGCAAGCCCCTCAAGCGCGGTCAAACGGCGATGACATCTTCCGCCGGCGTCTTCGCGTAGAGCGCTTCAACCAACTTGGCGCGGCGGTCGAGCGTTGCGCGCTGGTTGACGTATCCCTTGTCAGTGATTTCGTGGCCGTCGATCGAGGGCGGCTCGGTCATCAGCATCAGGCGCGCGATTCTGCCGGAGGAGCCGCCCGCTGCTTTGTTGTGCTTTTGCAGAGCCTCGCGGATAAAATCGACGATCGCTTGCGAGCGCAGGATTTCGTCTGGCGTCTTCAGGTTCGGGGCGGCGCAGATTTCGCGCGCCGCGGTCATGTTCGGCCAGGCGAGGACGCCGACGTATTCCTTGTCGAGGCCCGCGATCACGCAGTCCTGGATCAAGGGCGAGGCGGCGGCAATGACTTCGGCGCGCAGTGTGCCGACCGAAACCCAGGTGCCGGAGGAGAGTTTGAAGTCCTCCGTGACGCGGCCGTCAAAGATAAGGCCTTTTGCGGGCTCGTAAGGGTCGACGAACTTCGCCGCGTCACCGAGCTTGTAGAAGCCTTCTTCGTCGAAGGCGGCTTCGGTGAGGTCGGGGCGGTTGAGGTAGCCGGGCGTGACGGTCGGGCCTTTGACGCGCACTTCGAGCTTCTGGCCGTTCGGAACGAGCTTCAGGGTGATGCCTGGGAGCGGCAAGCCGATGAGCCCTACCCGCTCCGTCAGCCAGTGCACGACCGTAATGCCTTGCGTTTCGGTGGCGCCGTACATCGTGGTGAGCGCGATGCGCTGGCCCGTCGACTTGATCGCGAGCGCTTGCATGCGGTCGTAGAGATCGTCGGACAGCGTTGCGCCGCCATAACCCATGTATTTCAGCTTGGCGAAGAACTTGTCGCGCAGCTTGTCGTCGCGTTCCATCGCGTCGGCAAGCATCGTGAAGGCGATCGGGGCGGAGCCAAAGACGAGCGGCGAGACTTCGCGCAGGTTCCTGATCGTCTCGTCGAACATGCCGGGAATCGGTTTGCCATTGTCGAGATAGATCGTGCCGCCGGAATTCAGATTGCCGTTGAAGCCGATGTTGCCGGCGGAAATGTGGTTCCACGGCATCCATTCGAGGCTTTCGGGAATTTCATCGGGGTTCGGCGGTTCGGCGCGCAGAGACTCGCCGCCCGCAATCACAGCGCACATCATGCCGTGCGTTTGGATGACGCCTTTCGGCATACCGGTCGAGCCCGACGTGAAGAGATATTTTGCGACCGTTTGATGGTCGATCTTGTCCATCGCTGCGCGAACGGCCGGGCCGGCGTTCGTTTGCAGTAGGCTCTCGTAAGAGGTTGAAGCCAAGTCGGGTGCGGAGACGACGGTCACGACCTCGACGCCGGTAAGGTCGAGCGCCTTGATCGCCCGTTCGTAGAGCGGACCGTTGTCGACGAAGATCATCTTCGGCTTCGTGAGCGCGGCAACGTGGCGAAGCTTGCCGTGGTCCTGGCTGAACAGCGAATAGGTGACGGAGACTGGGGCGACGGGCACGCGTGCCTTCATCGCGCCCAGCATCATGGTCGCGTGTTCGATCGAGTTGCCGGAGAGGATGACAAGCGGTGTGTCGGGGCTGAGGCTGCGGTCGAGCAGCGCCTGGGCAATTGCGTTCGCGCGTTGGTTCATTTCGCCATAGGTGATGAAACGCCAGGGACCTTGGGGCGTGCGTTGGGCGAGGAGGTTCCGGGTCGGGTGTTCGGCCGCGCGCTCCTCCAACAGGTGGGCGATCGAGCGATGCATTGGCCCGAGATCGTAGAGCGAGCGGATGATGTAGGAGCCGTCGCCGCGGCGCTGGGAGTAGAGCTTCGGCGGCAGCATGGGCAGAGGTTTGAAGGGCGGCAGAGCTTTGGCCGTCGCAGTCATGGGCGGGTCCTCACGGGTTCAGTGTTTGAATTCATAGAGCGCGGCGCGGGCCTGCCAGCGGCTCTGGAAGAATGTGCCAAAAGCGCTTGCCTCGTCCGGGACGCCGAACGCGCGCGCGAACGGACCGTCGCCTACCGCAGACCATGTACCTTTGGCCGTTTGATGGTGATGACCGAAGTAGGTGAACACCGTGAAGTAACGCGCGCTTGCGCCGGTGTAGGGCACGGTCATGAAGCCCGGTCCGGCGGCCTTTCGCTTCTTGGGCTCGCCAGTGACCGCGACGGTTGCCTCGACGGACTCACCGGCGAGCTTCAGCTTCACATGCCACATGCCGGGCGTCGTTTCATTCACTTCGATCGGCACGAACTCGGCTGTCGGGTCAGACTTCGCTATGCCGGCGCGATCCACGTCCTTGTCGGCATACCAACTTGCGAGCTGGAGCCATTCCGCCTTGCCTTGCATGCGCGGGTCAGCCGCGCCGACGCGCTCGGCGCGGACCCACCAGAAAGCCATCGGCGATGCTTTGCCCGTTGCGATGACCCGAACGCCGTCGACATCGTAGTTCGCGACCAGCATGAAGCAGAGGCTGCCCATGTGGTGATTGCCGTACGCCGGCGCCTTCGCAAGCAGCGCCGCGAGGTTCGAGTCGTCCTTTGCCAGTTCATCCGCCTTAAGCAGGCGATAACTCGCTGGGAGTTCTGCTTTCGCGTCGACGGGATCGATCAGGAGATCCCGACAGATCTCGGCGCGCACTCCCGATTGCTCGGATGTGTTCAGGGCGCCTGGCGCTAGCGCTCCATAGGCGGCCGGCTGCCCCGAGGCGGCTCCCGTCGAAAGAAGCACCAGGACCGCGACGTATACCATTTGCTTTGCGATCATCGACACTGCCCGTTCCGCTCCAAAATATTGCACAAATAGTGCGCGATTGTCTCAGCGCCCAGACGGAACCAATCAGCCATATTGCGATGCAAATTGGCCCACCGCGGCTCGCGCGACGGCGACACCTTCCGGGCTCGACCACCTTGCGCTCATAGGGGCGTCCTTACGTATTGTCGAATGGCGTTGGTTCCTGGATATTGCACGCCAATCGCCACCGGAGGAATACGTCTTATGCTCAAGCGAACGGCTGCCGCGCGCGCCAAGCACATCTCAGCGGCGGAAGCTGCGGCGCTGGTGAAATCGGGGATGTGGATCGACTTCGGCGGGGTCAATTCGCAGCCGGAGACGTTCGACAAGGCGTTGGCTGCGCGGGCCAGCGAGCTTCACGACGTGAAGGTCCGGTCGTGCCTCTCGGTGCGTCCGTACGCGTTTATCGAGGCCGATCCAGAAGCCAAGCACATCCAGTCGTTCAATTGGCACTTTAGCGGCTATGACCGGATGAAGCACGATGCGGGACGCGTCATCTACATCCCGCTCAATCTTGGGGAAGTGCCGGACTATTACCGCCGATTCATCGACCAACCCGATATCGTCGTCTTTCGCACGGCGCCGGTCGACGAGAACGGGGTGTTCAACACGGGTCCGCAGAACGCGTGGCTGCGCGCGGTGGTCGAGCGGGCAAAGATACTCATTGTGGAAGCGTCGCCCGGTGTGCCTTACGTTTTCGGCCCCGGCAACGGCGTGCACGAGAGCGAAGTCGACTATATCATCGACGGAACATCGACGCCGCCAACGGAATTGCCGAAGAATCCGCTGACGGATATCGACCGCGCGGTGGCACGGCAAGTTGCGGCGGAGATCGAGGATGGGGCGTGCCTGCAAATCGGAATCGGCGGCATGCCGAACGCTGCCTGCGCCATCATCGCGGAAAGCGGTGCGAAGGATCTCGGCATCCATACGGAGATGCTGACGGACGGGTTGGTGGATCTCGTCAACGCCGGCAAGGTCACCGGCTCGAGAAAGCAGCTCGATCCGGGCAAGGTCGTGTTCACGTTCGCGCTCGGCTCGAAGTACATGTACGATGCGATCACGCGCAACCCGCTGATGCAATGCCACCCCGTCGATTATACGAACCTGCCGCATATCATCATGCAGAACGACAAGGCGGTTTCGATCAACAACACGACGCA
>CAZYGK010000132.1:0-8586 GCA_964647355.1 uncultured Flavobacteriaceae bacterium | reverse complement strand
ACGATCGCGTCGAACGAAGCCCAGTCGCGCGCGGCGCGGCCGATGCCGCCGTAAACCACGAGTTCGTCGGGATTCTCCGCCACTTCGGGGTCGAGGTTGTTCATCAGCATGCGCAGCGGCGCTTCGGTCAGCCAGCTCTTGGCGCTGATCTCGGTCCCGTGCGGGCTTTTCACGGCGCGGCTGTTCTTGCGGCGGTCGATCATGGGGCGTCCCTCAAAGTGGGCGCAGTCATAGCGCAGGCGGCGGTGTCTCATCTTCGGTCAACTGTGGATGCGGAACGATACACGCAGCACGCTAGTGACGAGGTCGAGACTCACCCGTGGCTGAAGATTGCACGGCCCGCGCGCAGCTCGTGCACGGTTAATCCAACCGATGGTTGTCAAGATAAATCGGCAACAGCCCCCCAATCCCGAACAAGCATCGCTTCGCCTGTGGGGCGAGCGTAGGCATCGCTCGGCTGGAGAATGTTGCTCAGGCTTTCTGCGGACTTATTTGGAGCTCGGGCGCTCATCGTGTCACCGCATGCTGATTTGCACGAACCACCTGCCACAACCTGCAACTGTGTCTTGACGCACTTGAACTGTGCTCATGACGCCACAGCAATAACCTAAACTCTGATTCGGGGGAGTTTCGGGTGGGTGATTCGCCTGATTCTTGTATGCAACCCGGAGCGGATGAGTATTGTTCCGCTCAGAGGTGGGCTCAAAAGCCAGTTGGGGGTTTCGTGAGCACGACATCAATGCAGGCGACCGCGCATGCGGTCGCTGAGGCACTTCGTGCGGTCGCAGGACCGGTTTTCGCAGCGACGTGGATTGAACGTCGCCAAGCAAAACAGCTTGTCGTTCACGTTTCGTCTGTCGCCGGACGGCGCCAGCTCAAGTCCACTATTGTCAACGTCTTGAAGAATATTGGCGTCGACGGGGCCGTCGTCCGCTTCCACGCCACAGCCGCCTTGATGTCGCCGCGCAGCCTCGAAGGCCTGGTCGCAAAGCTCGCCCAAGGCGAAATCGCCTACGATCCGACACAGTCGCTGGTTCGCGCGAAGGCGCTCGTTGCGGCAAGCCATGCGGTTCGCGCGTCGCTCAGCGACAAGCTGCGCGGTCTCTTCTATGCGCCGCAAATGCGCACCTATTACGTGACACTCGAGCCGTCGCGCGTGATTGCCGGCGACAAGGTGAAGGTTGCCGAACTTGCGGTGATCGAGCGTGCGGTCGTTGCTGCCGTCACGAGCGCTTTCGCAGGCCAAGAGGCACCGGCCGTTCGGGTCGGCTTCGGCCTGCCGTCGACCAGCCTTGTGGCGGTCGATCAACAATCGGTCGTACGTACCGAAACGGGCTTCGCGCGCTTCTTGAAGCGCTACTGGAAGCCGCTCACGGTGGCGGCCGTGTTTGGCCTCGGCGCCAGCGGTGCGGCACGCGCAGCCGATCCGGCCGTGGAATCGCCGAACTTCAAGCTCAATGGGCAGTTCGGCGAAGTCATCGACGACTATGCCTGGAACGTGCAGGGCCAGTTCACGGCGCCGCTCGGCGAGAGCTTCGGCATCGCGGTCGAAGGCGGCGGCGGCTCGATCGCGGGGCACGAATATTACGGCGCGGGCGGCCACATCTTCACGCGCAATCCCGATTCCTACCTGCTCGGCGTGTTCGGGGGCTATGCGGAGAGCGGCGAGTTCGACATCGATATCGCGCGCGTGGGCGGCGAAGCCGAGTTCTATCTGAACGCACTCACGATTTCGGCGACAGCCGGGTATCAGTTCTCCTCCGCGCTCGGCGACGGGGCGTTCGGATCGCTCGACATCCGTTGGTACCTCACGAACAACTTCTACATCTCCGCCGGCGGCACGATCGACGAGCAAGAGCGCAAGAGCCTCGTCGCCGCCACCGAGTGGCAACCCGGTTTCGCCGCCCTGCCCGGCCTCGCGTTCAACGCGCGCGGCGTCTGGAGCGACGACGACTACCGCTCCATCACCGGCGGTATGACCTATTACTTCGGCGAGACGGCCAACCTCAAAGACCGTCATCGCAAATACGATCCGGATTCTGCGTTGCTTCAGCTGTTCCAAGCGGTTCAGAAGGAGCAACAAAGACTGTGCACCCAATACGGGTGCTAACTTCGCCGTGCATGCCCCTCAGTTACCTCAGGCGCGGAGCGATCCGCGCCTTTTTTCTTGTGCGCGAGTCGCCTAAACAGGCTGCGCGTTTGAGGCATACGGCGTGACGCTAGCGGCCAAGACAATCCTGTTCGCGTGGGAACTCGGCGAAGGGCTCGGGCATCTGCCTGCGCTCAAGGCGATTGCGCTTGCGGCGAAGGCGGAAGGCGCGCGTGTGGTGTTCGCGTTGCGCGAACCTGGGCCGGCGGGCACAGCGCTGGCAGCGCTTGATGCCGAGATCCTGCCCGCGCCGTTCTGGCCGGCGCCGGGTTTGCCTGCAAAGCAGAGCGGCAGCTATGCGGACCTGATCGCGGCGAACGGGTTTTCCTCGGTCGCGAACGCGTGCACGCTGATCGGCGGCTGGGACAAGCTGTTCGACGCCGTGAAGCCCGACCTTGTGGTGAGTGAGCACGCGCCCGGTGCGGTGATCGCCGCCTTCGGGCGCTTGCCCGTGGCGCTTGTCGGCAATGGGTTCGTCGTACCGCCCGCCGATGCGGCGTGGTTTCCGCCCTACGAAGCCGGGCGCGGCGATCATGCGGCGCAAGCGGACGTGCTTCAGGTTGTGCACGAAGCTTTGGTGGCGCTGGGGCGCACAGCGCCGGACGAGATCTGCGCGCCGTTTCGGGGGGTGTTTCGCGGCGTGTTCGCGTTCCCGACGCTCGATCATTACCGCGATGTCCGGCGCGAGGCTCAGTTAGGGCCGGTCGAGCCGATGCCGCCGCTGATGCCGTTGCCGCCTAAACGCAAGTTGTTCGCGTATTCGGCGGCCGACGCCGCGATGATCGAGCCGATGACGCATGCGCTGATGACGCTTGGGCCGCAGGCCGGTGTCTATTTGCGCGGTTCGCTTGGGGCGCGCGCGGCGGTGATGCGCAGCCGCGGGGTGACCGTGCACGATACGGCGCCGTCGCTTGTCAGTGTGCTGCCGGAGGCGAGCGCCGTCTTCTCGCATGGCGGCAGCGGGTTCACGCACGCCGCGCTAGCCGCCGGGCGGCCGCACATCATCTACCCGCGCCACGGCGAGGCGCATTACGCGGCGCGCATGGTCGAGGCTCTTGGAGCCGGCATCGTTTTGACACCGTTCGAGCCGAAGCGGTTCGCCGAGGCAGTCGCGCGCGCCAACGACGATCACGCGATGCGCGACGCCGCACTCAAAGCCGGCGAGGCGGCGCAGGCGTTCTTACGCGAGACGAGGCCGGTGGAGGCGGCGATGGCGAGCCTTCGGCGCGCTGTCGGTTGACCGCGGTCCCAGGGAGATGAATTACTGCTTCACCGGCCGGTTGCGGCCTTCGCGGCGTCCGTAGCGGATGTAGTGGTCGTAGCCGGAGGCGAGGCGGCCGTCGGCGACTGCGCCGGCGACGTCGGGGTTCTGGCGCAGGTAAAAGGCTTCGTCGAAGTCGGGCGGGATCGCCATCTGCTCGAACGTGCCGCTGTCGCGTGCGAATTGATCTTTGAGAAGCGACGCGGCGGCGCGGTCGAGGTCGGCGGGGCGCGCGGGGCCCGCGACGGCTTGCGCCACGCCGACGCGGGCGAGCAAGCCGCCCGCGCTTCGTGCGCTGGCGCGGATTTTTTCGAGCGCAGCGGTGTCGTTTTCGACGACCGACTTCAGAAGGTGTTGGAAGGCGACCCAATAGTGGTCGGCCCACGGCGAATTCGACGTTGTCGTGGTGAGGCGCTGACCGAGTTGGCTCACGCGGTCGCCGGTGGCGCGCAACGTGTTGCGCAGGTCTTCGAAGAACAGGCCGGCGCCGGCAAGAGTCGCGGCGGCGGGATGGCCGCGCGCGACGAGATTTCGCAACAGATTGTTACGAACGATCGCCGAGAACTCGAGGTGCTTCGCGCGGCCGGCTATCACGGAGTTGCCGAAGGTGGTGACGTCGCCGCGGTCGCGATGGTGATAATTGGCGAGCGCTTCGGGGATCACCGCGATGTCGGCTTCGACCAGGAAGCGCAGGTTGAAGTCCCAGTCGCCGAGCACGGGATAGCGTTCGTCGTAGCCGCCTAGCTTGTCGTAAATCTCGCGCCGGAACACGAAGGCGATCGGCGCGAAGAAGTTCGCGATCGCCATTTCCATGAAGTGGACGTTCTGGACCCAACCGTTGTAGGGCGCGCGGGCGTGGATCACGATGCCGTCCGGCGTCACCTCTTCCGAGACGTAGGTCGATTTCGTGATGACGCCGCCGTAGAGCTTGCCTTGCTTGCTGTCCAGGAAGCGCACGGTCTTGGCGAGGAATTCCGGTTCCCAGGAATCGTCGTCGTCGTGGATCACGACGTAGTCGCTGTCGGCGTTTTTGATCGCGAGGTTCGACGCGGCCTCCATGCCGCGGTTCTTGACGGCGTCAACGAGGCGCACGCGCGCGTGGTTGCAGTTCGCGCGCTCGATCGTCGCCTTCACGCTGTCGTTGTCGCCGCCGTCGTTCACGACGACGTGGATGTAGTCGTGAAATGTCTGGGTTGCGACGCTTTTCAGCGCACGTTGCAGAAAGACGGGCCGGTCCATCGTGCGGGTGATGATGGCCACGGCGGGGCGGGTGCGCTTCGGCGCGACCGTCGCGGGCGCTTCGGCAGCTCTCAGATCGCCGCCTAAGCGCTTCTGCAGCGCGCGGGCGATGTCGGGCGGATATTCGACCGTCGCCTGACCGCACGGCCAGAGCGAATCCTGGATCCGCCGATCGGGCGTGTCGCCTTCGTAGCGCGACTCGGGCTTCGGAAGAAGCGGGACGCGCGCATCCCTGCCGAAGTCGGCGGAGCGCGTGACGTTCTCGAAGATCGCGAGATCGTCTTTCGTCGGGTGCACGAGCTTCGTGGCGATGCGCGACCACGCAGCCGCTTCGCTTGCGCGAATTTCGGCGACAGAGATGCCTTCCGGAAGGCTCGCCAGATAGTCGAGCACGCCGACATACATCGGATCGTGGTCGCGCGTCGGGGCGTCGGCCAAGATGCCCGGTGCGCCGGGCGCGATGATCTGACCGCCGCGCTCTTCCTGCGCGAGCCAGGCGATGCTCTCGCCCTTCGGCTCGAACAGATACTCGATCAAATGCAGGTTCAGGTTCGGCGAGGTTTGCGGGCGCTTCGGATCGAACGTATCGGATTCGAACACAAGGCCGAGCGCGCGGTGCCACTCGCTGCGGTCGGAACTCGCACTTCCAGTGCGCCCGAAATAGGCGCCCCACCATTCGTATTCCGGATAGGCTTTGGCGAGCAGCGTTTGCGCCGTCGCCTGCCAGCCGGTGTCGACGAGGAGCGCGGCACCGCCGGTGCCGAGAAGCTGCTTCACGTAGCCTTCGAGCAGCAGGCTTTGATGGCGGAACAGCGTCAGCACGACTTCGGCGATCTTGCTGCCGCTTTTCAGGAAGCGCTCGAGATCGGCACCGTTGCCGACGAGCGAAGGGTCGACCGGGTTCAGCTTGGCGCCCGACGGCGCGAAGCGGAACATGCCGCGCACGAACTCCGGCAGGTTGATGTGCTTGTACTCTTTTGCGAGCACCTCGATCGCAGCGTCTGGTCTGCGGTTCCAGACACCACGCGCGACGATGATACGCGAGACCCAGAAGTACTCGCCGGTCGCCGGCGGCTGCAGCTTCGTCGCACGGACGAACGTATCGAGCGCGCGGCGAATGCGGATGCCGGCTCGCGAGACGTAGAGCGTGCGCGCGCCGTGTTCTTGCTCGAACGCCAGAATGGTCGCGTGCAGGCGCTGGAGGTAGCCCGCGATCGCGGGGCCGAGATCATCGCGGCCGAACGTGTAACCGGGGTTGAGGTCGCTCATCGTTAGAGCCTCGCCCAGTCGGCAAGGTCGTGGCCGCGGGACTTTAGATCGTCGACGAAGGCTTTGAGTGCGCGCTCGCGCTCGGCCGTTTCGTTTCGGGCGATCGGGAAGTGCAGCGCGTTCCAACCGGCTTCGCGCGGCTTCACGACGTCGCCTTCCCAGGCGTCGCCGATGTGCAGGAAGTGATCGGCGGGAAGATCGAGATCCTTCTCGATGAGGCCGAAGATCTTGCCCGCACGTTTGGAGACGATGTGGTCGGCGCTGGAGTAGATCTTGTCGTACCAGGTCGTGACCCCGTTCGAGAGGCGGCTCAAGATCGTGCCGATGTCCTTGCCGCCCAAATACATGTCGCTGACCAGGATCACCTTGCCGCCGCGCGCGCGATGGGCGGAGGCCACGGCCGCGAGCACGGGGTTCACGGTCAGGTTCGCGGTTTCGTAGTCGAGTTCGGCGTCGCGGAACGTCGACTCATGCGTGCGGGGGATGTTCAAGGCCGTCAAGGCGTAGCGGATCACCTGATCGATATGGCCTTCGCGGCAACCCTCGACGGCCTTGCGCGTGCGGTAGGAGAACGCCATGCCGTGCAGTCTGGCGATGAGCAGATCGATGTCGCCCGGTGCCTTGGGTATGCGCTCGGCGAGCCGGCTTGCAATGCGGGCCGAGAGTTCGAAATAGCGCGCGGTCTCGGGCTTGTTGTTGCGCAGCAAGAACGTGTCGAAGACGTCGAACGAAAGGACGCGTGCGTCGGCCGCTTCGATCTCGCGCTCAATCTCCTTGCGGATGAGGGCGCCCTTCGCCCCGCTCAGATGAGCTTGGCGCGACGCGCAGTCGAGCAGCTCGCGCGCGACGGGCGCGAAGTCATAGATGACGGGTTGCGGCAGTGGCGCGTCTTCGGCAGCGTGCATCCAGAGGTCCCGGGGGCTTGGGGTTCTCGTAGTCTCTTACGACGGCGGCTATGCTCTGTCGATAAACGCGAAGGGTTAGCGCCCGGTTAGGACCGCCCATTCGTCCGCCGTCAGCTCCCAGTAGATCGAGCGCCTGATCGTCCCGTCAGGGCGCTGGGCGTCGCGTTCGCCCATACGTTTGAACCCCATGCGGTCTATCAACTTAGCCGAGCGTAAGTTGTCGATTGCCGCGGTCAGGCAAATCAGGCGGACCTTCAGGGTTTCGAAGATCCAGCCGATCGTGTGCGCGGCCCCTGTCCCGCCGGCGCCGGAGCTTTGGAGATTGGCCCGTATTGCGCCCCCAAGCTCAGCCGCAGAACGGTCGGGCCAGACGGTGACTTTCGAGTAGCCGGTCACCACGCCGTCGTGGACGTTCAGGATCAGGAGGCATTCGCCCTTTTGCCGGGCCTCCTCGCACTCGCCGATCCAGCGGTTGACGGAGGCCAATGTCATCGGTTTCGGCAGGGCGTAGATGGGCTCGGACACTGCCGGATCGGCAAGCAGGTCGAACGTCGCCTCGGCGTGCGCCTCAGTCGCGAGGACGCGGCCGATGCCCAGTGTCGCCGGATCCGCGTTGCGAACGGCCTCGCGAATCGCGGCTTCTTCTTCCGCCGTCACCTCAAGGACGGTTTTCGGCGGGGCGGCCAATTATTGGCCGCTGACGATGCGCCAGGTGCCGTCGGGCTGGCGGCAGGCAACGCCGGTCGCCGTCTCCGGGCGGCCGTCGATGTAGACGCGCTGCTCGAACTCCCGGCAGGGGCCCTCGTAGCCGCCGTAGCCTTCGTCGTAGTAGTCGCCCGCGGTGACGTAGCCGTAGTTGCTCGTGTGCGGATTGCGCCACTCGTACTCTTCACCTTCGTCGCCGTTGAAAGCGTCGTAGTAGGTGTTGTTGTAGTAGTAAGCGTCGTGCCGCTTGTCCTTGCAGGCGTCCTTCGCAATCGCGTTGCCGGCGATGCCGCCCAAGACGACGCCGCCGACGGTCGCCGCGGTCTTGCCCGAGCCTTAGCCGAACTGGTTGCCGATGATGCCACCCACGATCATGCCGAGGCCGGTGCCCACAGCGACGTCGGTGTCGCAATTCGAATAGTTCGGCTGACCTTGATACGGGCCGCCCTGATAGGGCTGGCCTTGACCGTAGTTGCCATAGACTTGGCCCGTCGCGAATGCCGGTGCCGCCATAAGCGCGGCTGCGGCCAGACCCATCGAAATCCGTTTCAACACTTGTCTCTCCCCTGAATCGCCGCGTCAAATATAGGCCTGCCGGCGCCCGGCCGCGAGGGGCGGCTTGGGTGACCCCGGTCACAGGGCGGGCGGCGTTTACCAAGCTCGCTTTTATGTCGCCGCGGGAAGCGCAGCGGGCGGCGCCGGGCGCACGTCACGCACATCGTCGCGCAGCGCGATGTAGATCGCCGGGATCACCAGGACCGTCAGCAGCGTCGACGACGCAAGGCCGAACAGCAGCGAGATCGCAAGACCCTGGAAGATGGGATCCGTTAGGATCACCGCCGCGCCGATCATCGCGGCAAGCGCGGTCAAGAGGATCGGCTTGAAGCGCACGGCGCCGGCCTCCAGCAGCACGTCGCGTAAGGGGCGGCCGGGGGTGCGGCCGTGGCGGATGAAGTCGACGAGCAGGATCGAGTTGCGCACGATGATGCCGGCGAGCGCGATGAAGCCGATCATCGAGGTCGCTGTGAATGGGGCGCCGAACAGGGCGTGGCCGAACA
>CAZYGK010000131.1:0-8591 GCA_964647355.1 uncultured Flavobacteriaceae bacterium | reverse complement strand
TGCGGGTGAGCGATAGCGATCTTCTCTGTCTCGCCGCCGGGCCAGATTGTGAGGCGGACTTCCGGGAATTGGTCGGGGGCGTATTGTTCGAGGCTGAGCCAGGCGAGCGGTGAAGCGGCGGTTGCGCGTTCGCCGGTTGCCTTCAGCAGCCGCTCGATGCGGTCGCGGGTTTCTTTGGCGATGTACTGCCACACGATCGTGTGGGCGATGACGGTTGCGGAGCCGGGGACTTGTGCGGCCAGTTGGCGTTCGAGCCAATCGCCGGCGTCGGCGTTGTCGAGCGGCGGCCATTCGGTTTGCGCGAGGGCGATGGCGGCTTCGATGCGGGCGAGGCGTTCCTTCTGTTCCGGCCATACATAGGCGATGAGGCGGTCGGCGGCATCCGGCGCGGAGAGGTCGAATGGCGTGCGATCGCATCCGCGTTTCGACACCACGCGCGGTAGCTGCTCGACGTTACACCAGGGACCACGCCACTCCGCGTTGATGACGACCGGCGCTTTCGGATTGCCGATGAAGCGGTCGCCATAGCGATAGGCGAAGCGATCCCAAAGCATGTTCAGGCCGGCGCTCGCGCCGATTTCGAGGATCGAGAGCGGCAGCCCCGTGCGGCGTGCAATCTCGGCATAGCCCGGCATCAGCACGGCGGAGCGGCCGGTTTCGTTTGTTTGCGGCGGCCGTGAGAGAATGTCTTTGACGAGGGCGCGATGCGCGACCACGGCGTCGTCGATCGCGCGGCCAGCGGCTGCGGCGTCCCACAGTCTCTCGCCGTGACCGGGATAGTATGCGGCGAGGTCAGGCGCCTTGCCGGTGCGCACCATGAAGTGCAGCGCACCGGTCGCGCGCAGCAGCAATGCGTCAGCGAGCGGGTTGCCGGGCCAGGGTGTCATCAGACCGGCCAGCGTTCCGCCGAAGGTCAGGTTCTCACGGATCGCCTGCAGCACTTGCGCGGTGAACGGGGCGCCGTTCTGCTGGCACCACATGATTTGGATGTCGGCGGCGCGGGCGACTTCTTCGAGCGTGGCAGGCGTTGAGGTCATGCCTCGCCGATACGCTCGGCAATGGTCGCAATCAAGCTTGATCGGCGCAATCAACGTTCGATTGCGCGGTTCAAATCTCGCTTTCGACCGGCTGGCGGCCGCGGATCGCCAGTATGCCGACGCCGATGAAGGCAACCGTGGCGCCGAGGACGATGCGGGCGGTCATCGGCTCACCCAGCACCCAGATACCGAAAACCACGCCCAAGATTGGCGACAAAAGCGACAGCGGGGCGATGAGCGAGACTTCGTAGCGCTGCAGCAAATAGTAGTAGCCGTTGTGGCCAACCAGGCTGGCGCCGAGGGCTGTGAAGAGGAGCGCGCCCCAGCCGATCCAGCTCGCGTTCGCGATCGCGTCGAGCTGGCCGGTTTCGAAGACGAAGCTGGCCAACAACAACGCCGGCGCGGTAATCGCCGCGGTCCAGGACTGCAGCTGAAAGACACCGACGTTGGTGAGCTTGCGCATATAGATGGCGGCGACTGCGCCCGACATGGCGGCGGCCGCACCGAAGAAGACGCCCGTCAGCGAGTCGAAGACGTGCGGGTCGAAGCTGACGATCGTCACGCCCAAGACCGTCATGGCAATTCCGGCCCAGCGGCGCCACTTCACGGTTTCGCCCAAGAAGACGATCGAGAGCACCGTCGCGAACGGCACGTTCAGCTGAACGATGACGGCCATGACGGAGGCCGCCGTCAGCGCGACCCCGATGAACATCAGGCCGAAGTGGATCGCGCCGTTGAACAGCGCGATGATGGCGATGTCGCGCATGCGGCCGGGCGCAATCTTCAGGAAGGGAATGAGCAGCGCAAAGACGACTGCGAAGCGCAGGCCCACGAACAGCAATGGCGGCATCTCGCCAACGCCCACTTTGGCGGCGACGAAGTTGAAGCCCCAGATCGTGCAGATCAGGATGAGAAACAGGAAATGCTGCGGCGCCATTGCGCGGGTTACTCGAGATTCGAATAGCTTTTCCTGCAGAAGAGCCGAACTTGGCGCCCAGCGCCAGTGGCCTTACTTGCATTGCTGTTATGCGCGGTCTGGACAGGGAGCGTTCTTTGCGCAACGGTCCGCCCAAAGAGGAGGCGCTGAGTAATGCACTGGGACTTGATCGTTGTGGGCGGGGGAATCGGCGGGGCTGCGCTCGCGACCGTGATGGCGCGCAATGGCAAGTCGGTGCTGATGCTCGAGCAGTCGACTGTCTTTCAGGATCGCGTGCGCGGCGAGTGGATCGCACCTTGGGGCGTTGTGGAAACGAAGCGGCTCGGACTTTACGACTGCTTGGTGCAAGCGGGCGGGCATCACCTGACACGCCATGTCAGTTACGACGAACTATTGCCGCCCGAGATGGCCGAGGCGCACGTGCTGCCGCTTGGGATGTTTGCCGAGGGGGTGCCGGGCCCGCTGTGCATCGGGCACCCGCATCATTGTCAGACGCTCTTCGACGAGGCCAAGCGCGCCGGCGTTCAGACCGTTCGTCCGGCTCAAGTGACAAGAGTGACGCTGGGCGCACGGCCAAGCGTGACCTACCATACCAATGGTGCCGAGCATGTCGCGGAGGGCGACCTAATCGTGGGCGCAGAGGGTCGCGTCTCGGTCGTGCGCGCGACTTCGGGCATGACGCTGCACCAGGATACGCCGCATCATTGGTTTGGCGGCTTGCTTGTTAGCGGCGTCGCCGGCTGGGACGACGACCTTCAGGCGATCGGCACGGAGGCAAGTCTCGGCTTTCTCGTGTTCCCACAAGGCAAAGGGCGCGTGCGCGTCTATGGCGGCTATGCGCTTGCGGAGAAGAACCGCTTCTCGGGACCGGAAGGAGCACGGCGTTTCCTCGACGCATTTTCGATGCGCTCATGCCCAAAGAACCAACACGTGGTCGATGGGACGCCCGCGGGGCCGCTGTTCAGCTACATCAACAGCGACTCCTGGACGGACGCGCCTTATGCGGACGGTATGGTGTTGGTCGGCGATGCGGCCGGGTGGAACGATCCGATCATCGGGCAAGGGCTTTCCATTACCTATCGCGACGTGCGGATCGTGACCGACATCCTGGCCGCGACGCCGGCGGGCGCGAAGCCGGATTTTCGTTCCTACGCCGAAGAGCGCGCGGAACGCATGCGGCGGTTGCGGTTCGCGGCTCAACTGACATCGGTGCTTGACATGGAGTTCGGCGAGGCGCCCGCTGCGCGGCGGCTGAGTTATCATCAGCGGCGGGCAACCGATCCGACCCTTGGGATGCACGGTCTCGCGGCTATGGCGGGTCCTGAGAATACGCCAGCAGAGATATTCACCGAAGCACATCGGACCCGCGTTCTGCAGGGCTGACGAGGCGTGCTATCCTTCGCATGAATCAGTAGAGGAAACCTGACCATGGCCAAAGCTCCGACGATGCGCGTCAGGCTTACCGACGAGACGTCGATCGATTTGCCCGAGAACGAGTTCATTCAAGTCGTCACTGCGGGACCCAGCGAGACCGAGGAAGAAGGCTTCGTGCGGCTGAACCCGAAGGAACGCAAGACGCCGCTCTTCGGGAAGCTTGCGCGGGTGCGCGCGGCGCAGCTGGTCTCCGGCCAGCACATCGTTACCTATCGCGGGATATTGCAGGTCGACGTCGCGCGGCGGCTCTAAGCGGTCACGTCGTGGCTGTAGAGCCAGTCGTTGCGCGTGTGTACGAAGGCCGGCACCGTGCGTGCGGCGAACCACATCGGGCCGTAGGTTGCGAGCTGCGCTAGGCCACGCTTGTGATAAAGGCCCATTTGGGCGCGGGCGCCGAGTTGCACTTTCGTCGTGCGCGGTTTGCGTGCGCCTTCGTAGGCTTTGAGCGCCAGCGGGACATTCGTCGCGGTTTTCAGCTGGCACGACAAAACCCAGGCGTCTTCGATGCTCATCACCGCGCCTTGCGCGAGGAACGGGAGCATCGGGTGGCAGGCGTCGCCCAAGAGTGTGACGCGGCCACGGCACCATTCTTCCAACGGGTCGCGGTCGAATAGCGCCCAACGGTAGCAGTCGGTCGCTTGATCTATGATCGCGGCAATCGGCTTCGCAAAGCCCTTGAAGTCGCCGGCGAGGCTGGCCTTGTCGCCCCGCTCCGTCCAGCTTTCGTTCTGCCAATCGTCGCGCTCGACCACGCCGACAAAGTTCACGAGTTCGCCGCGGCGCAAATAGTAGGTCACGGCGTGGCGGCCCGGGCCGACCCAGACGCAAGCGGTGGGCGGCACCGCGTCTTTCGGTAGCGTGGCCGCGGGCACAACAATGCGCCAGGCGACATTGCCAGTGAAGCGGGCCGGCCAATGACCGTGCATCTGAGACCGTACCGCCGAGTGAATGCCGTCGGCGCCGATCAGAACGTCGCCCGTGGCGCGCGTGTTGTCGGCGAAGGTGAGCGTGACGTTGTCGCCGGTCTGCGCATAGCCTTGCGCGTCTTTGTTCATGCGCACGGCGCTCGGTGCGCGGGCGCGCAGCGCTTGACTCAAGATCGACATCAGATCGGCGCGATGGACGTGGTAGTAGGGCGCGCCATAGCGGCGCACCGCCTCCTCGCGCATCGGGATCGAGAAGATGCGCAGGCCGCTTGAACCTAAGCGCATCTCGAGTTCGTGCGGGCGGAAGGCGACGGCGTCGAGTTCTTCGCGCAACCCCAGCCGCTCTAAAACCTTGACGCCGTTCGGGCTGATTTGGATGCCGGCGCCGACTTCGCTGAAGACGCTCGCGCGTTCGTAGAGTTCGACGTCGATGCCGGCCTCGATGAGGCAGAGCGCCGCCGTTACGCCGCCGATGCCGCCGCCTGCGATCAACGCCTTCATTCGGCGGCCACACGCACCGGCGGCTCGGGCACGCTGAAGCGTTTCGTGAACTCTTCGTCCGGCATTGAGAGCATCATTTTGTAGACTTCGGGCGGGTAGACCTGGTGCGGCTTCGTCGAGTCCATCGGCGGTTGCTTCAGCTTGCCGCCTTCGCCCTTGTAGGCGGCGGGCTTCTTGAAGCGCGCGAGCTCCTCATCGTTGATGCCGGCAAGCGCCTGAACCTCAGGATCGATCCAGGCGCGGGCGTCGATGGCTTTGGCCGACGTCGCGACTTCGAGCGCCAGGCCCTCCGGCCCCGCAAAGTAGATCGAGTGGCACATACCGTGGTCGAGGGGGCCGATGACGTTGACACCGCGGGAGCGGATGCGATCGCGCATGTTCAGCAGGTCGTTGAGCGTATCGACGTTGAAGGCGACATGCTGCATCGTTCCGGGAGCGGATGGCAGGCCCGCGTTGCCCGCGTGACTGACGCCGGGTTGGGCCTTGGTGTCGCGAATTTTTTCGTTGAACACGAACGCGACCGAAGCCGTGTCGTTCAGGCGCATGAAGCCGTGCCAGGTGCCCGGCACGCCGTGCATCCAATATAGGGCCACCAGCTCCATGCCGAGCACGTCGGAGAAGAACTCGATCTGTGCCTTCATGTTGCCGGTCGAGATGGCGAGATGATGCAGTCCGTTGGCGCGGGTCATGGCCGGTTCCTCACACGTGACGATCCGGCCATTTGATAGCACCCACGGCGGAGCCGCTCTACCGTCAATGCCAAAGACCTAGGATCAGGCCGTAGAGCGAGTACTGCGCGGTGTGGTAGCCGCCGTTGATCGCGAGCAGCGAGAGCGGTTTCTGCTCGAACTGGTAGTTGATCCCGTACGAGCCGGTGATCCAAAAGAGGCCGGTCGCAAAGCCTGCAGCGACGGCGAAACCTAGTTCCGGCTTGGGGCCGATGAACGCCGCGAAGCAGAGTGCGCCCAACAGTGCCCACACGAACGACACGCCGAACACGACGGGCATGTTCGCTTGCTTCCCCTTTTCCGGCGTCATACCGGAGGCCTTCATCCAAGCATCGCCGAAGAGCGCCGGCGAATACCATGCGCCGCCGAGCACGAATGCCGATACTGCGGCAACAACCGCCGCGAGCCAATTGATCGATCCTGCGTCCATTGTTTCCTTTTCCTCTTAGTTT
This sequence comes from uncultured Flavobacteriaceae bacterium, assembly GCA_964647355.1. Lineage (GTDB taxonomy): Bacteria > Pseudomonadota > Alphaproteobacteria > Micropepsales > Micropepsaceae > SZUA-430. The sequence continues at coordinate 2,576 of CAZYGK010000131.1, read as the reverse complement.
GCTTTGGTCCAGTCGATCGGTCCCTTGTCGAACCGCTCAACGAGCTTTTGCGCTGTCCACGCATTGCCTTTGGCAAAGTGCGCGTAGAGTTCGTCGAAGGCGGCGCCGCTGCCGTAGCCCAGCATCGAGAGTCTTATGCGGGTGTGCTGCGCGCCCGCGGGCTCGAGTTCGGCGACCGTAAAAACCTGCGCGAGCAGGGCCGCGTGTTTGAAGCCTTGTGGCGCCTGCACAGCTTGGAATGCAAACAGGCGGTCGGGAATGTAGGCGAGCACCTTGTTCTTGATGTTGTTGGGGTCGCCCGGTTTGGCGGCGCGATTGTAGGATGTTTCCATGATCGCACCGACACTCAGGCCCGGTGTCAACTCAGCAAACGGCACCGCCCACGTGCGCCAGCCTTCGGCGGTCGTGAACGCGCGATAGACGTCGGCGACCGGAGCCGCGACCACGACTTCGTGGCGCAGAACGCGCGTGCCGTCCGGTGCGGCATAGCTTGTGTCCGCGACATCCGCGGCGAACGCTGCCGTCGCGCCCGCTGACCAAAGTATGAGCGCGATCAGTTGCTTCATGTCTTTGCTTCCTGTTTGGCGCTCGTTTCGAGCGCGTTGAAATAGCTGCGCAGCTGGCCGATCGATGCGTCGAAGCTGTCGAGCGTGCGGTAGGTGCGCGCCTGCATGACGGCGCCTTCCATCGTGGTCAGCACGAAATGGGCGAGTGCGCGACGATTCAGGCTCTTCGGCAGGCGGTCGCCGGCATCGTTCAGACAAGTTTCGACGCGCTCGACCCATTGCGTGAAGTTGGCGGCGATGCGCTCGCGCACCGGCGGGTCGGGCTCGTGCAGCTCGAGCGCGAGGTAGCCGATGGGGCAGCCGTACTGACATTCGGTGTTGACGAGATGCCGGCGGTAGCCGTTCAGCAGCGCGAAGACACGTTCGATCGGATCGCTGACGTTCTCCCACAGCGGCCGAATAAGCATCTCGTCGATGCCGCTGTAGTACATGTCGAGAACCGCGATCAGCAGGTCCTGCTTGCCGGGGAAGAAGTGGTAGAGGCTGCCCGAGTTCGCGTTCGCGGCCTTCAGGATGTCGGCGATGGAGGTGGAGGCGTAGCCTTTTTCCCAGAACAGCTGCATGGCCACGCCGACTATGCGTGTGCGGGTGTCAGCTATTTGTTGATTGATCATTCAACTAAGCTAAGCCAATGGCTGAATTCTGTCAATTCCTCTCTGGGTCTGACAAGATCGGGGCGCCAGGGAGACTTAGCGCCATGCCGCTCCAGACGCTCGATCCGCATGCATCGGCTGAAACCGTGCTCGATGTTTTGGAGGCCGACGGCGCGGCGATCATTCGTGACGCAATGTCCACCTCGCTGTCGAATCGCGTCGAGCGCGAGCTGCGGCCGCATATCGAACGCTCGGCCAAGGGGATCGATCCGTTCACGGGATACTCGACGACGCGCACTGGCGCGTTGGTTGCGCGATCGGCCGCAAGCCGCGAGCTTGTGCTCGATCAGCGCATTCGTGCGCTCACGCAGGCGTTCCTGTCGCCGTTTTGTGAGCGCTATCAACTGCACCTCACGCAGGCGATTCGGTTGCTTCCGGGACAAGGCGCGCAGCTTCTGCATCGCGACCGGCTGGCGTGGGGGGTGTATTTGCCGAAGACGATGGAGCCGCAACTCAATACGATCTGGGCTTTGACGGATTTCACGGGGGAGAACGGCGCGACGCAAGTCGTGCCGGGCAGTCACAAATGGGATTGGTCGCGCACTGCGGAGCCGCACGAGGTCACCCAGGCGGTGATGCCGAAGGGCTCCGTGCTGATTTACACCGGTTCCGTCATCCATGGCGGCGGGCAGAACCGGTCGGACGGCGAGCGTATCGGGATCAACATCACCTATTGCCTCGGCTGGCTCAGGCAGGAGGAGAACCAATACTTGTCCTGTCCGCCGGAGGTCGCACGGACGCTGCCGCCAGAGCTGCAAGAGTTGCTCGGCTATTCGATGGGGTCTTATGCGCTCGGCTATTTCAGCATGCGCGAGCCGCAGGACGGCATGCCGGATACGTTGCCGCCGGAGATGGCGTTGGGTCGTCTGCCGGAGAAGGCGCCGTCGTTCGGCAATGTCGCTTCGGGATTCGTACCGGCGAGCGGCGACTAGCCGCGCCTCAGCCCCATGTAGACGACGAGTGCTGCGGCAAGGCCGGCCGCCACAGCTTTCGCGACGCCGAACAGCGCGCCTGTAAGAAGGACCGTCATCGCTGCGGCCGCAAGCATCAGTCCGGCGCGAAGGGTGCGGTTCCACGAGACCGGTGCAAGCCAGGCGAGAAGGCACAGCGCTACGCCAGAGCTGATCCAGGCCACGAACATGACGGCGACGATGTTGGCGAGATCTTCCATGCGTCAAGCGGTGCGCAAGTGCCAGCGGTAGTCGAAATCGGTCACCAGAGCGAAGAAGCGTTCGCATTCGGCGCGCTTTACGGCGGAGAAGATCTTCACGAAGTCGGCGCTGAAATAATCCTTGATGAAAGCGGAGTCTTCGAACGAGTCGAGCGCGTCGAACCAGTTCAGCATCAAGCCTTCGGT
>CAZYGK010000130.1:0-8647 GCA_964647355.1 uncultured Flavobacteriaceae bacterium | reverse complement strand
TCGCCGCCGTCGACCGCGAACTCGACGCCTGCAAACTCGCCTGGGGCTGCGACGCCGCGATCGTCGACATCCACGCCGAAGCGACGTCCGAGAAGATGGCGATGGGCCACTTCTGCGATGGCCGCGCAAGCCTCGTCATCGGCACCCACAGCCACGTGCCCACGGCCGACGCGCAGATCCTGCATGGCGGCACGGCCTATCAAACCGATGCCGGCGCCTGCGCCGACTACGACAGCGTCATCGGCATGGAAAAGACCGAACCGTTGCAGCGCTTCACCCGCAAACTCTCGACCGGGAGAATGACCCCCGCCCAAGGCCCCGCCACCATCTGCGGCGCCTTCATCGAAACCGACGACAACACGGGCTTGAGCCGTCGCATCGAACCCGTGCGCCTGGGCGGCCGCCTAAAACCTACACTCCCAAGCGACTAGCGTCACTTGCAGTGTGGCTGAAGGGGGGCGCAAGATGCCCTAAAGCTTCGGCCACAAGAAGCACACGCCATACGCACACGACCCACGGGGGAATCATGCGGTCCGTGTTCGCGCTGCTGATCGCAGCGCTCTGCTTCGCCGCGCGTCCAACGCACGCTGACACGCTGCGCGTCATGACGACGGGATTGGGCGCGGGAACAGTCACCGGCACGGGCATCAACTGCGGCGCCGCCGCCGGTGCCACCGACTGCACCGAAACGCTGCCCGCAACCGGCACGATCCTGCTGACCGCAACCCCGAGCCCTGGCTCCGCCGCTGTCGTCTGGGGTGGTAACTGCCCAGACGACGACGCGTCGACGCCCGCCAACCAATGCCGCGTCGCGTTGAGCTCCTTCCGTTCCGTCCGCGCAAAATTCGACCGCGCGACGCCGGTCACCCCGCTCACCGAAGCCCAGATCAGCGACGTTGCCGCGACGCGCAGCGGCATCGGCGACTACCTGGACGACCATCCCGACATCGACTCTGTCGCCGAGTTCATCGCAGCCCTCCCGCTGGAGTACCGCCAGAACTGGCTCCTGATGACGCGCTCCGAGAGCTTGCAAACTGGCTCGGCAGCAGCGCCGCGGCTGCTGCTGCCGAACGCGCGCGCCGCGAACGCGTTCTCCGTCGGCTTCAGAAACCACACGTCCGATCCGTCCTATCCCGCCTACCATCCGAACGCGATCGAGTTCATGCAGTGGGACGAAGCAAGAAAGACATTCCGCTTCCACGAGATCGCACTGACGCCTATTCCGGGCAGAGACGACAGGAACCCGCCGGCCGGCGATTGGCGTTTCCCCGGTCGCGCTGCAGGCGTCGAGATCGACGACCACCGCTGCTTCGCCTGCCACTCGACACGCAATGTCTTGAACCGCGGCACGACCCCGGGCACCGACGGCGTTTCGCGTGACGTACCAGCAAAATCGAAACCGAACTGGGACGCTTACGACAGCTGGGGCGGGCAACTAGCCTTCAACCGCGACCGCATCTACAAGGGCTCTGTCGAAGCGGCGACGTTCCGCAAGACGTTCAATCTTTGGACCTGGCAAGCCAACCCGCACGTCCGCGGCATCATCGAGCAGCTGGAACTGCAGCCGCCCAACGTACCCGACGGAACGATGGCGCGCCGGCGCACCCACGCCCGCGATCAGCTGCCGCCGGGATCGCCGCCGCCACCGCCGGATGATCCGGGTTACGACATCGTCTATGCAGACGACCGCATCACCCGTGTCGAAGGCGGCGCAAGCGACGGCCACATCGTCTTCGGCTTCGACCCGCCGGGCTCAGCCGTGGCGGCAGAGCCGCAACCGACCGGCAGCGGCGTCGATGTCGCCTACGCGTTCGACAGGCGCATGGGAACCAGCGGCACGCCCGCGCTCCGAAATCCGACGGTGCCGCCCGCCCCGCCGCCGATCGTCTATTCTGACTTTGTCACCTTGCATCACTCGACACGTCCGCGAAGCGACGCAGGCCGCGGCGTCAATTTCCTGTCCAATCTGCACGACCCATCCTTCCTCGACGACGGCACGGAAATTCTGGCGCCGAACACGCTACGCGTCATCGACGAGGTGAAGACCCATCGTTATGCGACGGGAAACGTTCCCGTTGACGTGCGCGCCCTCACCGTCGCGATTGCAGCCGACTGCATTACGATGACCGGCGGCGCCGACATCGCGTCCGTGCAAAGCATCAACCCGGCACTCTCGCCGGCCGTACTGGCGTTCTTCGACGAGCGCAACGGTCTGACCTTCGACCAACTTTACGACGACACGCGCCGCCGCCAGAACAGCTTGCCGTTGCGCAAGGTCGACATCCAAAAGCTCACGCTCGATCGCACGGCTGATCCCTATGTGTTTGACGAATTGGGTCCCACGATGGGACCGCCCGCTCCTGAGCCCATCAACGGCATGATCCAAGAGCATGGCGGCGCCACGTCAGGCGTCGCAGGCGGCTCTGGGGGGCTCGACACTAGCTTGCGCAGGCTGCGCCAGGAAATCTTCCGCCGCCCGATCGACCGCACCGGTGCCGATCAAACCGTGATGGGTGGCGTCATCGTCGATCGCGAAGACAATCGCGACATCATCGCCGGGCGCATAGCGTTGTTTCGCTACTTCCTCGAGCCGCTCGGCGTCTCCGTGGACAAATGGTCGACAAGCACCCGCGGACGCTCACGTACCTACACGTTTTCGGGGTCGCTCCTTGGCGTCGTCCGCGCACTCGGATCGAACGGCGCCGGCAGTCTTCGCGAAAGTCTCGGCATACCGCCGGGGGTGGCCGATGTCTGCCCGCTTGTGATGCCTATGGTCGACACGACGTTCGCCGCGTTGCCCTCGGCGATCGCAACGCCGACCTACACCGACATCCAACGCATCTTCAACAAAAGCTGTATCGAGTGCCACGGCGGCCTCGGCTATCCGCCGTACCGCAACTACGGCGGCGTCGCTGTGCCCTTGGATTTGTCTGAGAACGAAACGCCGGCTCCTGGCGAACGGCGCCTATGGCGCTCGCTCCGCAACGCACGCGACCGGCTCGCCACACCGGCGTGCGCGCCGTCCGAACCCGAATGCGCTGTCGGCAGCGGCATCGATCCGGCGACAAGCTGGCTCTACCAGCGCATCACCGACAATGGCGTCCTTGCGCATCCCTACAACCCCGGCCAGCCCTACATCACGCCGGATCACCCCACCTCGCCCGACGTCGCCGACGAACGCTGCCCGGAAGGCCTGATGCCCTGTGGCGGCCCGCCGCTCAGCAAGACCGACATTCTGGCGATCAGCCGCTGGATCGTCGGCGGTGCGCCGAACACCGAGGGCGACCCGCACATCAAAACGGTCGACGGCAAGCACTACGACTTCCAAGCCGTCGGCGAGTTCACGATGCTGCGCGACGAAGACATGGAACTTCAGGTCCGCCAATCGCCGGTGACGACCGCAGCCCCGATCACCGAAGGCAACACGGGCTTGACTGCGTGCGTTAGTGTGAACAGCGCCGTCGCCCTCCGCGTCGGCACGAACCGCGTCACGTACCAACCCGAACTCCGCCAAACCAACTTCGCCGCCGCTAACCAGAGGCGCAAACTCGTCCTGCGCATCGATGGCAAGCCGGTTGATCTCGGCGAGCACCCGCTCTCCTCCGGCGGCCGCGTCCTCCCGACGTCGGCGCCCGGCGGCATCCAAGTCCAGTATCCCGGCGGCACCTCGATCGTCATCACGCCGGGCTACTGGGATCCGCACCAAATCGCGTTCATGAACATCGACGTGCGCCATGCCCGCGCCGTCCAGGGCGTGATGGGCGCGATCGCTCCCGGCAATTGGTTGCCCGCGCTGCCGAACGGTGCGCAACTTGGCGCCCGGCCCGCCGCTCTCGCCGCGCGCTTCGACGCGCTCTACCGCAAATTCGCAAGTGCCTGGCGTGTCAGCGACGAATCCTCGCTGTTCGACTACGAAGCCGGACTGAACACCCGCGCCTTCACGCTCGAGCGCTGGCCTGCCGAAGGCGCCGCGCAATGTGTCGCCCCGCCAATGCCGGGCGTGATGGCCGACGCTCCCGTGCCAACACCAACGCCGCGCGCTGAAGCCGAGCGCCTCTGCGCCGCGCTCCCGAACGCGCAACGCCGCAAGAACTGCGTCGCCGACGTCATGGTGACTGGCGCACCTGTGTTCGCCGAGACGTATTTGCTCACGCAGAAGCTCGCCTCGCTGAAGATGCCGCGTAAGCCGCAACTCCGCGCACCCGCGAACAACGCCGTCGTACCGGCAGTCAACGCCGCCTTCGCCTGGACGCAAACCCCGTCATCCGGTGGCGGCAAACTCACCTACCGCCACTGCGTGTGGAGCGCTAGCACCGCCTACGACTTCAACACCTGCGTGATTACCGACCGCGGTTGGTCGCTATCGCACGCCGCTTGGTTCGGCTACGCCGTCGCCGCGGCGGTGGCGCTGCTCCTGTCCCTGATCCTTTTGATCGCAACAGGCACACGCTACCTGCTGATCTTGCTCCTCGCGCTCGGCGTGGCGATCCTGTCGGGCATTCAACTCCTGAACATCCACCGCAACGGAACGACTGTCCAACTCACCGTCAACCGTCTCGACGCAGGCAAAGTCTACTTCTGGAAAGTCGCCGTCGAAGACGAAAACGGCACCGTCACCGAAAGCGAAACGCGGAGGTTTGTGGTACGCTAGAGTCTTCCTGGGGCGCCGGTTTCCAGCCGGTACTTTCGGGCCGGGCAAGACACCGGCGGCCCCAGGGGACTTGCCTCGCGCCCGGCCTTTGCGCTTTATCACCGCCCGAAATTCCCCAAGAGCACACCCAATGGCCGGCCATAGTCAGTTCAAGAACATCATGTTCCGCAAGGGCGCGCAGGATGCGAAGCGCTCGAAGCTGTTTTCCAAACTCGCGCGCGAAATCACGGTCGCGGCGAAAGGCGGTCTGCCGGACCCCGACAAGAACCCGAAACTGCGCGCGGCCATCATCGCGGCGCGCAAGGAGAGCATGCCGAAGGACAACATCGAGCGTGCGATCAAGAAGGCTTCCGGCCCCGACACGGAGAACTACGATGAGGTCCGTTACGAGGGCCGCGGCCCCGGCGGCGTCGCGATCATCGTCGAAGCCTTGACCGATAACCGCAACCGCACCGCAGGCGACGTACGCTCGCTGTTCGCCAAGCACGGCGGCCAAGCCGGCGAAACCGTCGCCTATATGTTCGACCGCCTCGGCCAGATCCAATACCCGGCAAGCGTCGCAAACGCCGAAGCGATGCTCGACGCGGCCATCGAAGCCGGTGCCGACGACTGCCAAACCTCCGACCAAACGCACGACCTGTTCTGCAAGATGGAGGATCTGAACGAAGTCTCGCGCGCGCTCGAAAAGAAATACGGCCCCCCCTCGATGGCAAAGTTCATCTGGCGCCCGCAAACCGGCGTCCCCGTTGAAGGCGAAACGGCCGAAGCTCTGATCAAACTGATCGACGCGCTGGACGACCACGACGACGTCCAAACCGTCTACGCGAACTTCGAGATGTCCGACGCCACGATGGCGAAGCTGACCGCGTGACGGAGCCCCCCGCGCAACTGTCGCGCTGGACGAGACTCTACGAAGGCGTTTGGCTCAAGATCGTGCCGCAGGATTGGCGCGTGCTCGCCGTGGCGGCAACGGTGGCCGCTTTGCTCGCCGCAGCGTTCGCCTTCTTTGCAGCCCAAGGCGCAAACTACGCACTGCCCGAACGAGCCAACCTCCGCGAAATTGCCGGCACCATCCGCCTCATCCGCGTCAACCGCTACGACATCGAGTTCCGTCTCGAACCGCACGCGAACGTCCTCGAATACCCGGCAAAGGCAAGGAAGTTTCGCGACGTCGCGACAGCTCTACGCAAAGGTGGACCGGCGACGGTGCTCGTTGACGCCCGCACGTTCGCTGAGGGTTCGCCCTTGAACACGACGGTCTATGCGCTCAACATCGGCGGCGTCGAAATCCGCAGCTTCGACGACGTCGCCCGCGCCTGGCGTGCCGACAACCAAGTATTCTATTGGCTGATCGCCTTCTTCGCGCCGGCGACGCTGGCTCTTGCGCTAACGGCGCGTCATGAATTCCGCCGCAGACGCGCGCGCTGACGCCTACTCCGGCGTCACCAGCCCGCGCTCGATGTTCACCCGCACCCGCGCGACGCCTTGCCGGTGGTAGAGGCCGTCGCCGTATTGCCGGTACGGAAACTCGATCAAGAGCCCGCGCCCGGCGTCGTAGCGCGTGCGCAGCCGCTGGAAGTCGATGGACAGATACCCCATCCCCTCGCGGTCGCCGACGACGCGGCAAAGCCGCCCCTCGTCCATGCCGGGGATGTGCCCCGCGCGGTCCGGCAGCAGGATCAGCAAATGCTGGCTGCAGCACACCGGCTCGCCGCCCGTATCGAGCAGCGCCACGCGCACGGCGTTATTGTAGAAGCCGCGCGTATTGCGCTCCCACGGCTCGGCGATGGATTGAACGTGGGCCGCATAGTCGCAAGGCCGCACCTCGGTCGCGAGGGCGGGCAGGGAAGCGGAAGCGAGCAATGCCGCGGCAGCAATAGAGCGCATGGAATGCATCTCCTGAGATGAGCTACTCGACCGTGACCGTTGCCTGCTGCAGGTTCACCCGCACGCGCCCGACGCCGGGCGTGAACTTCACGCCGTCGATGTAGCGCTTGTACGGAAACGAGATCAAAAGCCCGCGCTTCGCATCGTAACTCGTCTTGATCCTGTCGATCGCGATGTCCTGATAGCCGTTCGTGCCCTTGTCGCCCACGACCTTGCACACGCGCCCCTCGGCGGGCTCGTCGCGGCTCGGGATCATGATCAGCAGATGCGTGCTGCAGCACGCGGGCTCGCCCCACGTATCGACGAGCGCAACGCGAACTTGGCCGTTGTAGTAGCTGCGGATGTTCTTCTCCCAGGGCTCGACCAGCGTCTGCAGGCTCGCCGCGAAATCGCAATCGCGAACCTCCGCAGCGGTGACCGGCGCGGCGGCAGCGACCAGTGCGGCAGCGGCAATGAGTTGGCGCATGAGTTTCCTCGTTGTTGAAGCGCGAAGGATTCTGGACGCACTGTGCACCAAACGTCAGCAACAGCCGTCACCGAATCGGCTATGGTCTGTGTGGAACATTTAGTGTACAAGGCTGCCGATGACGCTCCCCCAAGCCGTCCGCATCTTAGGTCTGGATCCGGGGCTCCGCCGCACCGGTTGGGGCGTGATCGAGCGTGACGGCACCAGGCTGAAATTCGTCGAATGCGGCGTCGTCACCTCGGACAGCGAAATGGCGCTGGCCGACCGCCTCGTGGCGCTGCACGAAGGCCTCGCCACCGTCATCGAGCGCTTGAAGCCGGAAGTCGCCGCGGTCGAAAACACGTTCGTCAACAAGGACCCGGTCTCGACGCTGAAATTGGGCCAAGCCCGCGCGATCGCGCTACTGGTCCCGGCCCGCGCCGGCCTCACGGTCGCCGAATATGCGCCGAACCAAGTGAAGAAGTCGGTGGTCGGCGTCGGCCACGCCGACAAAGACCAGGTGCACGCGATGGTGAAAATCCTGCTGCCGCAATCGAACGCCAAGACGCCAGACGCCGCCGACGCGCTAGCGATTGCCATCACCCACGCCCACATGTCCGAGAGCAGCGACCGGATAGAGGCGATGCTCGCCCGCGCAAGATAAAGGAGGGGACATGATCGGAAAACTCACCGGCATCGTCGACGAAATCGGCACCGACTTCGCGGTCATCGATGTGGGCGGCGTTGGCTACGTCGTGCACTGCGCCGCGCGCGTCCTCTCGAACTTGCCGCAAGCCGGCCAACGCGCCACGCTCTTCGTCGAAACCCAGATGCGCGAAGACGCGATCAAACTCTTCGGCTTTACGACCAGTGAAGAGCGCGAGTGGTTCCGCCTCATGCAAACCGTCCAAGGCGTCGGCGCCAAAGTGGCGCTCTCGATCCTGAGCACGCTCACCGTTACCGACCTCGCCCGCGCGGTGGCCTTCGAAGACAAAGCTGCCGTCGGGAGAGCCCAAGGCGTCGGCCCAAAGCTCGCAGCCCGCATCACGGCGGAGTTGAAAGACAAAGCGGCCAGCATCTCCGCGCCTCTCCACGTCGCGAAGGGCGAGGTCGTGGCTCTAAGCCGCCCCGCCGGCGCCGCCGCCGAAGCCGTCTCGGCGTTGGTGAACCTAGGCTACAGCCAAGCCCAAGCCAGCCAAGCGATCGCGACGGTGGTCGCGCGCGAAGGCAAAGAACTCCCGCTCCAAGCGATGATCCGCGAAGGCCTCCGCGCCTTGTCGAGCGCGGCGTGATGCAACACACACTGTCATCCCGGAAGTTAGGCGAGCGCGTTGCGAAGCAACGCTCTTGCGAGCCTCGCTATCCGGGACCCAGGGGTGCAGCACACAACGCATCGGTACAATTCTCCTGGGTCCCGGCTCGCAAGCTACGCTACGATCGCTCGCGCGATCGAGCTTCGCTAGCGTCCGGGATGACAGTGTTGTAGCGGATTGCGCCATGACCAAACCCAATCGCCTCATCACACCCGAAACGCGCGACGACGACACGGGCGAAGCCTCGCTCCGCCCGTTGACGCTCGCCGAATTCATCGGCCAGGACCAAGCGCGGTCGAACCTGAAGGTCTTCATCGACGCCGCGCGCGGTCGCAACGAAGCGCTCGACCA
>CAZYGK010000129.1:0-8801 GCA_964647355.1 uncultured Flavobacteriaceae bacterium | reverse complement strand
TCGCGCTCGACAACGCGGCGTTCGGCGACAAGGCGCCGGTCAAGACGCACCTGGCGCACCGCACCGACGAAGGCGTCGTCGCCGACGACGAATGGCGCGATGCCGGCGTCATCGTGCGGGCGCACGGCGGGGTCGAGGCTTCGATCATCCGCTCGGTGCGGCGCGGCCGTATGAGCGACTTTGTGAAGCTCGACCAGGTGTTTCCGAACGAAGTCGCAGCACTCCAGGCAATCGCGCGGCACTACGTACCGGCGAGTACGCTAAAGAACTGACGGCCGTCAGCTCGCGACGCGGTGGCGATGTTTCCTGACCGACGGTGCGACGAATACGCCTTCATTTGGTGAAATCGTAGGTATCTCTCGGCGATTGGGGAATTTTTTCTGCCAACCGTCACACTAGTTTCATCGAAATACTGTTCTTGTCGCTCCCGCACCTTCGGCGTTCTTTCGATCGTGCCCTTGCCTGCCTTGCGCTTGGGGCGATGGCCCCCCATCGCCCCAAGCGCCCCCCTTCCCACCCCATGCGCAGACCAGAACTCTCCCTGCGGGCGAGCCGTGCGTCGGGTGTGCATGTGTCCAAAATGACGATCCCCAGGTCCGACGCTCGGTGCGCGCTTCGCCGCACCGCGAATCCGCGAGGTTTCCTGCGCCCATCCGGCTGGGGCGTCACAAAAGGTTCATACGCACATGGTTCACGTCACTCCGCGATGGCGGACCTCCGGAACGTGACGGTTCGGCCCATCGACGAAGACCACAAAGGGGTTCTCATGCTCAAGAAAACTTTGGTAGCTCTGCTGGCGACGGTGTCGATCAGCGCGGTTGCCACGGCGAACGACTTGGATCCGCGGTACCCCGCGTATCAGTCGAAGTCCGGCGTGTCCGGCACTGTGAAGTCGATCGGATCGGATACTCTCAACAACCTCATGACGCTCTGGGCCGAAGGCTTCAACAAGGCCTATCCCGGCGTGAAGATCGAAATCGAAGGCAAAGGCTCGTCCACCGCTCCGCCGGCGCTGATCGCGGGTACGGCCGGATTCGGACCGATGTCGCGTCCGATGCGTTCGACCGAGATCGACAGTTTCGAAAAGAAATACGGCTACAAGCCGACGGAAGTCCGCGTGGCGGTCGACGCGCTTGCGGTGTTCGTCCACAAGGACAACCCGATCAAGTGCCTGTCGCTCGCTCAAGTCGATGGCATCTTCTCCTCGTCGCGGACGCTCGGCGGCGCGGATATCACGAAGTGGGATCAGCTCGGCCTCGGTGGCGAGTATGCGGGTAAGCCGATCTCGCTGTTCGGCCGAAACTCGGCGTCGGGCACCTACGGCTACTTCAAGGAAGTCGCAATGGGCAACGGCGACTACAAGGCGACCGTGAAGGAACAGCCGGGTTCGTCGACAGTGGTTCAGGGTGTCGCTTCCGACAAGTTTGCGATCGGCTATTCGGGCATCGGCTACAAGACCGCGGACGTGCGTGCGGTTGCGATCTCCGGCCGCGACGGACAGTGCCAAGAGCCTAACCAGAACAACGCATATCAGGGCAAGTACGCGATCTCGCGCTTCCTCTACGTCTATGTGAACAAGAACCCGTCGGCGGCGCTCGACCCGCTGCGCGGCGAGTTCTTGAAGTACGTTCTGTCGAAGGAAGGCCAGCAGGTCGTGATCAAGGACGGCTACTTTCCGATGCCGTTCGTGTTCGCGAACCAAGATCGCGCGAAGCTTGGCCTGAACTGAGCTGATAGTTGTTGAGTGCCGGCGGCGTTGCGCCGCCGGCACTATCTGCGCAGCGGGGGCGCAGGTTAAGCTCCGGGGGCACCGGCCGTAAGGGGCCGGTTTGGGATAAGTGGTTCGATAGATGTCGCAGGCAAAGCAAGCGGCGCCCGAGCGGCGCCCCTCGTCGGTCATTTATCAACGCGAGAAGAAGACCAAAGCATCGGTGCTGGTCACCGATGCTTTGGCGCGTTACGGCATTTCGATCGGCGGCATGCTCGTCATCATCGCCGTCTTCACGATCATGGCGTTCCTCCTTTACGTCAGCTTTCCCCTGCTTGACGGCGGGAGCGTCACGGGTACGAAGTCGTATCAATTGCAGACCACCGAGACGCCGTTCGTCGAAACGCAGATGGACGAGCAGCAGACGATCGCAGTGGATGTCGAACTCAGCGGTCATGTCGAAGCGTTCCACGTGGGCACCGGCACGACGCTCCAGGCTCCGAGCTTCGACCTCGCGGGGGCTACGGCAACGACGTTCGCAAGCACGCTTCGGGGCGACGACGTGCTGTTTGCCTTCGCGGACGGCACGGTTCGGACCGGGCGCCTGTTGATCAAACCCGAGGTCGTGACCGCCGAGCAGATACCTTCGAACCTGAAGAAGCTCGACGCGCGCGACCTGACTGACGGCACCGTGGTCTATTCGCGCATTCCCGGACAGTTCCGCCGCAAGATCGTGGAGCTTTCGCTTGAACCGGCGGTGCAGGTCGCCGACGCAGGCGTTGCGATTTTGAAGGCCGATTATCGTTCCGGCGGTACGGCGGAGCGGCCCCTCAAGACGTTTGTGACGCTGGATGCGACGGGCAAGCTTCGGCTGAGCCAGGCCTACAGCGAAATGAACATGATGACCGGCGAGTCGACGACGCAACTCTCGAACGCCGTGATCCCCTTGAGCGTTCCCGCCGAGAGCGTCATCAAGCTGCTGCTCAACACGCCGGGCGACCGCGTGCTGGTCGCGCTCCGTGACGGCACGCTCTACCGCTACAACACACGCGACTTCGCCAATCCGAAGCTTGCGGAGACGATTAAGACACTCAGCGGAAGCTCCCAACTCTCTGCCGTCACCTACTTGAACGGCGAGAACTCCGTCGTAATCGGCGGGTCGGACGGGTCGGTTGCGATTTGGTTCGGTGTCGACCGTAAGTCAAAGGACACGAGCGACGGCATCGTCTGGACGAAGGTGCACGCCGACTTTGAGCGGCAAGCGGCCGCCATCACAGACATCCGCGTCAGCCAGCGCACGCGCATGTTTACGACGGCGGATGCAAAGGGCAGCGTGTGGATACGGCACGGCACGACGGAGCGAACCCTGTAGCAGCTGCCGGGTTCGGCCGACACGAGCGGACTGCAGGCGACGATTCTCGCGCCTAAGGACGACGGCGTACTCGCCATCGGCAAGAACGGTGCCGTGCGGCTTTGGACGGTGAACATCCCGCATCCGGAAACGACGCTGCAGTCGCTGTTCGGCAAAGTCTGGTACGAAGGGTATCCCGAGCCGGACTACGTGTGGCAGTCGACTGCGGGCACCGACGCACCGGAGCCGAAGCTTTCGCTCGTACCGCTGATCTTCGGCACGTTCAAGGCGGCGATCTACTCGCTTATGCTTGCCATTCCGATCGCACTGCTTGCCGCGATCTACACGTCCGAGTTCGTGCAACCGCGTACGCGCGCGGTCGTGAAACCCGTGATGGAGCTGATGGCAACGCTGCCGTCGGTCGTCGTCGGGTTCGTTGCGGCGCTGGTGCTGTCGCCTATTGTCGAAAACTGGATCGCGGCCGTCATCATAGCGTTCGGCGTCGTGCCGCTTACGTTGATCACGATGTCCTTCTTCTGGCAGTTGCTGCCGCAGCCCGTGGCAAACGTGCTCGACGGATTTCCGAAATTGCTCGCCTATCTCGCGGCGATCGTTCTGGCGATCTGGGTCAGCAGCAAGGCCGGCCCGGTGATCGAAGCGGTGTTTTTCGACGGCGATTTCAAGCGCTGGACCGGCGGCGAAGGATCGGGGCAACCGTTCCTCTTCCTCCTGTTGCTGCCGGCCTCGTTCCTGTTCGTGATCATCGGAACTCGCCCGGTCTTCAATGCAGCCTATCGCCTGAATCTGCGCGAGATGCCCAAGATTGCGGCGGCATCACGGGAACTCGTCGGCTGGCTTGCCATTCTGGTGCTTTCGCTCGGGCTCGCGTGGGTGCTCTCGCTCGCGTTGAGCGAGTACGGCTATGACGTTCGCGGCGGCCTCGTGGACACCTATGTGCAGCGCAACGCGCTTGTGGTCGCGTTCGCCATCGCATTCGCCGAGATCCCGATCATCTACACGATCTCGGAGGACGCGCTGAATGCGGTGCCGCAGTATTTGCGATCGGGGTCGCTTGCTTGCGGCGCGTCGCGCTGGCAGACGACCAGCTGGATCGTGCTGCCGACGGCCGCGTCGGGCATTTTTTCGGCGATCATGATCGGGCTCGGCCGCGCTGTCGGCGAGACCATGATTGTCGTCATGGCGACCGGCAATACGCCGATCTTGGACGTGAACATCTTCAACGGCTTGCGGACGCTATCCGCCAATATCAACGTCGAGCTGCCAGAGGCCGTTCGAGACTCGACGCTCTATCGAACGCTGTTCCTGTGCGCGCTCGTGCTCTTTGCGATGACGTTCGTCATCAATACGGTCGCCGAGCTCGTGCGACAGCGCTATCGAAAACGTGCGGCGCAGCTTTAGGCGGGAATGCGAACCATGACCGAGACAATAACCGCCGCTGCCGCTCCTCCCAAGATCGCCAATGTGCGCCGGCAGGCGCGCAGCGATCTGTCCGCTCGGGGTGAGCCGTTCGTCTGGTTGATGGGTGCGGCCCTTGTTTCGGGCCTTGCCATGATCACGGGCTTTCTCGCCTTCGTGATCTATGTCGGCGCGCTGACGTTCTGGCCGGCCCCGATAGAGGTCGTGACGCGGCAGGACGGCCGGATCGTTGCCGGCGAAGTCTTCCGCGCCGAAACCTATCGCGTGCCGGAGGAGGTCGTTAAGGCGGCGACCGGCGACGTAAAGGAGAAGATCGAGACCGATCTGGGTTTTGCGGATCGCACGCTCTATCGCGTCGGCAACTACGACATCTTCGGCGAGGATTTCGTTTGGGTGCCGGAGTTCGAGAAGAAGTCGGTCGCATTCCCGCGCGACATCTACATGATCGAGCGCGTCGAGTGGGGCCCGTTCATCGGGCGCATCAAGGAAATCGATCTCACAGGCACGAAGACGGCTGCTCCGACCGCAGCCCAAATCGCGGCTGCCCACAAGGCAGCGGAGGCGCGGCGCAAGGAGATCGAACTGATCGACAAGATCGAGATCGCCGGCGTCAACCACGAGATCGAAGCGCTGAGGCTCAAGGTGAGGCGCGCCGAACTCGACTACGGCGCCGGCAGCGCCGAGACCGCTGCGATCAAGGCCGATGTCGCCAAAGAGACGGCGGAACTGCAAGCGCGGTATCAGACGCTAGGCGAGAAGGTCGCCGCGCTGCGTCAGGCGGATGAAGCCAATACAGCGTTGCTTGAGGCCGTGGACGGCCAGACAAAGACCTTGCCCTTGTCGCGCTTCATTCGCCTGTACCGCGCAAACGATCTATCGTCGGAAGAAAAGTGGCGCATCTATGGATCGCGTTGGGCGGAGTTCATCACCGGGCCGCCGCGCGAGGCGAACACCGAAGGCGGCGTATTCCCTGCCCTCGTCGGCACGCTCACGATGATGGTGTTGCTGAGCCTCGCCGTTGCGCCGTTCGGCGTCATAACCGCGCTTTACCTGCGCGAGTATGCGAGGCAGGGCATTCTGGTCTCCTTCATTCGCATCTGCGTGAACAACCTGGCCGGCGTGCCGTCGATCGTTTACGGCGTCTTCGGCCTTGGGTTCTTCTGCTACATCGTGGGCGGCTCGATCGACCAGATATTCTTCCCGGAGAAGCTGCCGACACCGACATTCGGCACCGGCGGCATGCTGTGGGCGTCGCTGACTCTTGCGTTGCTCACCGTTCCGGTCGTCATCGTGGCAACGGAAGAAGCGCTGGCGGCCGTACCCCGCTCGATGCGCGAGGGTTCGCTCGCTTGCGGCGCCTCGAAATGGCAAACGATATGGCGGATTGTGTTGCCGCGCGCGGCACCCGGCATTATGACGGGCCTGATCCTTGCTATGGCGCGCGGCGCCGGCGAAGTGGCGCCGCTCATGATCGTGGGCGTCGTGAAGCTTGCGCCGGAACTGCCCGTGGACTTCACGTTCCCGTTTGCGCATTTCGAACGCAGTTTCATGCACCTTGGCTTCCATATCTACGACGTCGGCTTTCAGTCGCGGAACTCCGAAGCCGGACGGCCGATGGTATTTGTGACGACTCTGCTGCTGATCTCGCTCGTGCTCGTGTTGAATGCGTTCGCGATCACCGTGCGCAACAACCTGAAGCGCGCGTATCAAGCGGGGCAATTCTGATGTTGTGGGGACCTTGATGGCGGACAACACATTCGGCCCAACCGCGTATCACGTCCGCGAGGGCGGCCAGGGGCTTTCGCTGAAGGTCGAGAGCTTCAATCTTTGGTACACCCAGGCGCAGGCGCTCTGGAACGTCGATATGGACATCCAGAAAGGCCTTTGCACGGCGCTGATCGGCCCCTCGGGCTGCGGTAAGTCGACGTTGCTGCGCTCCATGAACCGTATGAACGATCTGATCGACGGGTTGCGCACCCAAGGACAGATGCTGATCGAGGACGAACCGATCTACGGTTCGCGCATCGACGTGATCGCGCTCAGAAAGCGCATGGGCATGGTGTTCCAAAAGCCGAACCCCTTCCCGATGTCGATCACCGAGAACGTCATCTATCCGTTGCGCGTGGACGGGGTCACGAACCGCAAGCTCTTGGCCGAGGCCGCGGAAGCGGCGTTGCGCGGCGCGGCGCTGTGGGATGAGGTCAAGAACCGCTTGAACGAAAGCGCACTCGGTCTTTCGGGCGGTCAGCAGCAGCGGCTCTGTATTGCGCGCGCGATTGCCGGAAACCCGGAAGTGCTTCTGATGGACGAGCCTTGCTCGGCGCTAGACCCGATCGCGACGGCGAAGATCGAAGAACTGATCGACGAGTTGAAGGGCCGCTACACGATCATCATCGTCACGCACAACATGCAGCAGGCCGCGCGCGTCGCCGACAACACGGCGTTCATGTATCTCGGGCGTCTGATCGAGTACGGCGATACGAAGACGATGTTTGTGACACCGAAGGTGAAGCGGACGGAAGACTATCTGACCGGGCGGTTCGGCTAGTCTTCCTGCTCCCGCTCTTTTGCCTTCTTCTTTTTCTTCTCGCCCTTTTCGGGCTTGGCCGATTCGGCTTCCTTGGCCTTCTCCGGCTTCTTGTCCTTGTCGCCGTGGTAGTCGGTGACGCCGATCAGGATCGCGTAGCAGGCAAGCCGGACGGTGCGCGGGATCTTTACCGGCTTGCCGCCGCTGCGCTCACCCTTCTCGTAGTACTGGACCACACGGCGCTTTAGCCCGAGGGCGTCGGCCGCCTCCTTCTGATTGAAATTCAGGCTCTTACGCCAGCGCTTGAACTCGTGGCCCTTCATTCCCCAACCTTTCGAACCGTCGCGCTCAATAACAGCAAGCCGGACTCGCTGCTACCGCTCGTTCAAGAAAAGCGCACATTGTGCGGATTCACATACTTGTCACAAAGCGCACAATGTGCATATTGTTACGAACTGTGGAATTTCCGCAGCGCTTTGGAGGTACTTTCGCCCAAGCTGAGAGCGGTTCGTCTCGATGTCGCGGCGTCAATTTGGAGGAGTAGCCATGCGATCCCATTTGTTCGTGCTAGCCCCGCTTTGGCCCCTGTTCACGCTGTGCGTGCTCGTCGCCGGAGTTTGGGCCCTGACGTAACTCTGCCGAGTTGAGCAGACCGAACGATCGGTAACCAACGGCGTCCCTGCGGGGCGCCGTTTTCGTTTTGGCGAACCGCAAGGCCCCTGCGCGCAACCGTCGGTGGTCAGGATGCCTTGGGAATGTAATCCCTTAGGCGAATGACCTGTCTCTGCGCGGCAACGGTGCAGCCTTCACGCACTACTCGTCATGAGACTGTCATTTGAGTGTCACCGACGGCCTGCATGAACGCTTCGCATTAACGAGGGGTGCCAAACCAATGAAGACGAAATCCATTTTGCTGGGAACGGTTGCGCTTGCTGCGGCAGCGCTCGCCGTGACGCCGGCCTACGCTGGAAAGTCCACGAAGGACGACCGGCGCGACCAAGAAATTCAAGACCTTAAGGCGCGCTTGGAGCGCCTGGAGCGCGAAGCCGAAGACGACAAGATCGCTAACGGCGCGCGGCTCAGCGCGGTCGAGCAGAAGCAGGACGCGGTGCAATGGTCGTTTACCGACCTGCGCCCCAGCGTGCGTTCGGGCGACGGGCGGTTCGAGCTCGCGTTCCGCGGCCGCTTCATGTTCGACTTCGCATCGTTCGAGCAAGACCCCAGCGACTTCGGCTTGGGCTACGGCGCCCTCAACAACTGCGACGCGACGAACGTGCTTTGCGATCAGGGTTCGGGCGCCGTGTTCCGCCGCGTGCGTTTCGGTGTGGAAGGCAAGTTCTTCCGCGACTTCATCTATGAAATGCGCTTCGACTTTGGCGGCTCGGGCTCGGAAGGCGCCGGCACCGTCAACATCATGCGCGTCGGGTACACGGGCATTCCGAACACGCGCATCCACCTCGGCGCCATTCAGCCAATCATCAGCCTGTACGATGCGACGTCGTCTTCAGATCTGACGACCATGGAACGCGCGGGAATCATCACCACGCTGGTCGGCAACTTCGGCGGCGACAACTCACGGCGCGGTGTTGAGGTCACGTGGCAGAAGGAAAACGCGCTCTATCAGGGTGACAATTTCGTGTTGTCCGCCGCTTATACGGGCGAGCGTATCGGTGGCACGCACAGTGGCCTGCCTGCCGCCGGCAACGACGAAGACACGCACCTTTTGGGCCGCGCTGTCTGGCGTCTGTGGAGCGACGGGGTGAGCAACGTCCAAGTCG
>CAZYGK010000128.1:0-8921 GCA_964647355.1 uncultured Flavobacteriaceae bacterium | reverse complement strand
GCGCCGCCGAACGCGAACCCGCCGGTGACGTAGCCCAGCGTCTGCGTGGAGAGCAGCACGCCAATCCGCGCGCGCAGCGTGCCGATATAGTCGAGCGCGCGCGTCGCTGTGTAGGTGGTCGTGACCGGGTTCGCCGGAAAGCCGGGTGCGGGCGTGACGACGGTGTAGGTGCCGCTCACCTCCGTACTGGTCGCGAGCGAGATGTCGGCCTCGAGCCCCCACATCCAGTTCGAGATGAGCGAGTTGTAGCCAAGCTGGCCGCCGAACGTGATTCCATCGAATTCGCTGGGCGCGGAGCCCGTAGCCCCGATCGCGAAGAGCTCCGCAAAGTTCGGGCTCGCGGTGCAGCCTGGCCCTGCCACCGGGTTGCAGGCTGCGGGCGTGCCCTCGGTGTTGATCGCATTACTGGCCGAATACAAATATCCGCCGCTCAAACCGGCGTACCAGCCGGACCAGTAATCGGCTGCATTGGCAGACGCGCTCGTCAGGGCGAGGGCCAACAGAGCGGCGGGAATTTGAGGTCTCATGAGAATCTGCCTTGCTTCGCGGCAGTATGTGCATTGCGCCCCTGACTGGATGTGACCTGCCCACAACAAGCCCGCCATTTTGTAGACGCATCGCTCGGGTTTTGCCGGGCTTTGTGCCGTCAGGAGGCGAAATCTCGCCATCAAGTTGGGGGCATGTGTGCCCTCAACCGGCTCAGCGATGCGTGCCGCCTCGCCTTAGCGCTGCTTCTCGCGCTCCGGCAGGAAGTCGCGCAGCCAGAGCCACTGCACGGCGGTCGCGTGCATCCAGCACTCTTCGATCTCGACGACCTGGACGTACGACGAAAAGCCCATGGCGGTGCGGATGAAGGCACAGCGCCGTTCGGTGTTCGCAACGAACTGCCGCTCGACCGCAAGCAGCTCGCGTTGCGCTGCGGGCGCGAGGCCCTTTATCACTTCGGGATAGTCGTTGTTCAGGAACAGGTCCCACACCGCATGCTCGCGCACCATGCACTGCGTCATGCGTTGCTGGCTGTCGGCGGTCTTGAGACACGCGTCGGCGACGGTGCCGATGCAGGCAGCCTGCTGCATCGCCTGGCGCGAACCCAGACACGCTTGCACCGCCCGAACGTCCTGCGGCAGCGGCGGCGGAAGCTTGCCGCCGGCAGTGGCAGCCGATGCGAGCGCGGCGAACGACAACGCGATGGCGAGCAACCGGCGAACCGTCATGAGTGGCCTCCTCGAGCGTGTTCGAACGAGCCTCGAACCTCGACACTGAACCACACATGAACCCCGGCCGTCTCCGGCCTCGGCTGTGACGCCGAACACTGTGCGCTGCAGCAAGCCGCCTAGAACAGCCCCTCCACCTCGCCGGCTTCGTTCATGCGGATCGTGTTTGCCGAGGGCGTCTTCGGCAGGCCCGGCATCGTCATGATGTCGCCGGTGATGACGACGAGGAACTCCGCCCCGGCCGAGAGCCGCACCTCGCGGATCGCGACCACGTGGCCGGACGGCGCCCCTTTGAGCAGCGGATCGGTCGAGAACGAGTACTGCGTCTTGGCCATGCAGATCGGCAGATGCCCGAAGCCGCCTGTCTGCAACTCGCGGAAGCGCTGGCGCACGTTCGTATCGGCGACGATCTCGCTTGCCCCGTAGAGCTTCGTCGCGATCGCTTCGGTCTTTTCCCAAAGTGGCATGTCGTCCGGATAGAGCGGGTGCGGCCAGAGACACGTCTGGGTTTGGACGCATGTCTCAGAACGTGAAGGGTTCCTTCGGAATTTTCCGCGCCTTTTCGCACACGGCCTTGAAGTCGTAAGGCACCTCGTCCACGCAATCGGGCCATTTCTGCGTCGCGAGCCAGAACTCGACGAGGCCAAGGCGTGCGCAGAGCTGCACGAAGCGCGGATCGTTGCGTATCTCCGGCATCCCTTTCCAGAACAGCATGCCGGTGCGGTAGGCGTCGGGACCGACCACGTCGTCGGCGGTGCCCTTGGGTCCCAGGTGGGCGCCTTCGACGATGCGATAAACGTCGTCGGTGAGGCCAAGGTGCGCCGCATAAACGAGCCGCGTGACATCCACCGAGCCGGTCTTTGCCACATATGCTTCAAGCGCATCGCGAATCGTGCCGATGTTTTCCGCCGTCGGATTGCGCTTGGCGCGAACGAAGTTCAGACCGTCCTCGAACTCGCGTCCCGCCATGTTCGCCGCCGGTGCGAGCAGCCTGTCCACCGCCGCCCAATCGTTCAGCTGGGCGAAGGCGCGCAGCAGACTGGCGACGGGATACATCATGCCCGGTACGCGTGCCACAAGCTCTTCGAGAAGCGTGATCGCCTCGGCCAACTGGCCATTGGCCAGGCGGGCCGTCGAGGTCATCATCATCATCATCGGGTTGAGCGGATCCGACGCGAAAGTCTCCTCGGTAAAGGCGGCGAACTCGCGGATCCGTCCGATCGTGCGCGCATGGTAGGCGATATAGACCTTGCCCTCGCCGCGGCCCGGCACCCGGCTCACGCGTTGCATCGCGGCGTCCGACGCAATGAAACTGCCGAACGGCGGCAGGTTGAAGTATTGAGCGTTCAGGGCATCGAGGTTTTGCGGGTCGAGCGCCAAAGCCCGTTCCGCCTCGCTTGCCACCAAGGCGGTGAACGCGGCGCGTTCGGCGAACGGCTGAAAAAAGCGTGCCCACATGCGGACGTAGGCAAGCCGCCCCCAAGCTTCCGCGAAGTTGGGCGCGCGCTGGGTCGCGGCCTCTAGCAACTTGATGCTCGCGTGCAACTCTTGCGGTGCGTACAGTTTGACGCTGCTCTGCAAATAAAGATCGTACGTCGCCGGATCGATCGCCTTGGTCGAGAAGCTCGTGAACGTTTGGTGCAGCGCGCTGGCGATCGCTTCGGAAATCTCGTCCTGCACGGCGAACGTATCCTCAAGGCCGCGGTCGTAGTGGTCGGACCAGAGCGTGGTGTGCGACGCCGCTTCAACGAGATGGGCCGCGATCCGCACGCGCGCGCCCGACCGGCGTACCGAGCCGTCGAGTAGGTGGCTGCATTTCAGCGTGCGCGCCGCTTCGCCCTTCTTTTCGCCCCGAAACTGAAAGCTCGATGTGCGCCCGATGACCTTCAACTTCGCGCCGCGCGACAGACGCTGAATGATCTCCTCGCTGATGCCGTCGGAGAAGAACTGCATCTCGGGGTCAGTTGACATATTGTCGAACGGCAGGACGATCAGGACGGGGTTGGCGACATTGAGCGGTGTAACCGCAGGCGACGCCGCGGTCTCGGCCCACGGGTGAACGGTAACCGCAAGCCTATAGCCGCGCTTCGGTACGGTCTCGATGTAGCGCGCGGCTCCGCGGTCATCCCCAAACGCCTTTCGCAGCAGCGAAATGGCTCGCGTTAGCCGCTCGTCGGCGCCGAATTCGGCCTTCCACACTGCGTCAATCAGTTCGTCGCGGCTGAGAACGTTTCCCGGCTGCGTCGCAAGAGCAAGCAGGACATCCATGACTTTGGGCTCGAGTGCGAACTCTCCCGCATCGCCGATCAGAAGATTGCGCGACGGGTCGGCGACGAACTCTCCGATCTTGAGTTTCAAATGGTTCGACATGCTCGAGTTGGCCCGATACAGCGTGAAAGCTGGGGTTTATGGCGCAATCCAGACGCGAGAGATACTACCGCCTCAGCTATTCCGCAGGCAAAACTCCGATCCCCCTCAGGACGCAATTGCTGGGTCACCTAACCTCAACCTCCCGCTCACGGAGGTGCCCATGGCCACACTTCGCCAGATTGCCTGCCTCGCCCTCATCCTCGCCGCCACTGACCCGGCATTCGCTGGGCGGACGGCACCCGTCGGTCGCGGCACCGGTGACTACTCGGCGAACAATCGGATTCAGCCCAGGCAAGTGAACAAAGTTGGTCCTCATCCGGCCTGCCGCCTCGAAGGCCTAATAGAACTGAGAAAGCAGGCCACCAAGTTCGCGGGCCACTTCGGGAAACGTTCGGAGACCCACGACCAACCGGTGCGGAAGGCTCTCGGGTTACTTCAGGAGAATTGCACATGATCGGCTTTCGCTTTGCTGGGCTCTTCGCTGCTGCGGCCTTCCTTGGCCTTGCCGTCGACGCCAATGCCTACGATACCGGCCACCACTGGGATCTTACTCGTGAAGCCATGGCTGAACAGGGATTTAGCGATGTCGCGATTCAAGTCAGCCAGGTCGAGAACTGGCTGGTGGACTACTACTCCAACCGCGAAGAGGTCGCGGGCGGAATAGGAGTGGAAGACTCCCTCTACACCGAGTGCAACAAACTACACGCAGATGACCTGCTTAACGAGCGGTCGGTCCAGAACTATTGGGACCGCTTCACCATCAATGCCAAACGCGGGTTTGCGGAAGCTGCCCGAAACCGAAATCCGAGGCAGGTACTGGCGTTGCTGGGAATGAGCCTGCACACGGTGCAGGATTTCTACTCGCACTCCAATTGGGCGGAGATTCAACTTCCGCCCGTCGGTGCCTATTACTCTACGCTGACCTTCTTCGATGCGAGCTCCGGCAACAAAGTCGGCGTGAGGACCGGCAGGTCGTCGCGCAACAAAACTCTGCTGCCCGAGCAGCAACAGCACGGGGGATACGACACCGGCATGAACCATGACTGGTATGGCAAGCGGAATTGGGATCGGTCCTATGTGCACGGCTATGCCGGATCCCGGCAATGGGTGAACCAGGCGCGCCTATGGGTAGGCGAGGTGGACCGGGACGTGTGGGAACAAGCGAAGCGCATATCGCTTTCATCCCGTCAGCACCTTGACCTAATGACGGACTCCGCTGCCGCGTTTCGCATGTCCCTGTGGGCGAAGTCGGGGAGCAACGATGGTCACTGGAAAGGTAAGGGCAGCGGAGACTGGGGTTTGTTCCGGGCGTATTCCGGAACCTGGGCAACCCACACCTTCGACTCGGACTTTGTCGAGGACTTCAAAAATCGCCACTGGCATCAGCTTCTATCGGGCGGACTTCGCAACTCGATGGACCTGCGTGTGGCTGACGTGGTGCACCCGGGGATGGAGTCGCCTGAGCCGCCGCCGCCCTCGTCTGTACCGCAGATGACCAGATTCCCGATCAACAAACGCGCAGTCTTCCTCAAGACCGTTGCAGTTAGCCAACTCGACGATATCGATCCCCTGCCGGGTGACGAGGCGGATTTCTACGCGAAGGTCAGAATTGGTGATCAGTTGTTCGTCGAGGCAACCCAGAACGGTCGCGACAGTCTCAATCCACCTTGGATCACGATGAAGTTCGTGGACGCAGGCATAGCGGAGGTGCCGATCCACTACGAGCTGTGGGACGAAGACAACTCGGGAGATGACCGGTTGGATATCGAGCGTCGAACCGGAGCCCCGAACTTGGACCTTCGCTACAACCTGAACACGGAGCGGGCCACCGGCCTCAGTATCGACGGCGTGTTCAACGGGCCCGATCGCCTGCTTGTCACCAGGGGCACGCCGGGGGACCACGCAGAGGTGAAGATGTATATAGCCACCCGCACCCTGGGACAGGCTGGTAGCTCTGGACCCGCGGCGGACTGGTCGGGCCTCAACGACCAGTGGAGCAACATTGGAGCCGGCCCACCCTACGGTATACGCGTCCATCCCTTCGTGCCTGGTGCGCCGGTCACCGCCATTTCGCGAAATCCGGATCACCTCGATCTGTTCGTGACCGGTTTCCACGGCCGCGTCTACACCAGTTGGTGGCACGCGCGCGGCGATTGGTCTGGTCTCGGCAACAATTGGCGTGACATCGGCGGCAAATTTCCCCCTGGCGCGCCCGTCACCGCTGTAGCGCGCAATCCTGACCACCTTGACCTTTTCATCACGGGCAATGACGGGCGCGTGTACACCAGTTGGTGGAATGCGGGCGCCGACTGGTCCGGTCTCGGCGATCGTTGGCGCAATATCGGCGGCGTCTTTCCGCCAGGCGCGCGGGTCGCCGCCGTGGCGCGCAACCCCAACCAGCTGGATTTGTTCATCACCGGAAACGACGGACGCGTCTACACCAGTTGGTGGAGCGCGGGCCGCGACTGGTCCGGACTCGGCGACAATTGGCGCAATATCGGCGGCGTCTTTCCACCCGGTGCGCCGGTCAGCGCTGTGGCGCGCAACCCTAACCAGCTCGATTTGTTCATCACCGGCAACGGGGGACACGTTTATACAAGTTGGTGGAGCGCAGGCGGCGACTGGTCCGGTCTCGGCGACAATTGGCGCAATATCGGTGGAGTCTTCCCGCGCGGCGCGCCGGTCAGCGTTGTGGCGCGCAATCCGAATCACCTCGATCTATTCATCACCGGCAACGGGGGGCACGTCTACACAAGTTGGTGGAACGCGGGCGGCGACTGGTCTGGCCTCGGCAACAACTGGCGCAATATCGGCGGCGTCTTTCCCGCCGGCGCGCCGGTCGCCGCGGTTGCGCGCAATCCGAACCAGCTCGATCTCTTCATCATCGGCAACGACGGACGCGTCTACACGAGTTGGTGGAGTCTCGGCAGCGATTGGTCCGGGATCAACAACCGTTGGCGCAACATCGGCGGCACCTTCGCGCGCGGCGCGCCGGTCGCCGCCGTCGCGCGTAATCCGACACAACTGGATTTGTTCGCCACCGGTAGAGATGGATGGGTCTACACGAGCTGGGCAAATAAGCCCGAGGCTCCGCTTCCCGTCAGCCCGAATTGAGGTGAACGATCATCCGCGCAGATTCCTCAGGCAAAGCTCCGAAATCCATCAGGACCTGCGCGTGAGCCTGTGGCACCAAGGCCCACCTTTAGCCGAAGAAATTGGAAGGAGATGAGCATGCGTTCCATCACATTGCCCTTGATCGCGACGCTAGTCCTCGCAGTCGGGTCGAGCACGCTTGCGGGCAATTTGCCCAACGGTGCCGCGGCAACCACAGTGCCAAAGACATCGTCGACGACAACCGCGCCGAGTCCGTCTTTCCGCGGCCCGCGGCTACCAGGGGGCAGAGTCACGGGACCATTGAGTTCTAAGCCTGTTGCCTTTTCCACAAGAGACTGCCGGGGATTTGGCGGCAAAGTCATTACCGTGCTCGATGATCGCTGCCGCCAAGGCTCGAGGTCCTCAAAATACTGCAAGCTTCCGAACGGCGAAGCGCTGTGTATTGATGACTACACATACCAGTGAGGCGCCTGGCAATTTATGGGCATGACATTCGTGATGGCTTGCATGTCCATCGCGCAGGCATTTCTCAACCTGTTGGACAACCGCACTGCATCGACCGCTGGCGATGCCGTGCACGTCCCCGGCGCGCAAGGCTGGCTGCGGCTCGAAATCCGGGAACGACCAGGCTGAGAGTGCATTAACGCAACACTGAGGAAACGAGAAATGAGGAGAAGGTCGAGGATGAACTCGAACGATTTCCATGGCGTTGCGACCGCATCGGCGGCGACGCGTCGATGCATGCATAGCTTGTGTATGCCATTGGCGCTGTTCTCTTTCGCACTGTCGCTCGGTTTGTCTATCGCCGCCGAAACGCCCATCGAGGCTTGCAAGAAGAAATCGGCCACCGACTACCGGCTCGCGCTCCGCCAATGCGATTTAAGTGATCGTGCTCTACGGCCGCCTGTACGAAACTGCCGACCAACTGCAAAGGCTCGCTACGACACGGCCTTGAGCCGCTGCTTCACGGTCGTTGAACGCAAGGCCGGCGAAGGACAGAGAGATTTTCTGTGCGGGTCGGGTTGCCCTCCACCTCCGCCGCCACCCCCACCGGACCCCAAACCGAAATAGCGCCGCGAGTGATCAACTGTGCGATCACGTCCGCCGGCCTCCTCGAGCGTTTCGAACGAGCGTCGATCCTGCGCACTGAACCACAGATGAACCGCAGCCGTCACTGCTGCGCGGTGTGACGGCCGAACAGTGCACTGCAGCAAGGCGCCTAGAACAACCCCTCCACCTCGCCGGCCTCGTTCATGCGGATCGTGTTTGCCGAGGGCGTCTTCGGCAGGCCCGGCATCGTCATGATGTCGCCGGTGATGACGACGAGGAACTCCGCCCCGGCCGAGAGCCGCACCTCGCGGATCGCGACCACGTGGCCGGACGGCGCCCCTTTGAGCAGCGGATCGGTCGAGAACGAGTACTGCGTCTTGGCCATGCAGATCGGCAGATGCCCGAAGCCGCCTGTCTGCAACTCGCGGAAGCGCTGGCGCACGTTCGTATCGGCGACGATCTCGCTCGCTCCGTAGAGCTTCGTGGCGATCGTCTCGGTCTTTTCCCACAACGGCATGTCGTCCGGATAGAGCGGGCGGAACTTCGCCCCGTTCTTCTCGGTTAGCGCTACGACGGCGCGGGCAAGATCCGCGGTGCCCTTACCCCCGTCGCTCCAGTGCGTGCAGAGCACCGCCTCGGCGCCGTTCTCGCGGGCGGCTTTGACGATCGCCTCGATCTCGGCCGGCGTATCGCTGACGAACCGGTTGATCGCAACGATGGCGGGCACGCCGAACGAGGTCACGTTCTTGATGTGCCGCGCGAGGTTGGCGGCACCCTTCGCGACGGCCGCGACGTTCTCCTTCGCGAGGTCGTCCTTCGCCACCCCGCCATGCATCTTGAGCGCGCGCACCGTGGCGACGATCACCGCGGCGGCGGGCGACAAGCCCGCTTCGCGGCACTTGATGTTGAAAAACTTCTCCGCGCCCAAATCGGCGCCGAAGCCCGCTTCCGTTACCACATAGTCGGCAAGCTTCAACGCCGTCGTCGTGGCGAGCACCGAGTTGCAGCCATGCGCGATATTGCCGAACGGCCCGCCATGCACGAACACCGGGTTGTTCTCGAGCGTCTGCACCAGGTTCGGCATGAGCGCGTCTTTAAGCAGCACCGTCATAGCGCCATGCGCGTTCAGATCCCGCGCGGTGACGTCCTTGCGCTCGCGCGTGTGCGCGACGA
>CAZYGK010000127.1:0-8979 GCA_964647355.1 uncultured Flavobacteriaceae bacterium | reverse complement strand
CGTTCTACGGCATGTCGACGTTCGAGGGGCCGGTCATGTCGATCAAGGCCGTGAACTCGCTTTCGCACTATACGGACTGGACGATCGGCCACGTGCACTCGGGTGCGCTGGGCTGGGTCGGGTTCGTGTCGTTCGGCGCACTCTATTGCCTGACGCCGTGGCTCTGGCGGCGCGAGCGGCTCTACTCGCACGCGCTCGTCGAGTGGCATTTCTGGGTCTCGACGATCGGGATCGTCTTTTACATCACGGCGATGTGGGTCTCGGGCATCATGCAGGGCTTGATGTGGCGTGCCTATAACGAGTTCGGCTTCCTCGAATACTCGTTCGTCGAGACGGTCGAAGCGATGCATCCCTACTACATCATCCGTGCGTTCGGCGGTCTGCTCTATCTCACCGGCACGTTCATCATGGCCTACAACCTCTATCGCACGGTGAAGGGCGACGTTCGCGCCGGCGAGGTGGTGGCCAAGCAACCGTTGCCGGCGACGGCGTAAGGGAGGGCGAACTCAATGTTCAATCACGGTACGCTTGAGCGCCACTCGTTGCTTCTCGTCGTCGGTATCCTGGTCGTGGTCGCGATCGGCGGCATCGTCGAGATCGCTCCGCTGTTCTATCTCGAAAGCACGATCGAGAAGGTTCAGGGCATGCGGCCATACACGCCGCTGGAGCTGAAAGGGCGCGAGATCTACGTGCGCGAAGGCTGCTATCTCTGCCACAGCCAGATGATCCGGCCGTTGCGCGACGAAGTCGAGCGCTACGGCCACTACAGCCTGGCGGCGGAAAGCATCTACGACCATCCGTTCCAATGGGGATCGAAGCGCACGGGTCCCGATCTCGCGCGCGTCGGCGCCAAGTACTCAGACGAATGGCACCGCGCGCACCTCGTCGATCCGCGCTCCGTCGTGCCGGAGTCCGTCATGCCGCCCTATGCGTTCCTCGAACAAACGGAACTTCGCATCGACGACATCGAGGACACGTTGAGAGCGAACGCCATGGTGGGCGTGCCCTACAACGAAGACATGATCAAGAACGCGAAAGCCGATTTGATCGCGCAAGCAACGCCGGATGCCGACGGGCTCAGCGCGTTCCAGGGCCGTTACAAGAAGGCCGAGGCGCGCGACTTCGACGGCGACCCGGCCAAGATCACAGAGATGGATGCGCTGATCGCCTACATGCAGATGCTGGGCACGCTCGTCGATTTCAAAACCTATCAGGCGGATGCGCCTGAGAATCGGCGGTGAGCCCCATGGACTATCATTCGTTTGCCGAGTTCGCACGCAGTTGGGGCGTCGTCTATCTGATGGCGCTGTTCTTAGGGGCCTGCGCCTACGCGTTGTGGCCGCGTAACAAAGCAAAGTTCGAACGGGCCGCGCAGATGCCGCTCGATAAGGATCAAGACTGATGGCTACGCGCAAGGAAGTCGACGCCACCTCCGGCACCGAAACGACCGGCCACGAGTGGGACGGCATCAAGGAACTGAACACGCCGCTGCCGCGGTGGTGGCTGTGGGTACTCTACGCCACCATCATCTGGTCGGTCGGCTATTGGGTGCTTTATCCGGCTTGGCCGACGCTGACCGGCTACACGCAGGGCATGCTGAACCAGTCGCAGCGCGATGACGTGGCCAAGGCGGTCACGGCTCTGAAGTCCGCCCGCGAAGAGCAAGGGCGCGTACTGGCGAACGCCAGCCTCGAGCAGATCGAGGCCGATCCCAACCTGTTCCAATTCGCTCGCGAAGCTGGCAAGTCCGCGTTCGGCGACAATTGCGCAACCTGCCATGGTTCCGGTGCTCAGGGCTTCAAGGGCTATCCCAACCTGAACGACGACGTTTGGCTCTGGGGCGGGAAGCTCGACGAGATCAAGCGCACCATCACCGTCGGCGTGCGCTCGACCCACCCCGATACGCGGGTTTCGTTGATGCCGGCCTTCGGACGAGACAAGATGCTTGAGCCCGCGCAGATCAACGACATGACGGAGTATGTCGTTTCTCTGTCGGGCGGCAAGGCCGACGCCCAGGCGGCGGCGCGCGCGACGCAGCTCTTTGCCGACAATTGTGCCTCGTGCCACGGCGCGGAGGGCAAGGGTCTGCGCGAGTTCGGCGCGCCGAACCTGACGGACAAAGAGTGGCTCTATGGAGGCACGCGCGAAGACATCAAGGCGCAGATCGTGAACGGCCGGAACGGCGTGATGCCGACCTGGGGCCAGCGGCTCGACCCGATGACGATCGATGCGCTGGCGGTTTACGTCCACAGCTTGGGCGGCGGCGAGTAGCCTGTGGCGGCACCTTCTCGCTTGCGAAGGTGCCGCAGGAAGATTTGGTGACGCGCGATGGACGCGCCGATTAGTTCGACATTGAAAGCGGTGGCGGCGGAGACGAATGCTCTCGCCGCCGAAGGCGTTCAACGCGTCGACGCGAAAGCCACGAACAGTGCCGCGGTCAGGCGCGACTACGTCGCGCGCGTGCCTATCTATCCGAGGCTCGTGCACGGGCAATTCCGGCTGCTCAAGTGGGTCGGCATGGCGGTCATGCTCGGGCTCTATTACGTGCTGCCGTGGGTGCGCTGGGATCGCGGGCCGAACGCGCCCGATCAGGCGGTTCTGGTCGACCTGGTGCGCGAGCGGTTCTACTTCTTCTGGATCGAGATTTGGCCGCAGGAAGTCTACTACATCACGGGCCTTTTGATCCTGGCGTCGCTCCTTCTCTTCTTCGTGACGGCGTTGTTCGGGCGTGTTTGGTGCGGCTACGCGTGTCCGCAAACCGTGTGGACCGACCTCTACATCCTGGTCGAACGCCTGGTTGAAGGCGACCGGAACGAGCGTATCCGCCTCGACAAGTCGCCGTGGACGATCGACAAGTTCGGCAGGAAGACCGCCAAGCATGCCCTTTGGCTCTTGATCGCGGCGGCGACGGGCGGCGCGTGGATCTTCTATTTCCACGATGCGCCGACGCTTGCCGCAAACCTGTTCAAAGGCACCGCCGATACGACGGCCTATCTGTTTCTCGGCATCTTGACGTTCACGACCTACTGGCTCGCCGGTCATATGCGCGAGCAAGTATGCACGTACATGTGCCCGTGGCCGCGCATTCAGGCGGCGCTGATCGACCGCGAAACGCTAATGGTGACCTATCGGACCGATCGCGGCGAGCCGCGGGGCCCGCACAAGAAAGGGCAGCCGTGGGAAGGGCGCGGGCATTGCATCGATTGCAACCAGTGCGTCGCGGCCTGCCCGATGGGCATCGACATCCGCGACGGCGACCAACTGGAGTGCATCAATTGCGCGCTCTGCATCGACGCCTGCGATGCGGTGATGAAGCGTGTCAGCTTGCCGACCGGCCTCATCGCCTATGACACGCACCAAAACATCGAACGGCGCCAGAGATGCGAGCCGCCGCGCTTTGCGCTTGTCCGGCCGCGCGTCATCGTCTACGCGGCGGCGCTGATTGCCGTCGCCACGGTGATGCTGTTCAGCCTGTCGACGCGCGCGACAATCGATCTCAACGTGCTGCGCGACCGTAACCCGAACTTCGTGCGCCTGTCCGACGGCGGCGTGCGCAACGCTTATACCGTCAAGGTCATGAACCGGGCGGCGAAGGCACGTTCGTTCCGCCTTGAGATCGAGGGGCCCAAAGGCTTTTCGGCCAAGATTATCGGCCATGAAGATGCGACGCTCCCGGTCACGATCACCGTCGATGCCGACCGCTTGCGCACGTTGCGGGTGCTTTTGACGGTGCCCGGCGACAACTTGTCCGCGGCATCGATGCCGGTCATGTTCAAGGTCGGCGAGAACGGCGAGATACGAACGAATGCGACGGTGTTCTTATCCGACGGAGGCGCACAATGACCCATGAACTCAAAGGCTGGCACGTGCTCGTCATGATGACGGCGTTCTTCGGGGTCACGATCGCGGTCAACGTCGCGTTCACGATCTATGCGGTCGGAACGTTTTCCGGCGAGGACGTGTCGAAGCCCTATCTGCGGGGCCTTGAATACAACCGCACGCTGGAAACCCGCGCGGCACAGGCGGCGCTCGGCTGGAACGCAACGATCGATGCGGTTCACGAGAATGACGGCACCGCGGTCAGTGCGCGCATCACGGATCGCGACGGCCAGGCAAAGAGCGCGCTCACCGTCGAGGCTTTGCTGCGCCGGCCGACGGATGCGCGTCTCGATCGCGCGATTGAACTGACCGCCATCGGTGACGGCACCTATCGGGCCGTGGCGGTCGACCTGCCCGCCGGCGCGTGGGATGTCGTCGTGCGCGCGAAGAAGGGCGATACCGTGTTCGAGGCGACACGGCGCGTGGTGCTGAAGTGACCGCCGCGACATTCAGCCAAGCGCTGCGCATCGATCCCGCGCCATTCGTGCGGTGCGACGAAGGCGGCGCGTCCCGGCTCGAACTTGCCGTCAAGGGCATGCGGTGCGCGGGCTGCATGGCGAAGATCGAGCGCGGCATCTCGGCGATGCCGGGCGTCGAAGAGGCGCGGGTGAACCTTTCGACCGCCAAGCTCAGCGTACGCTGGCGCGGCACGCGGACGAACGCGGAGGCGATCGTTACGCGCGTCGGCGAGCTTGGGTTCGAGGCGTTTCCGTACGATCCGGCGGCCGTGCTCCGGCAGGACGACGAGGAAGGACGCTTCTTGTTGCGTTGCCTTGCGGTGTCGGGCTTTGCCGCGTCGAACGTGATGTTCCTGTCGATCTCGGTTTGGTCGGGGTTCGACGGCGAGATGGGCGAAGGCACGCGTGCGCTGTTTCATTGGCTGTCCGGGTTGGTCGCCATTCCAGGCGCGCTCTATGCCGGGCGCCCGTTCTTCCGGTCCGCGTTCGCGAGTCTGGCGCAGATGCGCGCGAATATGGACGTGCCGATCACCCTCGGCATTTTGCTGGCGCTGGGGCTCAGCATCGCGGAAGCAATCCAGGGCGGCAAATACACGTATTTCGACGCGGCGGTGAGCTTGCCGTTCCTGCTCTTGATCGGACGCTATCTCGATCACCTGTTGCGGCGGAAGGCGCGGTCGGCAGCGCTCGATCTCGCGGCGATGCAGACTGTGACCGTCACGCGGCTCAGCGCGGACGGGCAGAGCGCCGTGGTCGCCGCAGGCGACATCGTACCGGGCGACAGGCTGCTTTTGGCGGCGGGCGATCGTGCGCCGGTCGATGCGGTGATCGAGAGTGGCCGCGGCGACGTCGATGTTTCGCTTGTGACCGGCGAGAGTGTGCCCGTTTCGATCAGCGAGGGGCAGGCTTTGCGTGCGGGGTCGCTTATGCTCGGCCAGCCTATGACCGTGCGCGCGACCGCGCGCGTGCAGGATTCGCTGGTGGCCGAGATGGCCCGCCTGCTGGAAGCGGGGCAGCAGGCGCGTGGGCGCTATGTTCGGCTCGCCGACCGGGCGGCTCAGCTTTACGTGCCGGTCGTGCACGGGCTTGCGCTTGCGGTGTTCCTGGGCGGATGGGCTTACGGGATCGGCGCCTATGCGGCGCTGACGAACGCGATCGCACTGCTCATCGTCACCTGCCCGTGCGCGCTGGGGCTCGCGGTGCCGGCCGTGCAGATCGTGGCGACGAGCCGGCTGTTCCGCTCGGGCCTGCTCGTGAAATCGGGCGATGCGCTGGAGCGGCTTGCCGAGGCGGACACCGCCGTCTTCGACAAGACAGGAACGCTGACGCAAGGGCGGCCGGTGCTTTCGAATGCACGCGAAGTAGCGGGCGGCGATCTTGCGATCGCGGCATCGCTTGCGCGGGCGAGCAAGCATCCGCTGTCGCGCGCGCTTGGCGAGGCGGCGGGGCCCGGCGTTGTGGCGCCGGGGGTGAGCGAAACGGTGGGCGAAGGGCTTCAGGCGGTCGTCGACGGCGTGCCGATGCGGCTCGGGCGCGCGGCGTTCGTCGGCGTCGAGGATGCGGGGGATGCGACGCATCTCTGGTTCAAGAAGGGAACAGCCGCGCCGGTGTGCTTTGCTTTCGAAGACCGCGTGAAGGCGGATGCTGCGGCGACCGTCGCCGCTTTGTCCGCGCGCGGCTTTAACGTCGAAATGCTGTCGGGCGATCGCAATGCGCCGGCGGAGGCCGTGGCGCGGGCCGCCGGGATCACGACGTGGCGGGCGCTCAGCGATCCGAAGCAGAAGACCGAGCGGCTCGAGGCACTCAGCACCCAGGGTCACAAGGCGCTGATGGTCGGCGACGGGCTGAACGACGCGGCAGCGCTTGCGCTCGCGCATGTTTCGATTTCGCCCGCTGCTGCGGCACAAGCGAGCCAAGCTGCGGCCGATATGGTGCTGCAGGGCGAGGGCCTTGCGCCGATTGCCGAGGCGGTCGACGTCGCGCGCGCGGCGCGGCGACTCGTGTTCCAGAACTTCGCGTTCTCGGCCGCCTATAACATGTTCGCCGTGCCGCTCGCAGCGGCCGGGCTCGTGACGCCGTTGATCGCGGCGGTGGCGATGTCGGCATCGTCCATGATCGTGATGCTGAACGCGCTCAGGCTTTCCAGGGGCTGACGATGGATGCATTCCTGATCCTCACCGTTGCCGCGATCGTGCTCGGCGGGCTTGGCGTGGCGGTCTTCTTTTGGACGCTGAAGTCGGGGCAATACGACGACCTCGACGGCGCAGCGCACCGCGTGCTGATCGACGACGAAGACGATCTAAAGCGCTGAGCGTTCGCCGGCGACGATCGTGCGGTACGCGTGCCAAGTGGCGTGTCCGATCAGCGGGAAGATGACGATCAAGCCCAAAAACATCGTGGCCAAGCCGATCGCCGTCAGCACTGCGATCAACCATGCCCAGAGCAGCATCGGGCCGGGGTGATGGACGACCGTTTGGAAGCTGATCCAGATCGCCGTCAACACGTCGACATCGTGGCGCAGCAGCAGCGGCACCGAGACAACGCTGACCGCGTAGGCGATGGCCGCCAACGCGCCGCCGATCAACGTGCCGACGACAAGCATCGTCAGACCCTGCTCCGTCTTCAGCGCGAAGGCTGTGAACTGGGCGAACGGCGTGTAGTCGCCGTAGGCGAACATGGCGTAGTTCAGCATCGCCAGACGCAGCCAGACCAAGAACAGGAACATCAGCGCGAAGGCGAGGAACGCGAATTGCGGGGGCGACGGCAAACGCGGCGCCACGACTTCGTTCAGGGACACCGGTTCGCCCGCTTCGTAACGGCGGCTCATCTCGTAGAGGCCGATCGCAAGCACGGGGCCGAGCAACGTGAAACCGGCCGCTAAAGCCGGGGCCATCGACTCGAGCCCCGCTGCCCATAGACCCACCGTGACGGCAAAGCCGATGAGCACGAACGCGGTACCGTAGCCGAGGCTCCAGCCGGGGTTGCGCCACAGATCCTCCCAACCGCGGCCGAGCCAGCGCCAGGGGTCGTCCATCGTCGGCGCATGGATGACGAGCGGGCTGTTCGCGGCCCAACTGGGTATGGATCCGGCGTGGGCCATCGGCGGGCCTCCCTACAACATAATTTTCCCCGGCTGAACCTGCTCGGGCACTGCAGCCAGTGCCTTGATGCAGATCAACCCCCGGGCGCAAGATGCGGATCTCCCCTACCCCGCGAGGCTCCCATGGCGAAGGCAACTGCAAAAGCGAAACCGAAGGCAAAGGCCGCGAAGGGGGTGACGCTACTCGTCGGCACGCGAAAAGGGGCGTGGTTCTTTCACTCGGATGCGACGCGCAAGACGTGGAAGACCGACGGGCCGCACTTCTTGGGGCAGGTCGTCAATCATTTGGTGCGCGATCCGCGGTCGGGCACGCTGTTGATGGCGGCGAAGACGGGGCATCTGGGACCCACGATCTTTCGCTCGACCGATAAGGGCAAGACTTGGAAGGAGGCTGTGAAGCCGCCGGCATTTCCGGCCGTGAAGGGCGATGGCGGGCGGGCGGTGTCGCATACGTTTTGGCTTTCGCCGGGGCATGCGGACGAGCCCGGCGTTTGGTGGGCGGGGACGTCGCCGCCTGGCCTCTTCGTGAGCACGGACGACGGCGTCACCTGGGCGAGCGTCGACGGCTTCAACGAGCATGAGATGTATTTCAAGTGGTGTCCGCCGGACGGCGGCACGCCGGACGGGGCGCTGCTCAATCAGATCGTGATCGATCCGCGCGACGCGAAGCACATGTACATCGCGACATCGACGGGCGGCGTGTTCGAGTCGAAGGATCGGGCGCGGTCTTGGCGGCCGCTGAATGAGAACGTCGAGGCGAGCTTCTTTCCCGATCCCTATCCGGAGTATGGGCAGGACGCGCACTACATTGCGCTTGCCTCGACAGACCCGGACCGGATTTGGCAGCAGAACCATTGCGGCATCTATCGTTTGGACCGGCCGGGCGAGAAATGGGAGCGCATCGGCAACGCGATGCCGAAGGCGGTCGGCGATATCGGGTTCACGATCCTCGACCATCCGCGCGACGCAGATACGGCATGGGTGTTTCCAATGGACGGCTCCACGGTCTGGCCGCGCACGAGCCCGGACGGCAAGCCCGCGGTCTATCGCACGCGCGATGCGGGCAAGAGTTGGGAGCGGCAGGATAAGGGCTTTCCGAAGAAGCAGGGCTGGTTCACGGTGAAACGGCAAGCGTTTTGCCGCGACGGGATGAAGACGGTCGGGCTCTATCTCGGCACGACCGGCGGCGAGGTGTGGGCCAGCACGAACGAAGGGGGCAAGTTCACGCAGATCGCGCGGCACCTGCCGGAGATTTATTCGGTGGAGGCGGTGGAGCGGATGTAATGTGCCTTCTTCCTGGGACCGCGGGCGTCCTCGCCCGCTCTTACCTCCTTTCAACGCCAGTGCCGCTTGAACGCTGCAAGGGCGGGCGAGGACGCCCGCGGTCCCAGGGATGATCACCATCTTCATCCCGCAACAGCTGCGCAACTACACTGGCGGCGCCACCACGGCGACGGCGGCGGGCAAGACCGTGGACGAAGCGTTGCACGACCTCGACGCCCGCTTCCCCGGCATCCGCTTCCGCGTGATCGACGAGCAGGG
>CAZYGK010000126.1:0-9337 GCA_964647355.1 uncultured Flavobacteriaceae bacterium | reverse complement strand
TAGATCTGATAATCCAGCGGCACGTCTTCGATGATCTGGTTCATCTCGTGGCTGGGCTGAGAACAGCCCGCGCAGCCGACGACCCGCGCCGGCACGCCCGCGACCGTGCAATGCTCAGGCACGTCGGCTAGCACAACGCTGCCCGCACCCACACGGCTGTTTGCACCGATCTCGATGTTGCCTAGGATCGTCGCATTCGCGCCGATCATCACGCCGCGGCGAACCTTTGGATGCCGGTCGCCGGTTTCCTTGCCCGTACCGCCAAGCGTTACCCCGTGCAACATGGACACGTCGTCTTCGATCACCGCCGTCTCGCCGATCACGACGCCGGTACCGTGGTCGATCATCACGCCGCGGCCGATCTTCGCCGCCGGATTTGCATCGACACCGAACACTTCCGATACGCGGCTCTGAAAATGCTGCGCCAGCGTCAGTCGGCCCTTTTTGTAGAGCCAGTGCATCACGCGATAGGACTGCAGCGCCAAGAACCCTTTGAAGAACAGAAACGGCTGCAAATAGGTCGTGACCGACGGATCGCGCTCGTACACGGCCGACAAATCCGCCCGCACCTCGTCGCCGATCGTCGGCGCATCCGCGAAGGCTTGATCGAACACCTGCCTGACCTGCATCGCGCCGACGTCGTCGTTCCCGAGCTTCTGCGCGAGGTGGTAGGTCAGCGCTTCTTCCAGCCGCTCGTGATTGAGGATCGTCGCATGCACGAAGCTCGCAAGCGCGGGCTCGGCCGCCGCCGCGCGAATAGCCTCCTCCCGCAGGTCGGACCACACGGGGTCGCAGACCGCGAACTTCTCGGCAATGACTGGCATCGGGCGCTTATCCATAGGAACCATCTTAATACAGATGGGCGCTTACCGCGAGCCTATCAAGCAAGCATGACGCCAGGTTAACGCGTTCGGATAAACGCGAGAGCCGCCAAGCAAACCGCGGCAAACCCGGCGCCGGTCAGAAACGTCGCCTCCGCCCCGATCCAATTCCACAACGATCCTGCAACAATACTGGCGAGCAGCAGCCCGACCCCAGTCACAAGGTTGAACACGCCAAAGGCGGTCCCCCGCAGGTCTTCGCGCGCGGTGTCGGCAACGAGCGCAGCGAGCACGCCTTGGCTGAACCCCATATGCACGCCCCAAAGCGTCGCACCGGCCATCAACCCAAACACGTTGCCGAACAGCGCAAACACGACATCCGACGCGATCAAGATGACGAGGCTGAGACCAAGCAACCGCTCGCGCCCGATTTTGTCCGACAGCGCGCCCGCCGGCGCCGCCACCGCAGCGTAGGCCACATTCAAGGCCACCAACACCACCGGCACATACGCCGCCGATAGCCCGACCTCGTTCCCGCGCAAGATCAAGAACGCTTCACTGAATCGTGCGAGCGCGAACACGCCGCCGATCGCAACGACAATCCAGAACGCGCGACCCATTTGCCGGAGTTCGGACACATGCAGCGGTCTCCGAGACTGCGCACCGTTACCGTTCGCCGGCGCATCTTCGACGCCTATGACCAGGAGGATCACCGCGATCGCAGCCGGAATCGCCGCCCACCAAAACACCGCGCGCATATCGCCCGCAAGCAAGAGCATCATCCCGATCGCGGCGAGCGGACCGACAAATGCCCCGATCGTATCGAGAGACTGCCGCAGCCCGTAGGACGCCCCGCGTACATCCTCACTGGTGACGTCGGCGATCAGCGCATCGCGCGGCGCACCCCGTATGCCTTTGCCGATCCGGTCTACAAACCGCGCAGCCAGCACTTCGTACGGCGTTACCGCCATCGGAAACACAGGCTTCGTCAGCGCCGCCATCCCGTATCCGATCACCGCAAGCAGCTTGCGCTTGCCCAACCTGTCGCTCAGCCAACCCGAAAGCACTTTCACGACGGACGCGGTAAACTCCGAGATCCCCTCGATGACGCCGACGAGAAACATGCTCGCGCCGAGCCCCACTGTCAGGAACACCGGCAGCAGCCCGTGGATCATCTCGGACGAGATATCCATGAACATCGAAACAAGGCCAAGCGCCCAAACCGTACGGGGAACTTTGTCGAGACTCGATTTCATCGCACCCGACCATAGTCTATCGTCGTCCGAAATCACGAGGCCCGAATGTCCCCGCTCAATGTCGCCGCTCCGCAAACGCTTGATCTACTCTTGAGCCGCCGCTCCGGCTCCGCCAAACGGATGAAGGGGCCGGGCCCGAGCGACGATCAAATCCGCACGCTCATTTGCGCCGCCAGCCGCGTGCCCGATCACGGCAAGCTGACGCCCTGGCGCTTCCTTATTTTCAAGGGCGATGCACGCGCGAAGTTCGGGGAGGTGCTGGCCGGCGCACTGCAGATCACCGAGCCCGCCGCAAGCGAAGAGCGCTTA
The DNA here is from genome assembly GCA_964647355.1 of uncultured Flavobacteriaceae bacterium. Classification (GTDB taxonomy): domain Bacteria; phylum Pseudomonadota; class Alphaproteobacteria; order Micropepsales; family Micropepsaceae; genus SZUA-430. The sequence continues at coordinate 6,951 of CAZYGK010000126.1, read as the reverse complement.
ACACAAGAACGTGCACGCTTCCTGCGTGCGCCCGTCATTGTCGGCGTCGTCAGCCGCTACCGCGACGGCACGCCGATCCCGGAGGTGGAGCAGCTGTTTTCGGCGGGCGCGGCGTGTCAAACATTGTGCATCGCGGCCCACGCGATGGGGTTCGTCGCGAACTGGATCACCGAGTGGTGCGCCTATAGCCCCGCCATTCGCGAAGCGCTCGGCCTCGAGAGGGGCGAACGCATCGCAGGCTTCGTCTATCTGGGCCATCCTGCCGAACCGCTCGAAGACCGTCCGCGGCCGGCGTTCGAGCAAATCGCGAAGGAATGGACGCCTAGCGGCGCGACCGCGCTGCGTTGAAGTTCGCGATCAACTGCGTGCGCGCATGCTGCGCCAGCGCTTCGCGATAGAAGTCGTAGTAGGTCGCGAGCAACGCACCCGGCGTCGCATCGCTCGCAAGGCGCGCTTCCCACCCCATCATCGCGCTCTCCCACGCTGCACGGCTCACACCATGCGCTTCGGCGATCGCGCCGCTTGCAGCGCGGTCGCGGACGACCCCGCGCATCTTTACGACAAGTTCCGCGTATTTCGCCAACGACACACCTGCAATCGGCGCAAACAAATCGCTCATGAGCGCCCTCCCCTCAACCCCGATGCTCGCAACTATCGGTGGAGGATGCGCTAATGCGAAGAAGCGAAAATCACAAATCGTTGGAGTGACGCGAACAAGAACTATGCGTGCGGCGAACTCAGTTCGTACACGACCGCATTCCAGAACTTTGCGCGATGCCGTCCGTGCTTGCGCCATCCGCGCTTCGAAAGCGCGCGCCCCACGATCGCATTGAAGTATCCGTGCGCCACAAGAACCGCCAATCCGTTCTCGCGCGCTTCGGCCGACAGCATATCGACGGCCTTGTCGGCGCGCCCTTTCGCGTCGCGAAAGTCCTCGATGCCGGCATCATGTCCGGCATGCCACGCGAGCCGGGCAATGATCGCCCAACCGGGCGGCTTCATGCGCACAAGCGGCAGCTTCGGCGACTTGAGCTGCGCCTCCATGAAGAGCGGGCTTAGTTCGAGTTCTGCATGCGGGGCGAGCGCACGCGCGCTCTCGCGTGCACGGGGCCGGTCGGAGCAATAGACCCGCTGCGCGTTGCGAGCGAGTTCAACGAGCCACGAAGGAGGCGCACTCTCCGGATCCAGGCCCGCCTTTTCGTAGGTTTCGATATAATCTTCGAATTTACGGTGGGTCAGCCGTTTGGTCGGCGCCACATCGGGCTTGCCGTGGCGGATGAGAACAACTTTGATGCTCTCCCCTGCCGGCTGCGGACTTCTCCTGCGCCGCTTCATAACCCTGGTACCTAGGCCTTCCATGACGTCAAAGCTCATCGCCGAAATTCACGGATCCACCGGCACACTCGTACTCAACGCGCCGGAGCGGCGCAACGCGTTGAGCCTCGATATGTGGCAGGCAATCCCCGGACTTGTGGAGCATTTCGAGAAAGACCCTGCCATCCGCGCCATCGTTGTTAAGGGTGCGGGCGACGAAGCGTTCGCCGCCGGAGCAGACATATCGGAATTCGAAGCCAATCGCGCAACAGACGATGGCGCGAAAGCCTATGACGCAGCAACTTTTCAGGCCACGCTTTCCCTTGAGCGTTGTTCGAAGCCGGTCATTGCCGCCATCCGGGGGATATGCTTCGGCGGCGGTATGGCGCTCGCCATGGCCTGCGACCTAAGGCTCGCCACTGACAATTCGCGGTTCTGCATCCCGGCAGCCAAGCTCGGTATCGGTTACGGCCTTGCCGGGACCGAAGGCCTGGTCGCCAAGCTTGGCCCCGCCCTCGCCGCCGAGATGTTGTTCACGGCCAAAGTCTACAGCGCCCAAGAAGCCTTGATGCGCGGCATCGTCCAAGCGACGGCGCCGATTACCGCGTTCGATGCCATGGTTGCGAACTACACGGCCATGCTCGGGCAGAACGCGCCGCTCTCAATCATCGCCGCCAAGAAGGCAATCCGCGCGGCGCTCACGACAGCCGAGCACGATCGTGCAGAGGCGCAGCGGGCGGTTGCCGCTTGCATGGCCAGCGCCGACTACGCCGAAGGCCGCCGCGCCTTTCTCGAAAAGCGCAAACCGAACTTCCAAGGCCGCTAGATCGCCGCTAAGACTGCCGCACAAACGGAGGCGCGTTCCATGAACATCAAAGATCACGTCGCGATCGTAACCGGATCGGGTACCGGTATCGGCGCAGCCGTCGCTCTACGCCTCGCCGATCAGGGCGTGCGCGTCGCCGTCAATTACACGAAAAGCCTGAAAGAAGCGGAAGAAACGCTAAGCGCCATCAAGGCCAAGGGCGTGGACGCCGTGCTCGCGCAGGGCGATGTCGGCAACGACGACGATTGCCGACGCATCGCCAAGCAAGTTGCCGATAAGTGGGGCCGCATAGACATTCTCGTCAACAACGCAGGCGCCACAGTCTTCGCCGACCATGCAAACTTGGAGGGGCTCAATGCCGACGATTTCTTACGCATCTACCGCATCAACGTCGTAGGCTCGTTTCAGATGATCCGCGCGTGCACACCGCATTTGCGCGAGAGCGGCTTCGGTCGCGTCGTGAACATCTCGTCGGTTGCCGGTGTCCTAGGCGTCGGCTCTTCCGTCGCCTACGCCGCATCGAAGGGTGCCCTGAACACGATGACGCTCTCGCTCGCCCGCGCGCTCGCGCCCGAGATTCGCGTGAACGCGGTCTGCCCGGGCTTCGTCGGAACCAGGTGGTTTTCCGATCGCTTCGACGAGGCGACCTACACCCGTATCGTCGAGCACAACAAGCAGTCGACGCCCCTCCACCGTGCCGGCACGCCGGAAGACATTGCCGAGGCCGTTGCCTTCTTCTGCGGCGAGGGGGCGCGTCACATCACCGGCGAGCTGCTCCTCGCGGATGCAGGTCATCACCTCGCGCTCGCAGGGGTCACTAGACGGCAATCCTGACGCTGCCCCCAGGGGTGGTGCCTGCCAAGGTGCCCTGACCAGGGGTTGTGTTGCCAAAAGAACACGAGATTCGCCCCCTAACCCATTGCCAGAAAAAGGTCCTCGGCCTTTCATAGGACCTGGGGCCTAGGCTTATCTGGCCGAAGTGAATTCTGATGGGGGTACCAATGAAAAGAACACTTCTTCTGGCGTTGAGTCTGCTCGCGACCGCGAGCTTCACACAACCTGTGCTCGCTGACGGCGAGGAGGGCGGTGAGGATGCGTCTGGACCGTTCTCGGTCACGATCACCGGCACGACCGACTACCGTTTCCGCGGCCAAAGTCAAAAGTCGCGCGACTTCGCTTTCCAAGGCTCGGTCGACTATGAAGGCGAAAGCGGCTTCTTCGCCGGCGTTTGGGCTTCGCAAATCGACTTCAGTGACTCCGGCGACGTCGATTCCGAAATCGAGATCGATTTCTACGCGGGCTACAATTTCTCTGTCGCTGAAGGCACCGAGGGTAGCGTGAAGGCGACGTACTATCTCTATCCCGACAATCCGTTCAGCTACGAGTACTGGGAATTCCAGGTCGCGCTCAGCCACAGCATCGACAAAGTCACCCTGTCGGGCGAACTCAACTACAGCCCGGACTACTTCAATGAAACGGGCTCTGCCGTTGCTTTGGCAGGTGGAATCGAAATCGCGCTACTCGACAGCCTGAGCGCAAGCGGCCACGTCGGCCATCAGTGGATTGACGACAACGCGCTCTTTGGGACCGACGACTACATGTACTACGACATCGGCCTCACAGCGACGTGGCAGCACCTCACGTTCGACGCGCGTTACGTTTCCACCGATCTCGACGACGCCGCATGCTTCCTCGGCACAGACCTCTGCGAGGGCGGCTTCGTCGGCACGGTGAGCCTCTCGTTCCCCTGATTCGCGAAGCGAAATCAGGAAGCCAGTCCTAACGCCACGGGGCGGCCGCAAATTCTGCGAGCCGCCCTTTTTCTATGCAATCGCGGCGCAAAAACACGTGCGTGTTGCCTGATCCCTGAGCACAGCGACAGGCGTTGCATTTTCAACGCACGCGCCGCGCTTGCCGTCGCCCGGACCCACACGCGTTAACGCGTTGTCAACCATCTGGGCGCCAAGACTTAATGCGACGGAAACTATTCGAGTCCGCGTGCTCCCTCGCACGGTCTCGGTTTGTGCAACCCCGTGTGTGAAAGAGGTTTTGGTATGAAGACGACATTGATGGCGGGCGCGTTCGCCGCCGTGGCGCTAGCAAGCATTCCGGCCGCAGTCGCCGGTGACGAAGAAGGCGCTTGGGGCCCGTTCACGGCCGGCGCAACGCTGACGAGCGACTACCGCTTTCGCGGCATAAGCCAGTCCGACCGCGGCGGCGCCATCCAAGGCTGGGTCCAATACGACCACGCGTCGGGTTTCTTCGCGAACGTCTGGGCATCGAACATCGACTTCACGCCGTTCGGCGACAACGACGCGTCGGTCGAGATCGATCTGACCGCCGGTTACACGCACGCCTTCTCCGACGCGACCAGCGGCACCATCAAGGGCGTCTACTACATCTACCCGGACGCCAATGACGCGCCCGATGACCCGAACTATTTCGAGATCATCGCCGGCGTCTCGCACGACTTCGGCAAAGCGGCGGTTTCCGGTGAATTTGCCTGGACCCCCGACTACTACGGCGGCAACGACGACGCGGAAGCCCTGACGGGCGGCGTAAGCGTCCCGCTGATGGACAGCTTCGCCTTCTTCGACGGCGGCCTGTCTGCCTCGGGCCATGTAGGCTACCAGTGGTTCAGCAACTCGCAGGACTATCTGTTCTACGATCTCGGCGCGACCGCCACGTGGGGCATCTTCGACGTCGATGTCCGTTGGGTAGGCACCGACATCAGCGAGGCCGAATGCGGCTCCGACATCTGCGAAGACGGCGTTGTTCTGTCGCTCACGGCGAACCTGCCGGGCTAACGCTCAAGCCAACCGAATACCGAAGCCCCCGCCAAACGCGGGGGCTTTTTTTGATGTCTAGAAATCAAGAAAGCTAAGCACCGCGGCCTTGTACGTCTTGTCGCCGACGCACGTCATGTGATCGCGCCCCGGCACGATTACCGTATGGCTGCCGGGCAATGCTTCGGCAAGCGGCCCCGGAGGACCGGTGATCGTGTCCTTTTCGCCGACCACGATCAGCGTCGGAACGTTTAACTCCTCGAACTCCGCTGCAGCAAACGAGCGTCGCTCGCGGGTCATGCACAGCGCCAGCGCCTCCAGATCGTTCTTGCCCTGCTCGGCGAACAACCGGAACTGCCGCGGCACCGCGCCCTCGACATCGGCCGCGTTCAACGCGCGCAAGCCCGCCGCAATCGCGTCCGTCTCGACAGTGCCACGTCCATAGTAGTTCTCGCCGACCCCGGCGATCACGGCGCGCCGGACGCGTGCCTCATTGTCGTGCAGTAGACGCAGCGCGATAAACCCACCCATCGAATAGCCCATGATGTCGGCTTTTTCGATGCCCAAATGGTCGAGCAACCGCTCCACATCCCACGCAAGTTCGCCCTCGTTGTAGGCGTCGCCATCGTGCGGCTTGTCGCTCTCGCCATGTCCGCGGACATCGAGCGCGATCACCTGCCGTCCCGCTTGGGTTAGCGTGTCGTACCAGCCCGGCACACGCCAATTTGTGGCGCGGTTGGAGGCAAAGCCGTGCACCAGCACGATCGGAGGGCCCTCGCCGACGACCTCGTACGCAATGCGAATCCCGCCCGGCACGGTGAACGTGGGCATTTGACCTCTTCCTCTCCCTAAGCGAGGCTGTCTGACGATAGAGGACCATATGCCATGTCGCTGGATAGTTTGAAGCGTGAGGTTTGCAGCGCAATCGACGCTTTGCGCCCGGAACTGGTCGCCGCCAGCCACGCCATCCACGCCAACCCCGAACTCGCCTTCGAGGAAAAGTTTGCCTCAAGCTTGTTGACCAAAGCTGTCGAAAGCCACGGCCTCAACGTTGAGCGGGGCGCCTACGGGGTCACGACGGCCTACGCCGCCGAATTCGGTCCGAAGGGCGCGCCGGTCATGAGCCTGCTCTCGGAGTACGACGCGCTCCCGGGAATCGGTCACGCCTGCGGCCACAACGTCATCGCAACCGCAGGCCTGGGAGCCGCCCTCGGCCTCTCCAAACTGGGCACCAAACTAGCCGGCCGCGTACGCTACATGGGAACACCCGCCGAAGAACGCGGCGGCGGCAAAGAGGTGATGGCCCAGCACGGCGCCTTCGACGGCGTCGACGCTTCCATGATGGTCCACCCCGCGGGCTTCGACATGGTGACGATGCCGGTTATCGCGCTCGCCGAGGTCGAAGTGATCTATCACGGCCGCGCCGCGCACGCTTCGGCAATGCCCGCGCGCGGCCTGAACGCCCTCGATGCGCTCGTCACCGCGTACCAGTCGATCGCTCAACTGCGCCAGCACATCGAGCAGACCGAACGCATCCACGGCATCATCGTCGATGGCGGCATGGCGCCCAACATCGTGCCGGAACGCGCGTCCGGCCGATTCTACGTCCGCGCGCGCAACGGCGTCGAACTCGCCGCACTGAAAAAGCGCGTCCAAGCCTGCTTCGAAGCGGGCGCGCTAAGCACCGGCACGCGCCTCGAAGCAAAGTGGGGCCGCGTCGATTGCCTCGACCTCAAAACGAATTGGCCGCTCGCTTACGCCTATGAGGCCAACGCCAAAGCGCTGGGCCGTCAGCTCCTGGACCCCGCAATGCTGCCGCCTGGCCTCGCTGGCTCGACCGACATGGGCAACGTCAGCCATCGCGTCCCCTCGATCCACCCGATCATTCAGGTCTCGCCAGCGAACGTGACGATCCACAACGCCGAGTTCACGGCCTACGCGAAGTCGGACCGCGCCGACCAAGCCGTGGTCGACGGCGCCAAAGCACTCGCCATGACCTCGCTCGACTACTTCGCAAGCGCCGAT
>CAZYGK010000125.1:0-9412 GCA_964647355.1 uncultured Flavobacteriaceae bacterium | reverse complement strand
CGGGTCTTTGGTTGACGTGGCTCTACGGACCGCTGCTTCTGGGTTAAACTCGCCCCGGAGACGGCCCGAAGACGGCCGCAAGCCGAGGGTAAATCGATGGTGGTCGCCGCAGAGGCGCGGGAAAGCGCCGAGCAAAGGCTGATCGAATATCTGCGCCAAAGCGGCAAACTCGATGCCGAGGGGGCCGCGCGAGCGTGGCGCGTTTTCGAACACACGCGCGTTAGCCTTACCAAGATTTTGCTTGAGCTCGGCCTGGTGCCGGAGCGCGAGTTGATCGGCGCATTCGCCGGCGGGTTGGAGATACCGCTTGCCGACCCATCCGAGTATCCGATTGAGCCGGTTCTGGCGGAAGCAACGACCGAGCGCTTTATGAAAGAAGCGAAAGCGGTCGTGCTCGCGGCTACGGACGACACGGTGACAGTTGCGACGGTCGATCCGCTCGATCGCTATACGAGCGATGCGATCGCGTTGGCGACTGACCGCCGGGTGGTTCTCAAGGCGGCGACATCGGCCGATATCGAAGAGGCGCACAAGCGTCTCTATGCGGGGAGCGATGCGGACGCGCTTACCGCCGCGACCGACAGCGCGCAGGTGACCACCGATGCGGACGTTGCGCGACTGCGCGAAAGCGCGAGTGAAGCGCCGGTCATCCGCTTTGTGAACGCGCTGATTTCTCGCGCCGTCGAGGCTGGGGCGTCGGATATTCACATCGAACCGCTTGAGCGGCGGCTTCGGATTCGCACGCGTATCGATGGGGTGCTGAAGGAGGAGGAACCGGCGACGCTCGATCTCGCGCCGGCTATCGTATCGCGCTTGAAGATCATGAGCGGGCTGAACATCGCCGAGCGGCGCCTGCCGCAAGACGGCGCCGTGAAACTTGCGGTGCGGGGTAAGGAAATCGATCTGCGTATCGCGACTGCGCCCGTGACGTTCGGCGAAAGTGTCGCTTTGCGTATTCTGGACAAGTCGTCTGTGGCGTTGGATTTCGACGCTCTCGGTTTCGATGCGGCGATGCAGGCAATGCTCGCCGCGGTGTTGGCGCGGCCGAACGGGATTTTCCTGGTGACGGGGCCGACCGGCAGCGGCAAGACGACGACGCTGTATGCAGCGCTTCAGCGGCTGAACGGGCCAGAGCGCAAGATCCTCTCGGTCGAAGACCCGGTCGAGTACAAGATCGAAGGGGTCAATCAGGTTCAGGTGAAGCCCGAGATTGGGCTGGGCTTCGCGCAGGTTTTGCGGTCGTTCTTGCGGCACGATCCGGATGTCATCTTGGTCGGCGAAATTCGCGATCCGGAGACCGCGCGCATTGCCGTGCAGGCGGCTCTGACGGGGCACTTGGTACTGTCGACCGTGCACACGAACAGTGCGGCGGGGGCGCTGACGCGGCTCCTGGATATGCATGTCGAGGATTATCTTTTGACCTCGACCGTGGTGGGCATTCTGTCGCAAAGGCTGGTGCGGGTACTGTGCGGCGCTTGCAAGACGCCCGTGGCACTTGGTGCGGAATGGGCGAACGACCTTTCGTCACTGGGCAAGGGGGCTGGGGCTTCCGGCTTTAGGGCGCATGGATGCGCTGCGTGCCATGGAACCGGGTACAAAGGGCGGACGGTCGTGTCCGAGTTGCTGGTGCCGGATGAGCGCGTGCGCCGGTTGGTTGGTGAGCGGGCGGGCGCCGCGCAGCTCCACGCAGCGGCGGTTGCCGGCGGCATGGAGAGCTTGCGGCGTGCGGGCTTGCGAAAAGTGCTTGAAGGCGTGACCTCGGCGGAGGAAGTTGCCCGGGTCGCGCAAGAAGAAGGGTGATGGCCATGATGCGTCGTTGGAAGAAGCGTGTCGCTCACCGCGGCGAACGCGGGTACTCGTTGCTCGAGCTCTTGGTGGCGCTGGCGATCCTGAGCCTCATCATCGCCATCGCGGCGCCGCGGCTGATCGGCTATTTCGAGGCGTCGAAAGCGAAGACGGCGAAGATTCAGATCGCCAATCTCTCGACAGCGATGGACCTCTATTACCTCTCGAACGGCAACTATCCGACGGAAGCGCAAGGGTTGAAGGCTCTCGTCGAAAAGCCCGAAGGCGCGACGGCGTGGGACGGGCCTTATCTCAACAAGGCGGACGGGATCATAGATCCATGGGGGCAGCCCTACGTCTATAAGCAGCCCGGCGTGCACGGCAAGTTCGACATCTCCTCGCTCGGTGCCGACGGAAAAGAGGGCGGCACCGGCGAGAATGCGGATCTGGGGTCCTGGTAGGCTCAGTCGAACTTGTGCTTGATGTGGCGGAAGTAGGCTTCGACATCGAGGCCCTTTCCCGTGACGCGCGTGACGAGTCGATCCGTCGGTAAGCGGTCGCCGGACGCGTAGATGTTGTCGCGCAGCCAAGTGCGCAGCGGCGTGAACTCGCCGCGCGCGACTTGTTCGTCCAGTTTGGCCGTCTTCGCGTAGGCTTCGGCAAGCTGTGCGGCGTAGAGGCTGCCGAGCGTGTAGGTCGGGAAGTAGCCGAACATGCCGGCCGCCCAGTGTCCGTCCTGCAAGACGCCCGTGAGATCGCTGGTTGGCTTTACGCCGAGTAGCGCCATGCTGCGTTCGTTCCAGGCGTTTGTGAGATCAGCGACTTTGAGATCTCCTGAGAGCATCGCGGCTTCGAGTTCGTAACGCAGCAGTACGTGCAAGTGATAGGACAGTTCGTCAGCCGTGGCGCGGATGAGGCTCGGCCGGACCCGGCTTGAGGCTTGGTAGAATTTTTCCGCGTCGAGCCCTTGCATTAGCGGGCCGAGGGAATCCCGTAGCTTGGGGAATAGGAACGTCCAGAACGCTTGGCTGCGCCCGATATGGTTCTCCCAGAGGCGGGCTTGGGCTTCGTGCATGCTCATCGACGGCGCTTGCGCCAGGAGTGTCGCGCGGTCCTGCGGCGCGAGGCCTTGGTCGTAGAGGCCATGGCCGCCTTCGTGCAACGTCGTCAACACCGCTTCGAGAAGGTCGTCGTGGTTGGGCCGGAGCGACAGGCGGATGTCGTCGAAGCCAAGGGCCGTCGTGCCCGGGTGGGTCGCGCGATCGAGATGGCCGCGCGTGAAGTCGAAGCCGATGCTTTCAAGGACTTGATTGCACACGTCCCATAGCTTCGTGTCGGGTACCGCTCGGGTGATCTTGTCGGGCCAGGACGCGGTCTTCTTGCCGACATCGGAAACAAGCGGCACCAGCCGCTTGCGCAGGTCGGCGAGAACGGGCTCGAGTTGCGCACGCGTGAGGCTGGGTTCGTACTCGTCGAGGAAGATGTCATAAGGATCGGCGTCGGCGTCGATCGTGGCTGCGGTCTCGCGCGCCAGTGCCACGAGATCGCCGAGCGCAGGCGCCAAGAGCTTGAAGTCGTCAGCGTCGCGTGCGTCTTCCCATGCGGCGGTGGCGCGTGCGCGGGCGGCGGCATAGGCGCGAACGAGGTCGGCGGGCAGGGCTAGGTCGCTGGCGCGGAGATCCCGTAAGAGTTCGATCTCGCGGCGCCAGCGTTCGTCGCCTTCGTGCGTGAGCGCGACTTCTTCGATCAGGTCGCCGAGGTGATCGGAGGTCAGCAGGCCATGACGGGCGGCCTCCAGGGTTGCCAGTTGTTCGCCGCGTTCGTCCCGTCCGCCGTCGGGTAGCGTCGTTTCTTCGTCCCATTCCAGCAACGCGATGGTGTTGTCGAAGTGTTGGAGTTCCGCAATCTTGGTGCGGAGGGCTTCGGCTGCGCCGTCGTTGCGTCCGCCTTGCGAGCGCTTGGGCACGCGCAGTTCGCGCGGCGGGTGTGCGACGAGGACCGCCGCCATGCCGCCGTGCTGTGCGACGTTGACCACCTGCTTCTGGCTGACGCGGCACATGATGCCAAGACCGTTTTCCGTCGGCGCGAAGCCCATGACGGCATAGAAGGGCTCGGCGAAGACACGGCCGTCTTGGCCCACGATCGGGAACTCGTGGACGGGCAGACGCGTCGCCTTCTGCACGACCCAGTTCTCTTCCGTGTCGGCCGCGCTGGCGACGGCTTCGTCGATCAGCTTCTCCCAGTCGGCTGCGGAGGTTGAGGCGCCAATCGTGACGCCTTCACCGCCATAGGAGCGGTTCGGCTTCATCACCAGTTCTTCCCGGTGTAAGCGCAGATACTCCAGGAGATCGCCCTCGACGTTGTGCGGTAGTGTGGTCTTGCGGTCGCCGACGATGCGCGTCCAAAGCACGTGGCGACGGAACAGGCGGCATTCCTCGGCGCTGAAGTACTTTTCGGCGATTGCGGGGTCGGTCAGCACTTCCCAGCAGCTCTTGTGATCGAAGTCGCCGACAAGCGAGGAGACTACGCGGTTCTGCTTGAAGAGTTGGCGCATGGCCTCCAGCGGCTTGCCGAGCTCGGCTTCGAGTTCGATGAGGTCACGCACCTCGTAGTCGCGGTAGGCGACGTCGACGCACTCGTCGCCGTAGAACACGTCGCCGTCTTTGATGCGCAGTTCCGTTGGATCGGCGTGCGTGATCGTCAGATTGTGACGCTTGGCCAGGTATCCGCTCAGAACCGACTGCTCGTTGATGCCGTCTTCGGCGTATTTCGGCTCGACGAAGCTGAGGCGGCACTTCGTGCGGCCGAGGGCGCGCGCGTGATCGATGAGGACTTGGATGAACAGATCGCGCTGATCGCGCGGGAGTTCGACGCCCAGCGCGGGATCATGGTCGAGCAGTGTCGGCACGATATCGCGCATCACGAGCTGCTCGGCGAGGGGGGCGTAGTTGATGCCGCCGACCCCCGATAGGTTCGCCTCCATGAAGTGCAGCGTGTCCTGCCAGCCGGCGGCCGTGAAGTCGCACACGGCATCGAGACGGCCGTAGACCGTGTTGTTGCGCTCGTGCGCGGCGGTCCAGGTGTCGCGGAGCCAGCCTTCCTCGCCCGGCGTAATCGCAATGACTTTCTTGACGATTGGGTCGTTCAGATAGAGCGAGGGTAGCCGCTTCAGCGCGTCGGTCAGGCGCTGGCAAACATGCTGGACGTAGCCGAGTTGCTCGTTCATGGCGAGCAAGGGGCGGAGCATCACGGGTATCGGCTCGAACTTACCGTCGCGTTCGTAGGTGAGTTCGTTCTTCAAAGCATCTGCACGGAGACGTTGGCCGATCTGCACGAAGCTTAGATCATTGATGTGGCTGGCCGCCTTGCGAACGCGGCTGTCGAGGGCGGCACCGGCGAGGCCAAGCGTTTCGTTCGGGCTTAGGATCGTTGGCGTTGTCATACTGTTCCCGTGATTGCGGCCGATTCAGCCGGGCTTGAAGCCCAACGGTTAGCACGGATGAGTGCAGGTGCACGATTCCCATGCGGGCGATCTGCGCCAAAAGGACTTGCCCCCGGGCGGCGAGGGACTGCTAACCTGGAGTAGCGGTGTGTACCGCGATGGCGGATCGGCGCGTGCGTCCTAAGGCAGTCAAGTTGAAGGTTGGCGAGGGCGTGGTGTCGGGCCTGCTTCTGACGCCGCCAAGCGCGCGTGCTTGTTATGTGTTTGCGCACGGCGCGGGTGCGGGGATGCAGCATGCTTTTATGGAGGCGGTTGCCGAGGGATTGGCCGAGCGCGGCATTGCGACCTTACGCTATCAGTTTCCCTACATGGAGCAGGGTGGCAAACGGCCCGACCCGCCGAGGGTCGCCCATGCTGCAGTCCGTGCGGCCGTTGCCAAGGCGCGTGAGTTGTGTCCCGGTCTCGTGTTGGTTGCCGGCGGTAAGTCGTTTGGCGGGCGGATGACGTCGCAGGCCGAGGCCGCCAGTGCGCTCGGCGTATCGGGGCTCTTGTTTCTGGGGTTTCCGTTGCACGCGGCCGGGCAGCCGTCGAGCGAACGGGCTGCGCATTTGGCGGACGTGCGCGTGCCGATGTTGTTCGTCCAGGGGACGAGGGACGCGCTGGCCGATCACGCACTGATGACGAAGCTGATGAAGACATTGGGTCGTCGAGGCACGCTGCTCACGATCGCCGAGGCCGATCATTCGTTCCATGTTCCGCGGCGCACCGGCACGACCGACGATCAGGTGCGCGGGGCATTCTTAGATGACGTAGTGCGGTGGATTGGCGGGGCTGCGGCTCGTGTTTAGCCCGCGACTGGCGGATTTCTGCAGGGTAGGTTCGGTGGTCTGGTGTGACGGGCGCCACTACTATTGGCGCGGCGCCGCGTGCGATTCTCGCACGCTCGGGATAGGGATCTAGCCAGTCATGTTGCGTTCGTTGTTTTCGGTCGGCGGGTTCACGCTGCTCAGCCGCGTGGTCGGGTTCGCGCGCGACATTCTGATGGCCTCGGTCTTGGGGCGCGGCTTGCTGTCGGACGCCTTCGTGATCGCCTTTCGCTTGCCGAACCACTTTCGCGCGATCTTTGCCGAGGGGGCGTACAACGCTGCCTTCATTCCGCTCTATGCGTCGCTGCGTCAGCAAGGCGGCGATGCAGCGCGAGTGTTCGCACGGACGATGATGGGTTGGCAGATCGCGATTCAGCTCGTCATCTTGGTTGCTGCGCTCATCTTTATGCCTTGGGTCGTGGCCGCGTTGGCTCCTGGGTTTACCGAGCGACCTGAGCAAATGGCGCTTGCAGTCGAACTGACGCGGATAACCTTCGCGTATCTGTTGTGTTTGGCGGTTGTCACCCATTTGGGCGACACGCTGAATGCCGAGAAGACGTTTTGGCCGGCGGCGGCGGCGCCCGTATTGCTGAACCTTTCAATGATTGGTGGGCTGAGCATCGCGTACCTGTTTCCAACCGCGGCGCATGCGGCAGCGTGGGGCGTGTTCGTCGGTGGGTTCGCTGAGTTGGCCCTGCTCATGTTCGCGACGGCACGGAAGGGGCTCCCGGTCGTGCCCCTATGGCCGAAGCTGTCCGGGGACGTGCGCCAGTTTGCGGTGCGGTTCGGACCTGCGGCTTTGGGGGCGGGCGGGGTTCAGATCGCCCTCTTTGCCGACACGATCCTCGTGAGCTTTTTGGCAGTCGGGGAGCCGACATCGCTCTACTACGCGGATCGCGTGAACCAGTTGCCGATCGGCGTCATTGGCGTGGCGCTTGGCACTGTGCTGTTGCCGGAGCTTTCCCAGGCACTTGCGGCGGGTGAGGAGAAGAAGGCGACGCACGCGTTTAATCGCGCAACAGAGATCGGCTTGTTGCTGACGTTGCCCTGCCTCGTGATGTTCTTGGTGGCGCCGGATGCGATTATGCGGGGCTTGTTCGCGCGCGGTGCCTTCGACGTGAAGGCGGCAGAGGCGGCGGGTAGCGTACTGATGGCTTATGCGGTTGGGCTCCCCGCGTTCGTCTTGCTTCGGACTGTGACCCCGCTATTTCATGCGCGCGCGGACACGACGACACCGGTGATCGCGACTGCGATTGCGATTGCGATCAACCTCGCGATCAAGTTCGCGCTGATCTTTGGGCTTGGGTATGGAGCGGCAGGCTTGGCGTTGGGGACGTCTGCCGGGTCTTGGGTGAACTTCGCGGTATTGGCGGCGGTTGCGGCTAGCCGTGGGCTGGTGAAAGTGGACGAGCGCTTGCTTGATATGACGCCCCGGATCTTGACGGCAGCCGTGTTTGCGACCGGGATTGTTTGGCTGATTTCGGTGCCCTTGGCGGAAACAGTCGCCGGGGTGCCGATGTTCCGGGCGGAGCTCTACCTTGGCGTGATCGGTTTGGTGGCATTGCTGAGTTACGGTGTCATGCTGCTCGGCGCCGGGTGGAAGCGGTGACGCAGCTTGAAGCGATGGCGTTGACTTACGCGCTTGAGGCTGCCGTCGCAGCCGCGCTCGCGCCCGCGTTTGGGCGCATAGCTTTGATGTGCGCCGCGGCGGCGATCGCCGGCAGCACGGTTACGCATCCAATCTTGTGGGCGGTGTTTTACCATGTGCAAGCGGCGTATGGGGATCTCGCGACGCCGGTGCTTGAGGCTTGCGTGATCGCTGCCGAGGTTTTGGCCTATCGTGTTCTGGCGACGCCGCGCTGGGACGAGGCGGCGCTGTTCTCTGTTCTAGCGAACGCGGTATCGTGGTGGGGCGGCGAACTTATTTATGCACTGACCTAAAGCCCTGGCCGATCGCGAGAAGCAGGATCGGCAGTTCGATCCAAGCGTGGATCGCCGCAGCGACGCCGTAGGCCGCGCGTGCGTCGGTGTAACTCACCGCGTAGATGCCGAACGCGAGTGCGGCGATCGCCGCGACTGCGGCCGTAAAGACGGGCCAGCTCGGCCAAGGAACGACGGTGCTCGGGGCTGCCGGTTGTTTGGCCCGCAAGAGGTGCGGCAGCAGGACGATGACGGCGACGTAGTGCATCGATTGCGCCACGACCGCTGCGGAGAAGAGGTTCAGATCCCAGGAGTTGGGCGGCAGGAAGGAAAGCAACGGTTTGTCGCCAGCGCCGAACATGGACATCCACTGCAGCTCTGCTACCCGGAAGAACGCGTTCGCCAGTTGGTGGAAGACGCCCGTCGCGACGAGCGCCGGAAGCACGAAGAAGGGCACCGAGAGCATGAGGAGCCAGCGGCGCCGCTCGTCGCCTTCGGTGATTTCGGCAACGAAGCCAAGCGGGGTGAGATTGTGCAACCAGGCCCAGATTAAAAATGTCGGGATCGGCGCGAAGATGGCACCGAGCGCGAAGGCGGCGCCGATGGCTCCGCCAAGTAGTTTGTTGTGGGGCATAATGGCTGTTGCCGTGAACGCCAATGCTGCCCCGAGGCCGAGTTCGATCCAGAGGAAGGCTTCCCCCATGAGAAGATGCATGCCGTTCGCGATGCGGGCGGCGGCAATGAGGGCGATTAGGGCTCCGATGGCGGCGAGCGGGGCAGGGGCGATTCGTGCGCTGAAGCGTTCGTCGACGTAGCGCAGTTCGTAGAGAACGTGCGGCAGGCCGAAGGCGCTGATCATCAGGACAAAAGCGGCAATCGGGGCGACCGAAACTGCGGCGACGGATAGAATCGAAACTGCAATCCAGAGCGGCCAGAGCCATCTTGGAGCGCTGTCGAGCGCAAGCGGGGACACGTTCATGTGGAAAACCATGTGCGCAGTGATACGATCACGTCAACGCCGATGCGTTGAGCGATCACACCTACTCGTTGAGTTCTGCGGCTCGATGTTGCGAATTGCATACGCGTCGTCTCTGATAAATCGCATCAAAACAGTCAATCATCGCGCTGAAAAGCCTGAGCATTTTCCAGCATGGACGGTTTGGTCCACAGACGCACTGGTTGTGGCACCGACAGCGAGTGCTTGAGTGCTGGCGCTTGCCTCTGTCGGGCGACGTTCGCAACCGTCCACAGCACACCCCTATTACGATCCGACGCGACTGCTAGAGTCGACTCACTGAAGTGATTCTTTCGCGCCTAGAGACGGGATGCCCCCCTACCCAAGCGTTCCCGTCGAACCCATCGCCTAGGCGCCGAATGCGGCAGGTGTTCGCCCCCAACG
>CAZYGK010000124.1:0-9602 GCA_964647355.1 uncultured Flavobacteriaceae bacterium | reverse complement strand
AAGCGCGAAACGCGCGAATCGAACTTCCGATAGAAAGCTTGCACCGATTCTAGGGAGCCGGGAAAAGAGGAATCTGAGAGTCGCGGATTCCGGCGGATTCGCGACAGATAACTCGACACCTCAAATGATTCTCAGTCACACGAAGGGTGCTGCTGGGCTGCTCCGCAGCGACAAGATCGCAGGTGACGATATTGTCGGCGCCACGTTGCCGGCGGTATGCGGATGCCGCTCGATGCGAAGGAGCGGCCCTCTGACAGGGAAGGCGAAACATGGGAATTCTCAATCCAAAACTGCAAGGTTACGTCTTCTTGTCCGACATGCTCAAGGACGACTACTTTCCCAAGCCGCAGGTTCAGAAGGGCCAAAAAATCCTTGAGCAGCTTTGCGTGGCCATAGAGAGCAAGTCACCTGCAAGCCTGGCGGAGCTTTATCAACTCACCCATGCGGCCACTGAGGAATTCAACGCGTTAGCAGAAGAGTTCGAAGAGGCTGGCAGCGAGATCGAAACCGCAGCTCGGGATTGTATCGGAACCGATTTCGCCGCCATCGCTGAAGCATATGGGTTCGATGCAGACGCCGAAGAACTCATTGCCCCAAGAGATTGGTAAGCAATTACATACGAGTCCCCGAGATATGTCCGGATAGCCATCAGCGATAGCTCTGGCCTGGAAGGACATCAAGGCAATGGGGGAATCTCCAGAAGCCCCAATGCTAAAGTTGTCGTGATCGGAAGCGGGAAGAATGGTCTTCCCCTCATTTTCGACAGCTCCGGCACGTCTGGCGGCACCTGACGCCTGCCAAGGGGGAGACAAGCGGCCCGGAAACGGCATAATGGCCAAATCAGGCCTTATCCGAGCCGCAATTCTCGTATTTGTCGCCGCTTGGGATGCACCTCCAGGAGTAATTGATGCACGCGTCGCGTTTTGCCGGTCGCAGTCGGATTTTGGCGTCCCTGTTCCTGCTTCTCGTTCTCTTCGTTGCGCCGGTCGAAGCAAAAGGGCTCTGGCCGCACCAAGCCTCGGACCTCAAGCCCGACCCCACGATCAAGTTCGGCGCGCTGCCGAACGGCATGCGCTACGCGATCAAGCCGAACCGCAATCCCGAAGGCACGGTAACGCTGAAGCTGCGCATCGATGCGGGCTCGCTGCACGAAAACGAGAACGAGCGCGGCGTCGCCCATTTCCTCGAACACATGGCCTTCAACGGTTCGCAAAACTACCCCGAGGGCGAGATGTTCCGCGCGCTGCAACGCATGGGCATCCAAATCGGCGCGAATGCGAACGCGGCGACGGACTTCGACAATACCTCGTTCACGATTTCGCTCCCGAGCGTTCGGCCGACGACGCTCGACACCGGCCTAAACATTCTGCGCGAGATGGCAGACCGCCTGACGCTGTCGGAACAAGCCATCAAGAACGAGCGCGGCGTAATCCTCTCCGAAGAGCGCTCGCGCGACACGCCGGGCCAGCGGGCAAACGAAGCGCAGATCCGCCTGCTGTTCGCGGGCCAAAAATACCCGACCCGCTTCCCGATCGGCGACACGAACTTCATCCGCAATGCCGGCCCGAAGGAGTTGCGCAGCTTCTACGAACGTAGCTACCGGCCGGAAAGCTCGCTGCTGGTAGTCTCCGGCGACGTCAATCCGGTGGCGTTCGAGGCCAAGATCGCGTCCGTCTTCGGATCCTGGAAGTCGGCCGGGGCCCCACCGGCGGAGGATTTCGGCAAACCGAAAGCGCGCGGGCTTGAGGTCGCGCAAGCCATCCAGCCCGGCCTCGACGAAAGCTTGGTGTTGAGCTGGGTGACGCCAGAAGACACGCGTCCGGACTCGACCGCGCGTCGGCGTGAAGTCCACGCGCGCCTGGTCGCCTTTACCGTCCTCAACCGCCGCTTGAGCAAGCTTGCCCGCCAAGGCGATGCGCCGTTCATCGAGGCCAATATCGGCCGCGAGCAGATCGGCGGCGCAGGCATCGTAAACTCGCTGCAAATTCGCACGAAGGCCGGCGAGTGGCAGAAGGGTTTGGCCGCCGCCGAACAGGAGCTCCGCCGCGCGCTCGTGCACGGCCTCCAACAGGCCGAGGTCGACCGCGAAGCGTTGGAGCAGCAATCGCCCTACAAACTCGTCGCCGCGAACGAGAACACGCGCTCGAACGCCGACGTCGCCGACCTCATCATGGGTTCGCTCGATGCAAACCGCGTGCCCACCGACGCGAAGACGGACCTCGCGCTTTATACGGCGAGCATCAAGGGACTAAAGGCCCAAACGACGACGCAGGTTCTCAAGGCGTCCGTCGGCAATGGCGGCCCGCCGCTCATCTTCTTCACGAGCTCGCAAGCGCCCGCCGGTGGCACTGACGCGATCCGCGCCGCCTACCTCGCCAGCACCAAAGTGGCCGTGAAGGCACCGCCCGCAAGCACGATCAAGGAGTTCAGCTACCGCGACTTTGGCCCGAAAGGCGCCGTCGCCGAGCGGCGCGCGGTCGCCGATTTGGGCGCGACGCTGGTTCGCTTCCAAAACGGGGTCAAGCTGAACGTCAAGTCGACGACGTTCGAGAAGGACAAGGTCAGCGTGATCGTCCGGTTTGCCGGCGGCTACCTCGCGCTTCCGAAGAACAAGCGGGGCGTCGCCTGGGCGCTGCCGTTCGCATTTGTCGAAGGCGGCCTCGGCAAACTCGAAATCGGCGAACTGGAACAGACCGAGCCGGGTCACTTCGCCGGCATCAATCTCGACCTCGACGAGGGCGTGTTCCAGCTCTCTGGCGACACGGTCGAGCGCGACGTGCTGCTGCAGTTGCGCGTGCTCGCGGCCTTTTTCACCGATCCGGCGTTCCGCCCGGACGGCCTGCGCCGCCTGCAAGCGGCCGGTGACGGTCAGCTCCGCGAGCAGAACTCGACCCCGATGGGCGTTCTAGCGCGCGAGATACCGGCGATCGTACATGACAATGATCCGCGCTGGGCGGCCCCGACGCTTGAAGACAAGCGTGCGCTCACAATGGACGACATGAAAGCCGCGATTGCACCCGCACTCGCCGGCGCGCCGGTGGAGGTCACGATCGTCGGCCACGTAAAGGTCGAAGACGCAATCAACGCGACGGCGCAGACGTTCGGCGCCCTCCCGCCGCGCCCGGCGTCGTTCAAGCTTCCCGATGGCGCACGCGACGTGCGCTTCCCGGCCAAGCGCCGCAGCATCGAATTGCGCCACAACGGCCGCGAGGACCAATCCGCCGT
Organism: uncultured Flavobacteriaceae bacterium; assembly: GCA_964647355.1. Lineage (GTDB taxonomy): Bacteria > Pseudomonadota > Alphaproteobacteria > Micropepsales > Micropepsaceae > SZUA-430. Next base: position 6,377 of record CAZYGK010000124.1, on the reverse strand, counting down.
CGCCGCCGCGTTCCCCGGCCCTGACACGTTCAGCGACACCCGCCGCGAACGCGCGCTCGCGATCATGAACGAGATCCTGCAGCTGCGGCTGCTCGATGAAGTGCGCGAGAAACAAGGTGGCACCTACGTGCCGTTCGGCACGGCGTACGCATCGCAAGCGCTCAAAGGCTACGGCTACATCATCGCGGGCGTCGAGCCGAAGCCCGACGCCGTCGACCAGTTCTTCACGACGCTCGACGAGATCGTGCAGGAACTGGCAAGCGCTCCGGTCTCGAAGGACCTGCTTGAACGCGCGCGCAAGCCCGTGCTGTATCAGCACTACGCCTCGGAATCGACGAACGCCTATTGGTTGGGCGCGCTCCAGGACATCCAGTCCGACCCGCGCAACCTCGAACGTGTGCGCACGACCATGGACGACTACGCCTCGATCACCGCCGAGGAGGTAGCAGCCGTCGCCCGCACGTTCTTGGACAGCAAGCGTCGGATCGACATCAGGGTGCTGCCGCGCTGAAGCTGCAGCAGACACTACTGCACGGGCGACAGCGGAACGTCGACAAAGCTTGTCGCGTACCATTTGATGCTGAGTGGTGCGCCCGCATCGGCGATGGTTTCGCGGCTGACCTCTTTGCCGGTGCCGTAGTTGATCTGCTGCCCCGGGTTCTTGATCACGTAAAGAACGGCGATCAGGCGGCTGCCTTGTGGCAGGCGCCGTGCCCCAAGCCGCCAGCCGCGAAACGTAAGAACCGTGCGCTGACCTTCTTGGAGCAGCCGCCGTTCGCTTGGCGTCCCAACATAGCTCGCCCGCGAAAAAAAGGTCTGAAGCTGTAGGTACTTCCGCTCCGGCGTTTCCGCGAAAAGACTGACATCGAAGTCGAAGTCCTTCTTGTTGACCGAAAGCTCAAGCCGCCCGCTGACCACGCCGGCGACGTCGGTCGCCCCTGCCAAAGGCGCACCCACGAACACGACGGCCTTCGTCCGGTCGAGCTCCGTGTCCTCGACGCCCCCGCCCGGGATCATCGCGTCGATGTCACGCCGGTCGGCAAGATCGACCGTATGTGTCGCGAACGTGTCGGCCTTGCCCGGCGCCTCGCCAAGGGTGAACGAGTCGCCATTGGGGTCCGGCAAGAGGTAGAGCCGCTTCTTCGCCGTGCTCATCGCGTCGATCGAGGGTGCATGACGCCACCCGTTCGCGCCCGGAAGCTGATAGTTCACGCGGTCGACGAGCAGCGCAGGCTTAGCGCGCCCGCGGAACAGATAGTCGAACCACTGATATCGCATCTCGACGAGGTCAATGTGCGCAGCCCCATCCAATTCGTACCCCGCGATGGGACCGGCCTTGTCGCCCAAAGCGTTGATCGTGCCGCGCTGCGCCTGAACGTGATCGTAAGGTCCCGCGACGAGATAGTGCTCCACGCCCGGCCGATGCTTCGTGTGTTCGCCGAAATAGTGCGTACCCGCCCCCGGTCCCCCATAGTAGTAGCCGACGGTTGTGAGCGCCGGAATGTCGATCGCGGCATACTCGGGGGCGCTCGGTGTCATATCGCGCCAATACGCATCGTAATCCGGATGCTTCAACCACGTCGCAAAGATCGGGTTCGGCGTGCCGTCAAGCTTCTCCAAATCCGCGAAGGCCGCGCCTTCCGCATAATACTTCCGGCTAAGCGCGCGCCACCGCGCACCGTCGTTATACGTCTCGTTGTCCAGCCACTTGTTATTCGTCGTGTAGAACGGCCACGGATAAACGAAGTTCCAAACGACGCCGCCTTCCATCGGCACGTCGAGGCCAGGACCCGCCGCCGAGCCCGTCATGATCCCCTTTAGCGCGCGCGGGCGATACTTCGCGGCCGCCCATGATGTAAAGCCGTTATAGCTGCCGCCGAACATGCCGACGCGTCCGTCGCTCCACGTCTGCGCTGCAAGCCAGTCGATCAATGCCGCAGCGTCGCGACCGTCGTGCACATAGGGCTCTGCCGTGCCGGGGCTGCAGCCTTTGCCGCGCGTCAGCCCGACGACGCCCGCATAACCGTGCGACGCAGACAGCCGCGGATTGCCGAAATTCGCTTTCCGATCGGCATAGATCGTGAACTCGAGCAGCGTGGTCAAACGCTCTTTGCGCGGCCGCACGATCGTCGCGCAAACGACCGCGCCGTCGCCGACCGGAACCTGAAACTCCCGCTCGATGATGTAGCGCCGGGCGTCGTCCTCGGCGATGAGATCGGGCACGACGGCGGCAGGTAGAGCCTTATAGGTCTGTGCCGCTTGATACGCTCGAATGAGCGCCGTCGCCTCGTCCAACGACAAGCGCGAGGGGCCTTGGAAGTTCCCCAATGCCGCCGCGAAGGTCCGCTGCAAACCGCCGGCGTTCACGCCGAGCGCCTGAATGGTGAGCGCCGCCGTGTGATCGTCGAGAGCAGAAAACGTCTCGCGAAAGACGCCTTGCAAAGCGGAATCGCCCCCACGGCGCTCCGCGCGCAACAGCATGTCGTACGGAAGGACTCGCGCCCGCGCGCTCGGCGCAGCGCTGAGCCGCAGCAGTTCCGCGAGCGACTTCAGCGCCGCCGCTCTTTGCTTCAAAACAAGTTGCGCCCGAAAGATGCGGTCTAGGCGCTTCGCACGATCCTCCGCAGCCGGTGCCGCAGCCAGAACCTGCCGCGCCAGGCGCTTCATCTCTTGCGCGAGCGCAGCTTCGTCATTTGCCGCTGGAGGCGCGAACTCAATCGCGTGCGCCGCCCAACACGGCGTTAGGAACTGACAGAACAGCAACGCTAACCACACGTGACGCATTTGACCCGACCTTCAGCGGCCCCATAACTCGGCCCCGCATTAGTTTCCGGAAAGGCGCGGCCTGCCGTCTAGTTGCTATGTTGATGCACTCCGTTGCGGAAAATGCAACACTCGCATTTTGCAGGAAAGCCGCCAATGCAGACGGACGCACTACGCGCCTTCTTCGAAACGGTGCAGCTCCGCTCGATCCGCAAGGCCGCCGAAAAGCTGAGCCTGGCACCGTCCTCAGTCAGCCGCCAGATCCGCGTGCTGGAGCAATCCTTCGGCACAGCTTTGCTGGACCGTTCGGCAAAAGGCGTGGCCGTCACGCCTGCGGGCGAGCAGGTCGCCGCATTTGCGCGCACCGTCATGACCGACTTCGCGAACCTCCGGCTCGACTTGCACGATCAACAGGGCGGCCGCGCGGCGATCATCCGCATCGCGCTTGTCGAAGGTGTGTCCGCGGCGGGGCCCGCATCCGCCATGGCGCGCTTCCGTCGACGCTTCCCCCATGTCCGCTTCGAGGTGGCGATGACCGCCGCGCCGAAGGTCGTTGAGGCCGTCCGGCGCGGCGACGCGGATATCGGCGTGACCTTCGGCGTGGACGCCGACGCCGACCTCGTTGTGCTCTCAACCGCTGAGGAACCGCTCATCTGCTGCACGCGCGGCGCTCTCCCCGCCAAAGCCGCCGGTACGATCGGCATAGCGGAGCTTTCGACGCTCGCCCTCGCGTTGCCCGGCCGCAGCTTCGCCATCCGCGATCTGTTGGATCAGGCCGCACGCGCATCGGGCGTTACGCTCACGCCGGTCATCTCCAGCGATTCGTTCGAGATCTTGCGCGACTTCGCCGCCGGCGGAGGCGGCGCCGCCGTTCTTCCGGCACGCGCATTGCGCGGCAAGGACGTGCAGAGCCTAACCATCGCAACGCTGGTCGACGACGCACTTCCCGCGACCCACATCACTGTCATCACGCTGCGATCGCGCCGGCTTTCGCGAACGCTGCGGCTGTTTCAAGCGGAGCTCGAGAAAGCGTTGAGCAAGTGAAGGTGGCAGCGACGCGTTACTCCACGTAGTCGTGCCACGTCCCCTCATCGTCCCGCACGCGCAAGCCCGCTTCGCCGCGTTCGATATCGCACAGCTCCAAATTCGCCTTCGCGTGCCCGCCCGGAATGTCGAGCACATAAGAGGGTAGGGCAATCCCCGACACTTGAGCTCGCAACGCCTGCATCAAAGCCTGCCCTTCGGCGATCGTGGTGCGGAAATGTGCCGTCCCCGGCGCCAAGTCGGCGTGATGCAGATAATACGGCTTGATCCGGTTCTCGACGAAAGTGCGCATCAAATCGGCAAGGGCCTCGACGCTGTCATTGACGCCCTTGAGCAGCACCGTCTGACTTAGCATCGGGATACCCGCGTCCACGATCCGCGCGACGGCCGCCTTGGCGGCGGGCGTGAACTCCCGCGCATGGTTCGAATGAAGCGCAACATAGACGGTCGCTTGGCGTGTCTTCAGCGCGCGCACGAACTCGTCGCTCACGCGCTCCGGATCGACGACCGGCACCCGCGTGTGCCAGCGCAGCACCTTCACATGCTCGATCGCGGCCAGCCGCTCGGTCAGATCGGCGGCTCGGCGCGGCGTCAGCACAAACGGATCGCCGCCCGTCAAGATCACTTCCGATATCTCATCGTGCGCGGCGATGTACTCGATCGCCGTGTCGAGCAATGCTGGCGTGAGCGACGGCTCCCGATCAGGCCCTACCATCTCTCGCCGGAAACAGAAACGGCAATAAACCGGACAAACATGCACGACCTTCAGAAGCACGCGGTCGGGATAGCGATGCACGACACCCTCGACCGGCGAATGCGTTTTGTCACCGATCGGATCGGCAGACTCCTGCAGCAGCGCATCGAGTTCGCGAATGTCCGGCACGAACTGCCGCGCAATCGGATCGGCGGCATCGTCCGCATCGATCAGCGCATCCATCGCCGGCGTGATCGCGACCGCATAACGATCGCCCACGCGCTCAAGCGCCGCCGCCTGCGCGGCCTCGACGAGACCCGCATCGACCAAATCGGCGATGGTTTTCAGTGTTCGCGCGTTCATGTCCGGCCCACCGGCGGCGTCCATAGCACATGCTCGATGGAGGGCGCGCCTGTCGCCAGCATCACCAACCGGTCGAATCCGAGCGCAACCCCGCTCGCGGCAGGCATCGCAGCCAGCGCCGCTAAGAAATCCTCATCAATCGGATAGCGTTCACCGTAGATGCGCGCCTTCTCCGCCATCTCATGCTCGAAGCGGCGCCGCTGCTCGACCGGATCGGTAAGCTCGCCAAACCCGTTCGCAAGCTCGACGCCGCAAACATAGACCTCGAACCGCTCAGCCACACGCGGATCGTGCGCCGACGCCCGCGCCAGGGCCGCCTCCACCCGCGGATACTCGCCAAGGATGACCGGCCGCTCAAAGCCAAGCTTCGGCTCAACCCACTGACTGAGCACGCGCGAAAACACATCCGACCACGTATCGTCAGCCGCCACATGCACGCCGGCGCGTGTCGCCTGCGCCGCCAACGCGTCACGATCGCCAAGCTCAGGCGTCAACGTCGCAAGCAAGTCGACGCCCGCATACAGGCGAAACGCCTCCGCCACCGACAACCGCTCCGGGGCGGCAGCCGCGTCGACCTTGTGACCGCGATAGGAGAGGGTGCCGCCGCCCGCCGTCTCGGCCGCAAGCTGGATCAACGCCACCGTGTCCGCGATCACCGCATCGTACGTTTCCTCCGCCCGATACCATTCCAGCATCGTGAACTCGGCCACGTTGACCGGTGCATGCTCGCGATTGCGAAACACGCGCGCGAAATCGAAGATCCGCCGCTCGCCCGCCGCCAACAGCTTCTTGCACGCAAACTCCGGCGACGTGTGGAGGTAATAGCGCGTGGCCGAACCGTCGCGCCCGATCGCATCCGTCGCAAACGCATGCAGATGGGTCTCGTTCCCTGGCGAGACCTGCAGCTGCGCGCACTCGACCTCGACGAAGCTCTGCGCCTCGAAATGCGCGCGAAACGCGGCTTTGATCCGGTTGCGCGCGAGCAAAAAACCCCGCCGATCCGCGTGCCTGTCTCGCGCCCACCAGGGAGAGTGCGTCACCACGGCCCAAAACCGCGCATTTCTGCCGCTTGGCGAATGCGCCAAGCGCTGCTATCACCCCGGTCAAAGTCGTGCCCGGCGTAAAGCGTGCGCCGGGCGCTCTCATTTAAGGAGTCTCGCGTGGTCTCGGTCATCGCCAGCAACGTGCGTAAGGGCAACATCATCGATAAGGACGGCAAGCTCTATGTCGTTCTGACGGCGGAAAACTTTCACCCCGGCAAGGGCACGCCCACAACGCAGATCGAAATGCGCCGGATCAGCGACGGGGTCAAGGTAAACGATCGCTACAAGACGACCGACAGCCTCGAGAAGGCCTTCGTCGACATGCGCACGCACAACTATCTCTATCAGGACGGCGACAATTACGTCTTCATGGATCCGGAGAACTTCGAGCAGGTCCACGTCTCGGCCGACATCTTGGGCGACGGCGTGAAGTACCTCCAGGAAAACATGGAAGTGACCATCAGCCTGCA
>CAZYGK010000123.1:0-9939 GCA_964647355.1 uncultured Flavobacteriaceae bacterium | reverse complement strand
GTCTTGATATTCTTCTCCGACGCATCGGCGCCAAGCACATCGAATCCGAGTCGCGCCATCGGTTCGCTCAAGAGCCCGCCGCCGCATCCGATGTCGAGCAGCCGCAACCCCGCGAACGGCCTCGCGCCCTTCGCATCGCGCCCGAAATGCGCCGCCGCCTGATCGCGGATGAAGCCGAGCCGAACCGGATTGAACCGGTGCAGCACGCCGAATTTCCCATGCGGATTCCACCATTCGGCCGCGAGCGCCGAGAAGCGGGCCACTTCGGCCTCGTCGATTGTGGATTGTGCACCTGTGACGGTCGACACGGGCTTGTCCTACCTACGCGCGTTGCGTGACAAACACTGGAAGTCTAACTATACCCCAGCCGAGCCCAATCAACCCCTTGAAACCACGGACCTAACGCCGCGCCACCATGCCCAGACTCGTGATGAAGTTCGGCGGCACGTCGGTCGCGGACCTTGAGCGGATCCGCAACGTCGCCCTCAAGGTTAAGCGCGAGGTCGACCGCGGCTATGAGGTCGCGGTCGTGGTCTCCGCCATGTCGGGCGAAACCAACAAGCTCGTCAATTGGGCGCGCGAGCTATCGCCGCTCCACGACGCGCGCGAGTACGACACGGTCGTGGCCGCCGGCGAACAGGTGACGGTCGGCTTGCTGTCGATCGCGCTTCAGCATATCGGCGTCCAAGCCCGCTCCTGGCTCGGCTGGCAAGTTCCGATCCACACAAGCGCCATGCACGGCTCGGCTGCCATCACCGGCATCGAAACGAAGGTGTTGGAAGAACGGCTCGGCCAAGGCCAAGTCGCCGTGATCGCCGGCTTCCAAGGGATCGGACCGGACAACCGCGTCACCACCTTGGGCCGCGGCGGCTCCGACACCAGCGCCGTCGCCGTCGCCGCCGCCCTGAAGGCGGAACGCTGCGACATCTATACCGACGTCGACGGCGTCTACACGACCGACCCGCGCATCACGCCGAAGGCCCGCAAGCTCGACAAGATCTCCTACGAAGAAATGCTCGAGATGGCATCGCTTGGCGCCAAGGTGCTGCAGACGCGCTCGGTCGAGCTTGCGATGATTCACAAAGTGCCGGTGCAAGTGCTCTCAAGCTTTGAAGACCTGCCCGGCACGCTCGTGTGCGATGAGGACGAAATCGTGGAACAACAACTGGTCAGCGGCATCGCCTACAGCCGGGACGAGGCGAAGATCACGCTCGTGAAAGTGCCCGACAAGCCCGGTGTCGCGGCGGCGATCTTCTCGCCCTTGGCCGACGGTGGCATCAACGTCGACATGATCGTGCAGAACACGTCCGAAGACGGCGCGACCACCGACATGACGTTCACGGTCGGCCGCGCGGAGTTCGAACGCGCGATCCACATCATCGAACGCAACAAGTCCGCGATCGGCTACCAAAAGCTCCTGACCGACAAGAACGTTGCCAAGGTCTCGGTCATCGGCGTCGGCATGCGCGCCCACGCGGGCGTCGCACAAACGATGTTCAAGACGCTGGCCGCCAAGGGCATCAACATCCAGGTCATCTCGACCTCCGAAATCAAAATCAGCGTGCTGATCGCCGCCGAAATGACCGACACGGCAGTCCGCGCGCTGCACACTGCCTACGGATTGGACAAGTAGTGCTCAGGCCTTGGTCAGGACGAACGCGTGTGAGAGCGGCTAACATGAGGTGCATGTCTCCGCCCGGTGGAGGCCTGCGCGTCGTGTTCTCTACCGCAGGACCTGGTTGATGGCGCCCACCGCCGGCCCACGTCTGATCTTAAAACGCATGCGCGAGATCATGCTCGAGCGCATCTCGCCCCAGGCGCGCCTCGACAAGATGGTCGAGGTCATAGCGGTCAACATGGTCGCCGAGGTCTGTTCGATCTACCTCGCGAAGCCGGGCGGCTGGCTCGAACTGTTCGCAACCGAAGGTCTCAACCGCGCCGCCGTCCACAGCACCCGCCTTAAGATCGGCGAAGGCATCATCGGCGACATCGCACAGCACGCCCGCCCGCTAAACCTTTCGGACGCGCCGCAACACCCGAGCTTCTCCTATCGCCCCGAAACCGGCGAAGATCCGTATCAGTCGATGCTCGGCGTCCCGATCATTAGAAGCGGCGGCACGACGCTGGGTGTACTCGCGGTTCAAAACAAGACCCACCGCCACTACGGCGACGAAGAGGTCGAGGCGCTGCAAACGGTCGCGACCGTGCTCGCCGAACTCGTCGTCTCCGGCTCGCTTGTCGACCTCGCCGAAATCGACATTGGCCCGAAACACGACCGCCCGTGGCGCGGCCAAGGCGTTTCATTCTGCGAAGGCATCGCGATGGGACGCGCGGTGCTGCACGAACCGCGCGTCAAAGTCGAAAAGCTGATCGCCGACGACGTGGTTGCCGAGCGCGACCGTCTTGATGCTGCGATCGTCGATTTGCGCACCTCCATCGACGTGATGCTCGCCGCCGAAGACAGTGCGATCGCAGGCGAGTCGCGCGACGTTCTTGAAGCTTACCGAATGTTCGCTCACGACCGCGGGTGGACGACGAAGCTGCGCGAAGCCGTGATGACGGGCCTGACCGCCGAAGGGGCGGTTGAGCGGGTGCAGAACGACACGCGCGCGCGCATGGCCCGCCAAACGGACCCGCTGCTGCGCGAGCGCCTGCACGATCTCGACGACCTCGCAAACCGGCTGCTGCGCCATTTGGTTGGCAAGGCCGACACCTCCGCCCACGAAGCGCTGCCCGCCGATACGCTGCTTTTCGCGCGCACAATGGGCCCCGCCGAGCTTCTCGACTACGACCGCACGAAGCTGCGCGGTCTCATTCTCGAAGAAGGCTCCCCAACAAGCCACGTCGCAATCGTCGCCCGTGCGCTGGACATTCCCTTGATCGGCCGCATCGACGGCATCCTCGATCAGGTAGAACCCGGCGACTGGGTCATCGCGGACGGCGACACGGCCGAAGTGCACATTCGCCCGGCGCACGACGTCCGCGAAGCCTACCGCCACAAGCTCGCACTTCGCGCGCAACGCCAGGCGGCCTACGCTGCGATGCGCCTGCTGCCTGCAATCACGAAAGACGGCGAGCGCATCCGCCTGCTGATGAACGCAGGCCTACTCGCCGACTTGCCCCACCTTGAAGAAGCAGGCGCCGAAGGCATCGGCTTGTTCCGCACCGAACTGCAGTTCATGATCTCGCATGAGCTGCCGCGGCTGAAGCAACTCGTCGATCTCTACACGGCCGTTCTCGACGGCGCCGCCGGCCGCCCGGTCGTCTTCCGCACGCTCGATCTTGGCGGCGACAAGGTGTTGCCTTACGCGCGCCGCACGCTCAGCGAAGAAAACCCCGCGATGGGCTGGCGCGCGATCCGTATGACGCTCGATCGTCCGGCGCTGCTTCGCTATCAAATCCGCGCGCTGCTGAAGGCAGGCGCCGGCCGCGATGTGGATCTCATGTTCCCGATGGTCGCCGAAGTCGCCGAGTTCCGCGAAGCGCGCAAACTCGTCGATCGCGAGCTCGAGCGTCTGGCACGAATCGGCGAAATGCCGCCGCGCAAGGTTCGCGTCGGCAGCATGATCGAAGTCCCCGCGCTCGCGTTTCAGCTGCCGGCGCTGCTCGGCTCGGCCGACTTCGTCTCCATCGGCTCGAACGACCTCATGCAGTTCCTGTTCGCGAGCGACCGCGGCAACCCGCGCCTCGGCGGCCGGTACGACCTCTTGAGCCCGCCTATGCTTAATTTTCTTAAGGGTATTTCCGACGCGGCCCGTGCCCGCGGGGTTCCGGTGACGCTGTGCGGCGAGATGGCAGGCCGCCCGCTGGAGGCGATGGCCTTGATAGGCCTCGGATTCCGCTCCCTTTCGATGGTTCCCGCATCGATCGGCCCGGTGAAGCAAATGCTGCTCAGCCTCAATTTCGCCCAGCTGACGTCGTTTATGGCGGAGCTTCTCCCCCGCGCCGATCACTCGCTTCGGGAGCAGTTGAAGCAATTTGCAATCAACGAGCGCGTATCGATTTAGGGTCATAGGCGTTTGCCCGGACGCTCCCGTTTTGCAATATTTAACTGCCGAAAGTGTAGAGTGGCGTTGCCGAAGCCTGCGTCTTCGCGCAACGACAACAAAACAAGTTGGATGGGTGTTGGGTCATGAGCGACGTAGCGCAAGCGTTGCCGACGGAAGAGCGGAAAGAACGCCGCCGCCTTCATTTGCGTGAAGTCGCCGAACAACCGCTCGCGCCGGAAGTCGAAGTCCAAGTCCAAGCACCGCAATTCTCGGTCGGCGATACGTTGCGCGCAGCGCGCGTCGATCGCGGCGAAAACGCTGCCACCGTTGCCGCGCTCCTTAAGATGCGTCGCGAACAGCTCGAAGCGATCGAGACCGGCAACCTCGAAAAACTCCCCGGCCGCACCTATGCGGTGGGCTTCGTGCGCGCCTACGCGCGCCACCTCGGCCTCGATGCCGAAGCGTTGGTTCAGCAATTCAAAGACGAAACCGCAGGCCAAGACGTGGCCAAACCGGTCGATCTCGTCTTCCCGAAGGCGCAGGAAGAATTCCAGCGGCCGCGCGGCTCGATCGTGGCACTCGCGATGGCCGTTGCGATGGTCATCTACGGCATCAGCTACGTGACGATGCCCAGCCGCAATTCGTCGGCAACGGCAGCCCCGTCGGATCAGCCTGCGATCGTCGTCGAAGAGGCGAAACCGGCCGAACCCCAGCCGCCGCAAGTCGCAGCGACGGAGTCGAAGCAGGCGCCGGTCGAAGTTGCGGTCTCCTTCGTCGCTGGCGCGCAAACGCTGCCCGAGCAGAAACTGCCTGAAGCGCCTGCGCTTGTGGCTGCACCCGCGCCCACGTTCGCGGTCGCGCAGGCAACGACGCCCGAGCCCGCGCAAACAAACGTGCGAATCGTTTTGAAGGCGGTTGAGCCGACCTACGTCCAAATTCGCGATGCGGCGCAGCCGCGCTCGCGCGCCGTTCTGGTCGCACGCGTACTCAACGTTGGCGAATCATATGACGTGCCGAATCGCTCGGGCCTGATTATGCAAACGGGCAACGCGGGCGGTCTTCAAGTTGAAGTAGATGGCCGCTCGCTTGGCGTTTTCGGCAAGAGCGGCGAAGTGATCACACGTATCCCGCTCGATCCCTCGTATTTCTTGGAGCGGATGGCCGCATCGCAATAAATGCGGTGATCGGCGCTTGACCCTCGCCTGTCAGGCGAACACCCTCGTCAGATCGAAGTGATTCGCGAAGGGACCGCGAGCACTGGGGACTTTTGAGTCGAGGGGCTCATGACACATTCAGAAAACGCCGCAGAAATGAACGTCGCGCAGAAACCGCGTGCAGGCCGTCCACGCAGTGTGGAATCGCGCCGCGCGATCATTCAGTCGGCGATGCATATTCTTCAAAACGACGGCTATGCCGCTCTAAACATTGAAGCAATCGCCGCCAGGGCGGGGGTTTCGAAACAGACGATTTATCGCTGGTGGCCGTCGGCAGCCTTCATCGTGCTCGAAGCGCTGACCGCCGACATGCCGCCGCAAGAGACGATCGCGCCGGACACAGGCTCGCTCAAAGGCGACATGCAAGAGCTGGTTCGATCGACCGTCCGCGCACTCGCGCAGCGTCGCGGCCCTGTTTTCAAGGCACTGATCGCCGAAGCGCAAGCAGACCCGCGCTTTGCCGAAGCGTTCCGCACGTCGCTGATGGCGGCGCACCGCGAAATCGTTCGCGCGATTTGCGGCCGCGCCCAGCTGCGTGGCGAAAGCGCGTTCGACGTCGACCAGGATCTCGTCGCGGACGTGGTTTACGGCCCGATTCTCTACCGCCTCCTGAACGGCCACGGCGAACTGGACGAAACATTCGCTTTCGGACTCGCCGATGTCGTCGTTGCCGCGTTACGTCAACGCGAAGCGGGCGCCGCCCGCCGCGCCGCAGAAGCCGCCGAATAGGGCTTCCGCTGGGGATCGCGTTTTCGTCCGCGTGTGCCGAGGCTGGCATGCGCGGACAAACGCGTCATAGTCTTCAAGTGATTCCCCGTTCGGAGTGCATAGGATGAAACGCGTGCTTGCCCTCGTGGCGCTCACCTCGCTGACCGCTTGTTCGTACCTGGGCTTGGGCGATACCCAAGAACAAGCTGTCCTGACCGACCCGGCCCCGGCCGCTGAAGTCGCGGCGGCCGATCCGGCAGGCGAGCCGGCAGCGGTCGAATCGGCGGGGCCAGCCTCGATCAAACCGCCGCTTCCGCAATCGACGCTCGTGATCGCCGACGCCTGGGCCCTACCGTCGCCGCGCGGCGCGAAAGTCGCGGCCGGCTTCTTCACCGTCGCCAACGGCGGCACCGATACCGATCGATTGACCAGCGCCACCAGTCCGCGCGCCGCGCGCATCGAGCTCCATGAGATCGTGAAGGATGGCGGCGTGGTCAAAATGCGCCCGCTGACTGCGGGCATCGACGTGCCGCCGGGCGGTTCGGTGACGCTGAAGGAAGACGGCACGCATGTCATGTTCCTCGACGTCGACACGCCGTTCGCCGACGGTGAGACCATTCCCGTCGCGCTGACCTTCGAAAAAGGGGGCACGATCGAGGTGACGATGCGCGTCAAGAAGTCGAGCAAGATCGTCGCGCAGCACTAGCCGTCGCGAACCCCATATCTCGTGATAGGATGGGCCGCATCATGCAGATGCGGCCCGACGACGTTTTGGACTTCTGGTTTGCGCCCCCGGGCGACCCCGAGCACAACCGCACGCGTGCCGTCTGGTTCAAGAAGGACGACGCCTTCGATGCGGTGATCCGCAAGCGCTTCGGCGGCGTGATCGACCTGGCGCTCGCGGGCGCACTGGCAAACTGGCGCGCCACCGTCGATGGAGCCGTCGCCGAGATCGTCGTCCTCGATCAATTCACCCGCAACGCCTTCCGCAATACGGCCCGCGCGTTCGCCGGCGACGCCGCCGCGCTGGCATCTGCGCGCGCTCTCGTGACAAGCGGTGCCGATCGCACCCTGCCGGGTGTGCGCCGCCAGTTCGTCTATCTGCCGTTCGAACACGCCGAAGATCTGGCAACACAAGAAGAGTCTCTGCGCCTCTTTCGGGGTCTCGCAAAAGATGATCTGGCGCTCGCGGATCTAGTCGTCTGGGCCGAACGCCACCACGCCGTCGTCGCCCGCTTCGGCCGCTTCCCCCACCGCAACGCGATCTTGGGCCGCACGAGCACCCCGCAAGAAGAGGCGTTTCTCCGCGAACCTGGTTCCAGTTTCTAGGCGCCGCGCGCCTAGTTTCCGCCGCAGGTGCTTGCTATTTCTAAGCCATGAGCATCCGCCCCTACCGCGACATCGTCCGCCGCAAGAGCCGCAAGATCCGCGTAGGCCCCGTGGAGGTCGGCGGCGATGCGCCGATCACCGTTCAGTCGATGACGAACACGCTGACGTCCGACGCGAACGCGACCATCCGTCAGATCAAGCAGCTGGAAGCGGTGGGCGCCGACATCGTGCGCGTCTCCTGCCCCGATGAGGAATCGACCGCGGCCCTGCCGCAAATCGTGCGCGCATCGCAGGTGCCGATCGTCGCCGACATCCACTTCCACTACAAACGCGCGATCGAAGCGGCGAAAGCGGGCGCCGCATGCCTGCGCATCAACCCCGGCAATATCGGCTCCGCCGCCCGGGTGCGCGAAGTGGTGCAAGCTGCAAAGGACCACGGCTGCTCCATGCGCATCGGCGTCAACGCTGGTTCGTTGGAGAAGGAGTTGCTTGAGCGCTACGGCGAACCATGCCCCGAAGCGATGGTCGAAAGCGCGCTGAACCACGCGCGCATCCTCGAAGACAACGACTTCCGCGAGTTCAAGATCAGCGTGAAGGCCTCCGACGTCTTCCTCGCCGTCGCAGCGTATCAAGGCCTGGCGGAAGCCTGCGACTACCCGCTGCACCTCGGCGTGACGGAAGCTGGTGGTCTGATGTCCGGCACGGTGAAATCGTCGATCGGCATCGGCTCGCTGCTTTGGGCCGGCATCGGCGACACGATCCGCGTCTCGCTCTCCGCCGACCCGGTCGAAGAAATCCGCGTGGGCTTCGACATCTTGAAGTCGCTCGGTCTGCGCCACCGCGGCGTCAACGTCATCGCGTGCCCGTCCTGCGCGCGCCAAGGCTTCGACGTTATCAAAACGGTCGCGACCCTCGAAGACCGCCTGAAACACATCACGACCCCGATGTCGCTTTCGATCATCGGCTGCGTCGTCAACGGCCCCGGCGAGGCCGCCCAAACTGACTTGGGCTTCACGGGAGGCGGGGCAGGAGCCGGCATGGTCTACGTCGCCGGCAAACCCGACCACAAGATGGACAACGACAAACTCGTCGACCACATCGTCGGCCTCGTCGAAAAACGCGCCGCCGAAATCGAAGCAAAGCGCGAGAAGGCACCGGCGAAATAAGCCATGCTTCCCGAAGCGCAAGAGCAAGCCTTCGATCTGATGGAAAAGATCAAGTGCTATACGGAGCCGAAATTTGTCGGCAATCGCATGCAATGGGCTGCCGAACTCGGCGACCTGCTCCAAGTGCCGGGCGCAACCCACATGATGAACGACACGCTCGAACACTTGGTCGCGTTCGTCATCCCGAACGAACCGGACCCGAAGGTCATCACCGAACTCTTCCGCGCGCTCGAATACGGCTGTCACTATTCGTCCGTGGACGTGAACCTCGACCCGCTCGTCGAAGAAGTCGGCTACGGCGGCCGAGACATAGCGTTCCTTTCCTGGGTCTTGCTGATGCTGGCCAAACAGGGCGGAGACAACCACATCGACTTCGTGCGCTCGCACCTGACCAGCGACAACGATACCGTCCGCACGAACGCCGCCTATGCCTGGGAACACCGCTACGCTGCGGTCGAAAAGCGCCAGCGGGGCGAGTAGTCGCTGGGGGCTAAGGCGTTTGACCCTGGCCTCCGCCGAACCGTGTTGCTATCTCTCCGCCCCTCATGATCGCCACGGCACAAATTGAGCGCATTTTGGACCGCTATTCGCAGATCGAGGCCCGCATGGCCTCCGATCCCGGGGCGGAGTTTGCCAAGCTCGCGAAGGAATACGCTGACCTCGGCCCCATCGTGACGAAGGCGCGCGAGGTGCAGAAGATGCGCGCCAACTTCGCTGAGGCGACCGAACTTGCGAACGATCAATCGGCCGACAGCGAAATGCGCTCGATGGCCAGCGAAGAAATCGTCGAGCTAAAGCGTTTACTGCCTGAGGCCGAGCGCGAGCTTTCGATCCTGATGCTGCCGAAGGATGCTGCCGACGCAGGCTCGGCCTTCCTCGAAATCCGTGCTGGCACGGGCGGCGACGAAGCGGCCCTGTTCGCCGCGGATCTGCTCGACATGTACCGCCGCTACGCGCAACTCCAGGGCTGGCGCTTCGAAATCCTCTCCGAAAGTCCGTCCGACCTTGGCGGTTACAAAGAAGTGATCTGCTCCGTCAATGGCAACGGCGTCTTCGCGAAACTGAAGTTCGAATCCGGCGTCCACCGCGTGCAGCGCGTGCCCGCAACCGAAGCGCAAGGCCGCATCCACACCTCGGCCGCAACCGTCGCCGTCATGCCCGAAGCCGAAGATGTCGACATCGAGATCAACGAAAGCGACTTGCGCATCGACGTCTACCGCGCATCCGGCGCCGGCGGCCAACACGTCAACAAAACCGAAAGCGCCGTGCGCATCACGCACTTACCCACCGGCGTTGTCGTCGCGATGCAGGAAGAGAAGTCGCAGCACAAGAACAAAGCCAAGGCGATGAAGATCCTGAAGGCGCGCATCTACGACGCCGAACGCGAGCGCAAGGACAAGGAACGCGCCGCCGACCGCAAGGAGCAAGTCGGCTCCGGCGACCGGTCGGAGCGCATCCGCACCTACAACTACCCGCAGGGCCGCTGCACCGACCACCGCATCAACCTGACGCTCTACGAACTCGACCAGGTGA
>CAZYGK010000122.1:5787-9978 GCA_964647355.1 uncultured Flavobacteriaceae bacterium | reverse complement strand
GCCCTGGCGAATTAAGCATGGCGCCATCTTTTCGGCGTAAGCGCGGTTGAGATTTGCCTTGGGTGCCGTAGGTTGGCGCCCGTCCCCTTCACCCCCAAGGGCCCCGCATGAGCCGAGTTTCGCATGGCGGTTGATCGCCTGGATGCCGTCGTCGTCGGCGCGAGCGTCGAGGGCCTGATCGCGGCTGCGGCGCTGGCGACCGCGGGACGCGCGGTCACGGTCGTCGAACGGCGGGCGGACGCGGCTTCGATGGGCGAGGGCGCGGATGCGGTGATCAGCGCGCGCGTTGTGCGGGAACTCGATCTGACCTCGCATGGGCTGCGGTTTGCCGCGGCGCCGCCGCTGGTCGGGGTAGGGGTGGAACGGGCGCTCATCCTGTGGCCGGAGATGCAGGCGGCGCGTGCGAGCATCGCCGCACTGTCGGGGCGGGATGCGGAGGCGCTTGAAGGTTTCTGCGCGCGGCTCGCGCGGACAGCGTTGGCGGAGGATATGCCGGCCGCTTCGTGGCTGGTGTCGGCGGCGGCAGAGCCGAGCGATGCCATGCTGTTCCGCCTCTCGTCGATCGCGCGGTTGCTGGATGAGGCGTTCGATAGCGAGCTTTTGAAGGGCGTGCTTGCGCAGGGCGCGGTGATGGGTACCGGCGCTGGGCCGCATGCGCCCGCCTCGGGTCAACTGTTGACGCGCCAATCGCTGCTCGCATGGGCGGTGCCGGAAGCCGGGCATCGGTTCGTCGCGGGCGGCGAGAAGCGGTTGCGGCAGGCGCTGCTCGCGCTGCTCAAGTTCTACAACAACGCCGATGTCGTGTTCGGGGCCGAGGTCAAAGAGATCGCGACGGAGCGCGAGGCGGCCTCCGGCGTGGTGCTGGCCGACGGTGCCGTGCTACGCGCGCCGCTTGTGATTTCGACGCAGGCGGCGGACATTGCCGGCGCGTTGTTGACCGGGTTGAAGAAGGTGCCGCTCGCTCACGCCGGATCGACAGCTGCCGTGGAGCCTGCGCAGGTCAAGCTGACGATCGGGGCGCTGCCGAAATTGCCCGGCGTCGATGCGGCCACGCTGACCTCGGGCGCAGTGATAAGGCTCAACCCTTCGCTCGCGCGGCTGGCGGCGGCGCATGGCGCTTTCCGCGGGCTCGCACTGGCGGCGCAGCCGTGTCTCGACCTGCGCTTCGTGCCGCGGGCGGAGGCGAAGCCGCGGTGGGATCTGCACATCTCCATGCCCTATGTCCCCGCAACCACGACCGAAGGGCCGTGGAGCGCGGCGCGCCGGGAGAAGCTACGCGGGATGATGGTGCGGGCCATCGACGAGATTTCGGCAGGTTTCGGCGCCTCGATCGAGGCGGCGGAGATGCGCTATCCGATGGAAGCGGAGTCGCTGCTCGATGCGAGGGGCGCCGCGCTCTTGGCTTCGCGTTCTGCGCTCGATCAAACGGCGGTGCCCGAGGCGCATGCGCCGGGCGCCGTGACGTTGATCAGAGGCCTCAGCGTCGTCGAGCGCAGTCTCTACGGCGGCATCGGCGAGGCGGGCTTGCAGGCGGCGGCCACCGGTTCGCTCGCGAAGGCGCGCGCCGATGCGTAGCGTGAGCCTGCAAAACGACGTGGTCGTGATCGGCGCCGGGGTGAACGGCCTCATCTGCGCGATCCTGCTCGCGCAAGGGCGCCGGCGCGTGACGGTGCTCGAGGCCGAGGCGCATGCCGGTGGTGCGTGCAAGACGATCGAGCTTGTCGCCGGCCACCGCGTCTCCGGTTTGGCGCATCTGATCGGGCCGCTCGACGCGCAGGTCGTGAAGTCGCTTCGGCTGCAGCGCTTCGGGCTGAATTTGTCGGCGAAGAACATCTCGACCGTCGCGCTGTCGCCGGACGGGCGGCACATTCCGCTGGGCGGCGATCTGCGTCAGACGGCGCAGGCGCTTGGGGCGCATAGCCAGGCCGACGCAAAGGCTTGGTCGCATTGGGACGGACGCTTGCGTAAGGCTGCTCAGCAGATCGAGCGCTGGGTGCAAGGCGTGCCGGGCGGTGCCGTCGAACAAGCGAAGGCGGGTCTGTTCGGCGGACGCGGCGGCGCGAAGACCGGCGGGCTTGATTCCGACGTGTCGGACTTTCTCGACGCGTCGATTGCCGAAGTGCTCGACGCGGAGTTTGAGACGCCGCTGTTGAAGGGTGCGCTTGCGTTCGATGCGGTGCTGGGCAATGCGCTGCCACCGCGGGCGCGGGGGACGGCGTTGCTCGCAGCGATGCGGCGGGTGATTCATGCGGAGACGACCGAAGGCTACGTGCATCCGCAAGGCGGGGCAGGGGCGTTCACCGGCGCGCTCCTGAAGGCGGCGGAAGGCGCCGGCGTTCGCGTGCGCTTGAACGCGCGCGTGAAGCATCTGCTGTTCGACAACGGACGCGTGGCGGGCGTGGAGCTTGCCAGCGGCGAGGCCGTGCACGCCGGGACGGTGGTCTCGAGCCTCGATCCGAAAACGACGTTGCTGCAGCTGGGCGCCGAGCGCCATCTGCCGCTTGCGCTGAAGCGGCGGCTACGGGGTTTTCGCGCAGAGGGCTGTACGGCGAAGGTGAACCTGGCGCTCGCCGGTCTGCCGTCGTTCAAGGGCATGGACAAGAAGCTTTTGAAAGAGCGGCTGATCTTGTGTTCCGGTATCGATCAGTTGGAGCGTTCCTTCGCGGCTTACGAACAAGGAACGTTCTCCGCCGACCCGGTGATGGAGATCACGCTGCCGTCCACGCACGATACGACGTTGTCGGCTGGTCAACATGTGCTGTCGGCACACGTGTTCTATGTGCCGAAGAACTTGGCCGCTGGTTCGTGGGACAAGGCGAAGGCGAACCTGATGTCGTGCGTCGGCGCCGTGCTTCGCCAATACGCGCCGGAGCTGCCCGACATGATCCTCGCCGCCGACGTGTTCGTGCCGCGCGACATCGAGGCGATGGCGGGCACGGTCGGCGCGCACTGGCACGGCGGCGATCTTTCGCTCGATCAGCTCGGGCTGCTCAGGCCTGTGGCCGGATTGAGCCGCTATGAAACGCCGGTGCCGGGCCTCTTTCTGTGCGGTGCAGGCACCCATCCGATGGGCGGGATCACCGGCATCAACGCACGCAACGCCGCCAACGTCGTGCTCGGCGCGGAGGCGCGCTCATGAGCGACTTCGCCTCGCGCGCTTCGCTGACCACGCCGCTCCATGCCCGCACGGCCGAGCTGTGCGCGACAAACCACTGGACGGAGGACGAGGGCTTCACGGTGCCCGCCGTCTATTCGAGCTTGCGCGAAGAGCAGGAGGCGCTCGTCACGCGCGTCGGCATGAGCGATTTGTCGGCGCGCCAGTGCTGGCTCGTCGAGGGACCGGATGCGGGGGCTTACCTTAGTTGGCTGACGATCAGCGACGTGACACGGCTCGAACCCGGACAAACCGCGCGCACGCTGTGGTGCGACGATCAGGGCTACGTGCGCGGCGAAGGCGTGATCGTGCGCTTCGCCGCCGCGTCGTTCGAAGTGCGCACCGCCGTGCGCGATTTCGCCTGGGTCGCCGACGGCGCGCGCGGTTTCGACGTCAAGATCACAAACGCGACCGGTATGCGCGCGGCGATCGGCGTGCGCGGGCCGCTGACGGCGGCACTTGCGGCGGCGTCGGGATTGACGGGCGAGGCTTCGAGCGGCGGTGGCGCCAGCGCTCCGCGCGCAGCGTGGCGGCCAGCGCAAGTGGCACTGATGCGCGACGCCTCCGGTGACGGGTTGGAACTTTGGACCGGCGCGGATGACGGCATCGTCGTCTGGGATCGGCTCTGGAAGGCGGGGGCGGGCCTTGGCGTCGCCGCCGTCGGCGCACAGGCTTTGGAAGCGTTGCGCGTCGAAAGCGCGATCCCGCGCCCTGGCGTCGACTGGCAACCAGCGCAACTCGCGCGAGCCCCGCGCGAAATGCGCTTGCCCTACGACCTCGGTGTTGGCCCGGACCTGACGCGCCGCTTCAACGGTGCAGGCGCGCTCGCAGCGCTCGTGCAGGCGCCGCGTCCTGTGCTTGTGCATCTCTCGGCCGACGAACCGTTGAGCCCAGGCGCCGTTACGGTGCGCAACGCGACGGTCGGCACGATCACCTCAGCCGGTTGGTCAGAAGCCCGCGGTGCGGCCTTCGCGCTGGCGTGGCTGGAGGCGGATGCCGTGAAGCAAGGGAGCAGGGTCTCAGCCGGTGCCGTTCAG
>CAZYGK010000122.1:0-5687 GCA_964647355.1 uncultured Flavobacteriaceae bacterium | reverse complement strand
GCCACATGTGTGCATGTATTACGCATGTCGACGATGATTCAAATTCGTAATGTTCCCGACGTGCTGCACCGCCGGTTGAAAGCGCGGGCGGCGATGGCCGGGATGTCGTTGTCGGAATATCTACTGAGCGAGATACGCGGTGTTGCCGAGCGTCCGACTCTTGATGAGATGCGGGCGCGTCTCGCCGAGCGCTCGTCAGAGCGCCCAAGCCTGGCACCGGCGCGGGCCGTTCGAGCGGAGCGCGACAGCCGGTGATCGTCGTCGACGCGTCGGCGATGATCGAGGTGTTACTGCAGACACCGGCCGCCGCTGCGGTCGAGGCAAAACTCTACCAGGCCGGCCAAACGCTTCACGCGCCCCACCTCATCGATGTCGAGGTGGCGCAGGTGCTGCGGAGATACGCAGCAACAAATCAGGTCGATGCGCGGCGCTGCGAGATCGCACTTCATGATTGGCTCGCATTTCCAGTACATCGCCATGCGCACGACGTGCTCTTGCCGCGCGCGTGGCAGCTACGTGCAAACGTGACGATGTACGATGGGGTTTACATTGCGTTGGCGGAGGCGCTTGCGGCGCCGCTCGTCACGCGGGATGCCCGGTTGGGAGGCGCGCCCGGGCACAGTGCCGTCATAGACGTGGTGTAAGAGCCGTCATCCCTTCACGATCGCCTCGGCGCATCGTTGCGCAGTGATCACGCAGCTCAGCAGGAACGTGCCCTCCAGGGCGCGGTTGCCGTGGCTGCCGCCGCCGCCGAATCCTGAGGCTTCGCCGACCGCGTAGAGGTTCGGGATTGGGCGGTCGCTGCCGTCGAGGGCGCGGCAGCGCAGGTCGGTGACGATGCCGCCCAAGGATTTGCGCGTGACGATGTGTTCGCACATCGCGATCAGCGGGCCGCCCTTCGGGTCCAAGATGCGCTGATCTTTGACGAGGCGCATGCGGTCGCCTCGGTATTGGCGCAGGTGGTCGATTTGTTTCCTCTGCTCGTCGGCGACGCCGGTGTTCAGCGTCAAGTCGAAGCGGGCGATCTCGTCGTGCAGCGTCTGCGCATCGATCGGCGACTTCGGCTTCAGCGCATTCATCTTCGCGACGAGTTCGGTCGTCGTCTCGGCGGTTACGACGTCGGGGCAGTTCGTCGTCAGGTCGTTCACCAGCCAGCGATTGCCCCAGAGCATGTCGAGCGCGAAGCGGAGAATTCGCCGCTCGCGCAGCGCCGGGTTCCAGTCGGCGCCTGAGGCCGCAAGTTCGGTCAGCGCCATGCGCTTGTTCAAGATCTGCCAGGTGTGGCCGTGGGGGCTCGCCGCGACGCGCTGCACGAGGTCGAGCGTGTCGAAGCCCGACACCATCGGCGGCATCAGGCGGCGTCCGTTCGCGTCTACCCACAGCGCCGACTTCGGCGGCACCAAGCTGACTCCGTGATCGGCCCACATCGGGCGCGGGTGGCGGATGCCGGCCGCATAGTTCCACATGCGGCCCAAATTCGTCAGCTTTGCGCCCACGCCTTTCGCGGCATCGAGCGCGCGGCCGTCGGAGCCGGGATGCGAGCCGAGCAGGATCGTGGATGGCAGCTTGATGCCTTCGACCGGCGACCAGTGCTTGCGGATTTTCGCGATATCCCCGCCGATGCCGCCGGCTGCCACGACGACGGCGTCGGCCGTGCACTTGAACTCTTCGCCGCCCATGACGATTCCGCCGAGGCCGTAGACCTTGGCATTGTGGATGTCGATGCGGTCGACGCGATGATTGAAACAGAGTGCGAGTTTTTCGCGGGCGTGTTTGTGTGTGCGCAACGCTTTGATCAAGCGTGTGATCAAGTGGAGGCTCGTGCCCCAGGTCAGGTGGAAGCGCGGCACGGCGTTGCCGCGTGCGGTCTGGCCGCGTTCGACCCAGAGTACCACCGGCATCCAGCGGATGCCGAACTTCTTCAGGTAGTCGTGGCCGTCCGGGGTGGCGCGCTCGACCAGATGCTTGGCCCAGATCACGGGCCAAACTTCGCCCGGCTGGAACTCCGCGAAGCTCTTCCAGTCGTCGAACGCCTTCTCGACGCTGTCGGCGATCTTCATCCGGCGCTGTTCGGGGCTGTCGACGAAGAACATGCCGCCGAACGCTTCCAAGGCCGAACCGCCGAAACGGCTTTCGCCCTCGCGCTCGAAAATGGCGACGCGCTTGCCGGCGTCCAGCAGCTGCAACGCGGTCACGACGCCTGCAATGCCGCCGCCGATGACCGCCACGTCAGCTTGGTAGGCTTTCGTCATCCCGACTCTCCGCGTCCACATTACGGCGTAAGCGCCGCTTAGCTCAACGGTTGCGATCGAGCGCCGCGAACGCGACGCAGTCAAAAGTCGTGGGTGGTCCGCCTCCGCGGACCATGACAGTGTTTTTGCGCGGGCTTTCGTGTGTGCAACGCCTGCTGCTGCGCCCCGATATCCCTCATCTGTCATGGTCCGCGAAGGCGGACCACCCACGACTTTCTGCCGTAACTAACGTGGTCGTGAAGGGATTGGCTGTTGCGTTCGGGCGCTGTTCTTCGCAGTCTCCGATCGGATTCCAGAGGGTTCGTGGTCATGCTGTCTCGCAATTTGTCTGCCGCGCTTGCGGTTTCGGTGTCGTTGCTGCTCGGCGCCTGCGTCGACGATGTCGTCGTGTCGGCCTCGCAAGAGGCGGCGGAGAACCCGCAGGCCGGGTCGGCCGCGCTGCAGAAGCTGTTTGCCGACAGCGACGAGGCTTCGCTGAAGCTCAACCCGATCGGCGCGTTGTTCCGGGGTGATCAACGCTATGCGGGCGAGTTCGGCGACTACACTACGGACGCCTATGTCGAGCAGTTGCGCCGGGACGCTGCGGGCGATTTGCGGCGGTTGGAGAAGATCGACCGCGCAGCGCTCAATGCGCAGGATCAGATCGCCTACGACGTGTTCGAATATCAGACGAAGCAGGGGTTGGACGGCTTGTCGCCCGAATTCGTGGCTTTGAACATCGTGCGTCCGATCAATCATCTCAACGGGTTGCACGTGCAGTATCCGGACGTCAGTTCCGGCAAATCGGCGGCGCGGTTTCAAACCGTCGAAGACTACGACAACGGCTTGAAGCGGATGGCCGGGTTCGTGACCTATCTCGACCGCGCGATTGCGCGGATGAAGGAGGGGATGAAATCGGGCGTCGTCGAGTCGAAGCTGACGATGAAGTTGATGCTGCCGCAGCTCGACGAGTTGATCGGGCAGGGTGTGGAGAAGAGCCCGTTCTGGCAGCCGATCGCCGACATGCCGGCATCGTTCTCCGCCGCCGACAAGACGCGGCTGACGGAAGCCTATCGCCAGATGCTCTCGGCGCAGATCGTGCCCGCGTTCGAACGGCTGCGCACGTTCGTGAGGAACGAGTATCTGCCGGCGGCGAGAGCGGGCGTCGGTTTGAGCGCGATGAAGGGCGGGGACAAGCTCTACCGCTATCTCACCGAGTCGCAGACGACGACGAAGCTCACGCCGGACGAGATCCACGAGATCGGCTTGAAGGAAGTCGCGCGCATTAAGGGCGAGATGGATCAAGTGCGCCGCACGGTCGGCTTCAGGGGCTCGCTGCACGCGTTCTTTGCGCATTTGCGCACGGCCAAACAGTTCGAGCCGAAGACGGCGGAAGAGATTCAGACCGGATACAGCGACATCGCGAAGCGGGTCGATGCCGTCATCGGACAGGGCTTCTCGCTTCTGCCGAAGACCGCGCTCGAGATTCGTCCGGTGCCGGACTATCTGGAGCAGAGCCAGGCGGGCGGCTACTACAATCCCGGTACGCCGGACGGGTCGCGTCCGGGCGTGTTTTACTTCAACAAATACGATCTGCCGTCGCGCAAGACGTGGGGGATGGAGACGCTCTATCTGCACGAGGCTGCACCGGGGCATCACTTCCAGATCAGCTTGGCGCAAGAAAACACGGGCGTGCCGAAGTTCATGCGCTTCGGCGGCAACACGGCCTATGTCGAAGGCTGGGCGCTCTACGCGGAGTGGCTCGGACGCGAGATGGGCATGTTTAAGGACCCATACCAGATGTTTGGGCACTTGAACGACGAGCAGTTGCGCGCGATGCGCCTTGTCGTCGACACGGGGCTGCATATGAAGGGTTGGTCGCGCGACAAGGCGATCAACTACATGCTTGCGAACTCCGCTTTAAGCCGCACGGAGACGGTGCAGGAGGTCGACCGCTATATCGCCAATCCGGGGCAGGCGCTGGGCTATAAGGTCGGTCAGCTCGTGATCAAACGGCTGCGCGCGGAGGCCGAGCAGGCGTTGGGCGCACGGTTCGACATCAAGGCGTTCCATGCGCAGGTGCTGGACACCGGCGCGCTGCCGATGGACGTGCTGGAGGCCAAGATCAAGCGCTGGATCGCGGCTTCGAAGTAGAAACGAAGAGGCCGGCGGTTGCCGCCGCCGGCCTCGTTCCTTGCAGCAATCTCAAGCCCGCTTAGAACGCCATGCGCGCCGCGGCCGAGACTTGCTGGTTGTCTTGGCCGTCACGGCCGAAGTCGTGCTGATAGCGGAAGACGAAGCTGGTGCTTTCCGTGAGCTTGCCGGAGACGCCGGCGCCGACCGTGACCCAGTCGGTGCCGAGGTCGGGACCGGGCGAGGTGAACGTCACGGCCGGTGCGCCCGCAAAGGCCGCTTGCGTCACGAACGTGTCGTCCATGAACTCGTGGTTCCAGACCACGCGCAGCAGCGGCACTAGGCTGCGGCTCAGATGGAGCGCCGCTTCGCCGCCGAGCTGGCTGCGCAGCGAGTCGATCGTGCGATCCGGCAGCACCGCCGAGAGCGGACCCGCGCCGGTCTCGGTGTAACCGTCGACGTCGAGGCCGGTGTAGTAGAGGCCACCGACGCCGCCCAGCGTGAGCAGGTCGTCCTTGCAGAGGTGGTAGCCCAGCGTCGCGCCGGCGAGGAGCTGGCTCGCGTCGGTCGAACCGTTCGCGATCGCGGTCGTGAACGGACCCGTCGGCACGTTGCGTTCGGTGTCGAACGAGTGCCAGCCGTAGGAGAGGTAGCCGTCGGCGTACATTCTGCCGGAACGCAGCGAGCCGTAGCCCGATACCGCGACGCCGTCACCCGAGGTGTTGCCGCCGAAGCCGTAGTCCTGGACGACGTTCGACTGCAGGTAGCTCAGCGCGATACCGAACGCGGTACCCTTGCCGTCGGAGCTGTCGATGCCCGCGGTCAGAGCGGCGACGTCGGTGTCGTCGGTGCCGATCGCGGCCGGCTGATCCGTTTCGCTGATGCCGACGTCGGCGGCGAAGAACATCGCATAACCGTTCGGCAGGTCGATGGCGCCACCGCCGCCGCCGGTACCGTCGACCATTTCGAGCGCGTTCGCGGCGGCGTAGGCCAGCATGTCGGCCGTCGGTGCCATCGAGGCAAGCTGGGCGCGCGCAATGTCGGCTTGCGCACTTGCCGCCGCATCGCCGCTGCCGCCGAGAATGTCGTGCGAACGGCGCCCGAACTGGTTGCGGAGCAGGTCGCCCGACTGCAGGCCGATGAGGCCTTGCGCGTGCGCGCGGGTCGGGTTCAGCGCTTCAAGCGCCGCGCCGAGGTCGCCGCCGAAGCTCGGGATCTGCTGGATCTGCGCGATCGCGGCCGGCATCGCCGCTTGTGCGGCCGGGTCGCTGAGCGCGCCGCAGACCGGCGTGTTCACGCTGTTGTCCGAGAACGTGCAGAGAT
>CAZYGK010000121.1:0-10041 GCA_964647355.1 uncultured Flavobacteriaceae bacterium | reverse complement strand
AGGATCTCCTTGCGCCTCTGCTTCTTGCGATCCTCGGAAATTCCCATTTTTTCTGCCCGTTGATCCGCCGCCTATGTTGGGCTATTTAATACCGTCCCGTCCCGGTCGGGACGGATCACCAGGCCGCCTGGTTCGTGGCCAAACATAAGGGGAAATGCCGTGAAAGTCGCCCATAAATCGGCCCTTTCTGAGCCCCTGACCGGCATGTTTGCGCAAACGGTAAGCGCCGGATCCGCGGACCGTTTCTCACACAAAAGTCCCGCTTTCCCACCGCCCCGGCCGGCAAGTTCCGATGCGCTGGCCACCGCTTTCGATGTCAACGCTGAGAACGGGCCTCATCACGTGGGCAGACAGCACGCCGCGCGCGATGCCTTGGTCACCGCCATCGATGCCCTCGCGGCGGCCGTGTTCGTCGTCGAAGCGAATACGCGCGTGACGCTGTGCAACGCCGCTGCAGAACAACTGGTCGCGCGCGGCGACTTTGTCGTGCGCGATGGCATGCTGGCCCCTTGTGGCCCGACCGGACACACCGCCCTGCGGGCGGCACTGGCAAAGGCCGAGGGCCGGCCCGCTCTGTTTGCGCTCCAAGCGCCCTCGGGTCCGTTGATCGCAGCGCTCGTGCCGGTACGCGCGGACGGAACATTCGCGGTTATCGTCAACCTTCGGGAAAAGGAAAGCCCGGCCATCGATCAGGCGTTGATGCAAGCGTTCGGATTCACACGGCGCGAGGTGAACGTCCTCATCCCGCTGTTGCGCGGCCAGTCGATCGAAGCCGCAGCCGCCGACTTGGGGATCGCTGTCCCGACCGCCCGCTCACACCTGCATAAGCTCCTCGCCAAAACCGAAACCACGCGGCAAGGCGAACTCATTCAAAAAGTGCTGACCCTGCTCCCGCCTGTCGCGCTCGACGCATAGCGCCAGAGATCGGAGCAAAGCCCTACCCGCAGCCGTTCTTGGCATCCTCATCAGATCGTTGGCGTCGCGCCTGCGAGCAGCATGCTCAGCTCACCCGCTCCAATCGTGCCGGAACGTACTTGTGGAACGGCGTGCCGACAAACTTGTCCTTGTTGTCGAGCCCCGTCAACTCGTTGACCGACACCCCGACCGCCACATCGTGACCTTGGCGGTCGGGGTAGAGCATCCCCAGGCCATTGGGCAGCGCCAGCGTCCCCGGCTTTTGCCGCTCGTCGTGCCGGACATCGACGATCGCTTCGCCGTCACGGGTCACGATTCTGATCGTGCCGCCGTTCGCGATGCCCATTCGGGTCGCGTCCGAAGGATGGATCGCAAGCGAGGTCGCATCGTTGCTGTCCATCCAACGCGGATCGCGGATCGCGCAATTGGCCGTGTTCATACGCCGCTCGCCCGCCGCCAAGATGAAGGGAAACGCCGGATCGCTTTCGATCTGGTCCTGCATCGCCGCCAGGCCGTCAACCTCGGCAAGCATCTCGCCGACGTTCAGGCGGATCTTCTTATCGGGGAAGTCGATCCGGTCGAAGCTCTCCGCAAAGTCGTCGACCGCAAAGACCGTGCCCGAACGCCCGTTGAGAATTCCCTCGAACAAAGCATTGCCCAACGCCAAACCTTCGCCCTGAAATCCCGCGCGCCTGACGGCGGCGCCATTCGCTGCCGCGAAGCGTTGCACCATCCCCCAGTAGATCGCGGCAGCCGCCGCGCCCTCAGGCAAGCTCGGCCCCAGCGTTCGATAGAGAATATGCGGCGCATAGCGCATGTGCTTCGGATTGCTCGCCATGTGGCCGAAGAAGGCGGGCCCATAAGCATCCAAGCCCTTCGCCGCCGCCGCTTTGAGCGGCTCGAGCTCGGCCGCATCGATGACGCCAAGCGCCTCGACGATCCGGCTGTGAATCTCGGGCTCCGGCAGAACATTGCCCGCAGCCGGAACCACCGGCGCGCGCAGGTGATGGACATTCGCCGGATGCTCGAAATTGAAAAAGGTCGCCTCCCACTTCTCGTATTGGCTGGGCGCTGGAAGAATGTAGTGCGCCTCGCGCGCGGTCTCGGTCATCGCGATATCGATCACCACCACGAGCTCAAGCGCCCTAAGCGCCGCCCGCCAGCTCTGGCTCCCCGCCATGCTATGCGCCGGGTTTCCGCTTTCGATGAACATCGCGCGATAGCGATCAGGATGATCGGTCAGGATCGCGGCCGGCACATCGTTGCACGGCACCAGCCCTCCTACGATCCGCGAGTTCGTAACCGGCGAAACGCGCCACCCGCTTTCGACACCGTTTTCATCGACCGCGCCTTGGTCCCCTTTGCCGAAGACCGGTCCCGGCAAATTGGACGTGAACGCCATCGTGCCCGGCCGGCCGAAATTGCCGGTCACCGCCATCAACAACAGATTTAGGTAGCTGCCCAGCGTCGAATGCGGCGCCATCTGCAAGCCGATATCCTCGTAGAGCGCCGCGGCGTTCGCCTTGGCAACGGCTTCGGCTGCCGCTTTGACGTCGGCGGGCTTCAAACCCGCGAACGCCGAATAGGCATCGACGTCGATCGCCGCAAACCGCTCGACGACCGCATCGACACCGACAGCATGCGCCGCAAGCCACTCCCGCGGGAGCATGCCGTTCTGCACGATGTGCGCGATCATAGCCGACAGCACCCACGCATCGCGCCCGGGACGAACCGCGAGATGAATGTCGGCGAGTTCGGCGGACTCGGTGCGCTTGGGATCGATGACGATCAGCGTACGCTCGGGATCCCTCGACACCTCGCGAAGCAAGATGCGCGCGCGCTGAAATCCGTTGGACTGCCAGGGATTCTTGCCGACGATGACGAGCGTTTGCGCATGTTCGAGGTCGCCGTGCACGCCGCCCCCGAAAATCCGGTTCATCATCCAACCGAAACCTGTCTTTTCCTGCGCGAGCGCATTGGTCCGGTACTTGATGCCGAGTGCCGCGATCACGGAAGAAAAATAAGCGCCGCCGAGATGGTTTCCCTGACCGCCGCCGCCATAGCGAAAAATCTTGTCGCCGCCGTGCGTATCGCGAATAGCCGCCATCTTCTGAGCAACCTCGCGGATCGCGGTGTCCCAATCGATCTCCTCGAACGTCCCGTCGGGGCGGCGGCGCAACGGCGCCGTCAAGCGATCGCGCCCATTGACGTAGTAATCGAGCTTCAGCGCCTTGTTGCAGGTGTACCCGCGCGACGCCGGATGCACCTTGTCGCCCTTCACGCGAAGGATGCGCCGCCCGTCGTCGCCGCCGGTCTGCACAAGAACGCCACAGTTGGCGTAGCACAGCCCGCAGGCGGTCGCTTTCCAACTGTCGGCTGAACCAACGGCCATATCGCTCACTCCTTTGCTGCGCGTTTGAGATCGAAGCGCTTCCGCAAGCGCTTATCCGCCCCGGGCCCCGGCACGATCATGACCTCACGCCAGTCGAAAGCCTGCCCCGCCGCGTTCGACGGACGAAGCGGCGCGAGCGGCATACCGGTCTTGGCGTGAACCAAGGCGATAGGCTCGCGCCCTTTATCGAAAAGCCAGGTGTTGCCCCATTGACTGATCGCGACCACGACCGGCGCAAGCGAGCGCCCCTTCTGCGTCAGCCGATACGCGTAGCGCCGGCCACGCAGTCCGATGTCGCGACGCTCCAACATGCCGTCCGCGACCATTTTCGAAAGCCGGTCCGCGAGCAGATTCTTCGCGATCCCGGTGTTGCGCTGAAAATCGCCGAAGCGCGTCACCCCGTTCAACGCCTCGCGCACCACCAACAGGGTCCACATGTCCCCCAACTGATTGAGCGACGCTGCAATCGGACAAAGCTGATCGTGCCGGCGAACCATGACACAACGATACGAGTTTGGTAGCAAAATGCAACCAAATGAGAAGACCGATTTCTCGGGCGAACCGCCCCAAAAAAGCCCGGCTCATCACCGCACGGCTTCACGCGTATCCACCGGGAACCTAACTCGGGAATCGCAAGATCGTTTAAGGCTGATTCAGGTCGCTTAACTACGCAAATCGGGCGGCCCGGCTTAGGTTTTTCTCAACGGCAATCGCGCCGGGATTTGAGGAGAAACCCAATGAAAAACGCCACCGTTCACTCGTTTAGCATCGCGCTCGCCGGGCTCGTGATCAGCGGTTACTGGCTCTTCTATGTGGCGACCGTCGTTGCCCCCCGGATCGCCTAGTTGGCGGCGCTGCGGGCGCGCGAACGGCGCGCCCCGCCCCCGCTCGATCCCCATGATGGTTTGACAAAGCGGGACCTCCGGTGAACCTGGACGGGCACCACCTAAGACTCACCGGCAGAGGTACACGCGTGGCGACGACCCAGGAGCTTCTCGACAAGTTCGACCATGTCGTCGTGTTGATGATGGAGAACAGGTCGTTCGACAACCTCTTTGGCCACCTCTACGACGGCTACCCGTTCCCCCTGGGGAAAACGTTCGAAGGCGCCCAAGGGCGATGGAACCCCGATCACAAGGGCCAAGGCCGTATCGCAACGTCGCTGACCCGCGATCCGCACGAGCCCTATCCCGATCCGGGCGAATTCTTCAAGAACGTGGTCACACAGCTTTACGGCAAGACATACGTCCCGCCGCCCGCTTCGCACGGTCCGGCGAACAAACCGCTCGACCCGACATCCGCCACCACGCCCACCATGAACGGGTTCGTGCTCGACTATTACAACGTGCTTCGGGACCTGACGGAGAATAAGAGCCCACGTTGGCGCTGGCCGCTCGATCCCGGCCGCTATAGCCCGAAGATCATGAAGGTCTTCGACCCTGTCGCGATCCCGGCGTTCGCGACGTTGGCGCGGGACTTCGCCGTGTTCGATCACTGGTTTTGCGCGCTGCCGAGCGAGACCTGGCCCAACCGCGCGTTTTGGCACGCCGCCACGTCGTGGGGTTTTGCCGACATGCCGCTCCATGACGAAAAATGGAACCTCTTGAATTGGGTGGCGAGCAGCACCACCGAAACGTTGTTCAGTCTGTTGGACAAAAGGTTCGACGAGGACCCGGACAACTGGTGCGTCTACTCCGACATGCCCATATCGGCGACCGAGTTGATCCACCTTGGAAGCTTCCACGGCCCCTTCAAGAAGGTCGCCAAGGTGCATCAGCGTCATCTTCAATACGACGCCCCCTGTGGGCCGAACTTCTTCACCGATTGCGCCAACGGCACGTTGCCGAAGTACTCGTTTCTCGAACCGCATATGTTCAACTTCATGCCGCCGGAGTATTGGCACAACGACATGCACCCTTCCGAATGGATGCATGCGTGGCATTGGATGTTTCTGGCGCAAGGCGGCCCCGGCAGCGTCCTGTTGGGCGACCATTTGATTTGGCAGGTGTATCAGGCCATCCAATCGTCGAAGCATCGCGATGCGAGCAAACGGCTACTCCAAGACCGGACCCTCCTCATCATCACGTTCGACGAGCATGGCGGGTGCTTCGATCATGTTGCGCCCCCGAAGGCGAAGGCACCCGGCAATCTCCCGAAGGAGACGCAATATGGCTTCGAGTTCGAGCGCCTTGGCGTGCGCGTGCCGACGGTGATGATCTCGTCGCACATCGCGCCGGGCACGATCGTCAACGACACGATGCACCACTGCTCGTTCCTGAAGACGATGCAGAAGAAATGGAACTTGGGCTCGCTTGGGGCCCGGCACGACGATGCGCCATGCTTTGCCGACGCCGTCTTTTCGGACACACACCGACCGTGGCCCGATCACAGCAACATCTATGCCGGTCACAAGGCGATCGCGCGCGCCAAAGCCAAGCCGCGGAAGCTGAAGCGCGATCAGCCGCTCAGCCGGCTACAGTCGCTGTTCATTGCGGCGACGCATGTGCATCTCTGCAATCTCGGACATGCGTCACCCGACGAAAAGCCGAGGTTGGCGACGCAAGGCGATGCGCACGATTTCTTTGAGTGTTATGGGGATCTGCTCAGAAGGACACGCCACGCCGGCTGACCGCGGCTTCGCCGCGCACATGCGCCTCGAAATCGTACTGCAGTACGCCGTCCGCCGCACAATCGGGCCAGCGGCCTGACGTCACCCAGTAGTCACACAGACCGAGCTTGGCGCACAGGCGCACAAACCGTTCATCGCGCATCATCGCCAAGTTGGTTGCTTGGTTGAAGATAAAGCCGGGATTGGCCCAGGCAGCCGGCGGCTCGCCGTTCGGATCGAACATCGGCGCGAAACTGGCGCGCTCGACCAGCTCAAACGCCTCCTCCGTCGCCCCCAGCGTGTGGATGCTGGCAAGAAGGCGCAAGTCGAGCGCCCCCGTCTTGTCGAGGTCGCTCCGCGCGCGCTCCAACAGCAAGCTCACAAAGCCCGGATTGGGGTGCTGCACCGCCCGGCCATACATGATCACGGCGCGGTGGGCAGACCCTAAGGGACCGCGGGCGCTCAAGCGCGCAACGATCGAGTCGAAATGATCCCAATCGCCATAGGCCGCCGCAACACTCAACGCGCCGAGCCAGATATAGTCGACGTCGGGAAAACGCCGTGTAAGGTCGGTCCAGAGTCGGCTCGATTCATTGTGCTTTCCGTCGAAATCGAGCATGGCCACGCTATAAAACGCCGTCACGGCGGCGAGCGGCGCAATGTGGTGGGCTTGTATCGCGTGTTCGCGCGCCTCGCGGGCGCGCCCCACACGACATGCGAGATTCGCGCACACCATCAGAATTTCGGGATCGTTCGGCGCGACCGCCAGCGCCTTGCTGTTAAGCGCCTCGCGTGCGCTGTAGCTCGCGAATGCTTCCAGTCCGCTCAACGCCATATATGCCGCGCCGCAGTTCGGATCGAGGCGCAGCGCCGTTTGCGCCGCTTCGACGACGCTCGCACGCGTCACATTCTTTGGACGCTCGTCCGGAAACAAACGCAAAGCATGGCCGCGCGCCGTCGCCAGCAACCCCCAAGCACGCGCGAAGCCGGGCGCACCCGCCACCACCTCCTCGTAAATCGGGATCGCCTCAAGCATGCCGACGCCGCCGTACTTCCGGTCGAGTTGCGCGCGCGCCTGCAAAAATCGTTCGTAGAGAACCGGATCGATGTGCCCCGCAGGCCCGGCGGGTGCGAAGGCGATCTTCAGCGCCGCGGCCACCGCCGCGGCAATCTCGTCCTGCAGCGCGAAAATGTCCGACAAGTTGCGATCGAAGCGTTGCGACCACAGAGCGGTCTCGTTCGCCGTGTCGATCAGCTGTGCGGAAATGCGCAACTGGGCGCCACTGCGCCGGACGGATCCGTCCAGCACGTGCGTCGCGCCCAAAGCTTCGCCCACGTGCTTGGCGCTCTTTTCGGCACCGCGAAAGCGAAACGTCGATGCCTTACCGATGACTTTGAGCCCCTTCACGCCGGCGACGGTGTGAAGAATCTCCTCGCTGACGCCGTCGGAGAAGAACTGCATGTCGGGGTCGTTCGACATATTGTCGAACGCCAAGACCGCGACCAGCGGCTGGGAAGGTTTCGGCGGCGCGGCAGGTGCCGTGGCCCGGTTCAACGCGGGCGCTGGCGCAGCTTCAGTCTGGCCCACAGGAATTGTCAGTTGATAGCCGCGCCCGGGCACCGTCGCGATGGCGCCGCCGCCCAGGACTTTCCTCAGCGCGCTGATTTGGACCTGCAGGTTGTTCTCTTCGACGAGAACGCCCGGCCAAACCCCCGCCAACAACTCCGACTTCGTGACAACCTTGCCCCGATGCGCAACGAGCGCGACCAAGACATCGAACGCGCGCGCGCCCAAATCCGCGACCTTTCCCTCGGCCACCAACTGCCGCTGCGATAGGCGCAACTCGAACGCACCGAGCTTCAAAGGGTCAGGTAGCTTGTCCGCCGTCACTCGTCGTGTCCCCGCAGGCGCGCGCTGTTTAAGGCCGATTCAGATCGCTTAATTACACCCACGGCAAGGCACACCCTAAGGTTTCTCATCGGCCGAACAATCGGTCCGACGGGCGCGAGTGGCGCAAAACCGGGAGAAAGACAAGTGGCAGCCGGAACGTTCGATCCTCAGGCAAGGCCCGACCCCAAAAGTGCCGCTCGGCCTAAATTCACCGCAATAGGAGACATCGTATGATCATCGGCACCGTATCCTTCATGGTAGCCCCAGGTAAGAACTTGGAGGCCATGGAGTACTTTCACACCGTCGTGCGCGAAGTGAAGAAACTGACCGGCGCGGAACTTCGCATTCTGACCCAACTCGGCGGCCCTATGGGTCACATCGTCCTTTCCGGCCAGTACGAGTCGATTACCGCCTGGAACCAGATGCGCGAAAAGATCGCTGGCGACGCGTCGTTTCAGAAGCGCGTTGCCGAAGCCGGCAAAGAAGGCCTCTTCATTGCAGGCTCGGTAACGTCAGGCCTCTGGCAACAGGTCTAGCGCTGGCTTGGCACGGCAAAGAACGTCGACGACAAAAAAACCGCACCACCGTCGACCAAGTAAAAAGCCGCCCGGCTCATCACCGGGCGGCTTCAGGCGTTTCCACTTAAACTGCGGTCGCTTACACGATCCCGCGCTTATGCTCGCCGACCACGACGCGCTTGGGCTTAAACGCCGCCTCGAGCACTGCGATCGTCTTCGTCGGCTGGGCCGCGCCGCACATGAACACGTCGAACGCGGCAAAGCCTTTCTCCGGCCAGGTGTGTACGGAGATGTGGCTCTCGGAGAGAACCGCAACCCCCGACACGCCGCCGTTCGGCTCGAACTTGTGCAGGTGGATGTGCAGAAGCGTCGCCCCGGCAGCCGTCACCGCGTCTTTGAGCGCCTTTTCGATCTTGGCTTCATCGTCCAGATCGTGGGCGTCCCACAGGTCGAGGATCAAGTGGCTGCCCGCAAACGTGACGCCGTTGCGGGTGATGAAATAGTCTTTACGGTCTTCGTCCGCTTCCACAGTGGGAATTGGAGCCGGAACGGACTTCGTTCTGGCGCGGTTCGCGGGGAACTGCGTTACTTCGACAGCCGCTCTTTTGCGTGCAGGAAGAGCCATCTGGCACCTCTCCGAAACAGAAGAACAGTTGCACCCTAAGGTGACCATGTGGCGTGGGCCTCACGCCGCCAAAGCCCGCCTCTTGGTGATTCCACCCGAATTGCGGAAGGGGGCGAAATATAGGGACGCTTGCCCCCCATGCAAGTTTTTTTGCCCCCACTTCCCTAATTTTTTCTTTAGCTGATGCATGTGACAGCGCGCGAGGCGGTTCGCGGCGTTGCGCGCGCGACTCACTCGCCCTATATGAGCGCGCCTTCGAAGCACCAAGAGCGCGCCGACGCGCGCCTCACTCGCCGCTCTCTTCACTCTCTTCGACAAGCAGGAGCCGACGCCGATGACGAACACGTTTTTGGAGAAACTTCACCCGGGTTTCGCTCAGACGATCGAGATCGACGGCAAGCTATTAGTGTCGGAAAAGAGCCGTTTTCAGGACATCAAGATCTTCGACTCCAAGCGCAACGGGCGCGTGCTCGTGCTCGACGACATCGTCCAGCTGACGACGCGCGACGAATGCGGCTACTCCGAGATGCTGACCCACGTGCCGATGCTCGAACACGGCGCCGTGAAGGAGGTCATGATCGTCGGCGGCGGCGACATCGCCATCGCCGAAGAGGCGCTGAAGCACCGTGGCGTTAAGAACGTCTTCAACGTCGAAATCGACGAACGGGTGGTCGATTTGTCGCGCCAGCATTTGAGCGTAGTGAACGCCGCAGCCTTCGCCGACGAGCGTCTGAAGATCCAAATCGAGGACGCGTTCGTCTTCCTGGCCGACAAGTCGAGCCACGGCCGCTTCGACCTCATCATCGCCGACCGCCCGGACCCGGTAGGCCCGGCGGAAGTGCTGTTCGGCGACACGTTCTATGAGCGCATCGCCAAGGCGCTCGCGCCCGGCGGCTTTGCCGTGTTCCAAAACGGCGTGCCGTTCTTCCAGCCGGAAGAACTCGTCGACACGCTGAAACAAATGCAGCGCACGTTCCGCTACTGCGGCGTCTACCTCGCGGTGGTGCCGAGCTACATCGGCGGTTTTATGGCGCTGACCTGGGTCTCGAACGACGCGATCCTGGGCGACCCGGCGAAGTGGCAAGGCCTGGA
>CAZYGK010000120.1:0-10042 GCA_964647355.1 uncultured Flavobacteriaceae bacterium | reverse complement strand
CGCGACTCGGATTCGATGTGCTTGGCGCCGATGCGTCGGAGAAGAATATCAAGACGGCCGCGACCCATGCGGCCGAGTGCGAGCTTACGATCGACTATCGCGCGACGACGGCCGAGGCGCTTGCTGAGGCGGGTGAGCGGTTCGACGTGGTGTTGAACATGGAGGTGATCGAGCACGTCGCCGATTTGAACCTCTTCATGAAAAGCTGCGCCTCGATGCTGAAGCCCGGGGGCCTCATGTTCGTCGCCACGATCAACCGGACGATGAAGGCCTACGCGCTCGCGATTGTTGGGGCGGAGTATGTGCTTGGGTGGCTACCGCCGGGCACGCACGATTGGAACAAATTCGTGAAGCCCCTTGAACTCGACACGGCGCTGACACGTGCCGGCCTCGACGTCGCAAAAGAGACGGGCGTCATGTTCAACCCACTTAGCGGCGGGTTCATGCTGGCGAACGATACCGATGTGAATTACATGGTGGTGGCGAAGAAATAGCAGAGCCACCGTCCATGCTTTTTGATTCGCGCGTAGCTACGACCGCCGCAATTTTGATTGCGTTCACAGCTGGCGCGTGCGGCGCCACTCGGCCTTCGATTACGCTGACGCCGATCGGCGTTGCTCATGTTCGGGCTGCGTCTGTGCCGCCGGAGGTCCGAGGATTTGCGCAACCCGCCGACTTGCTACGTGTCGACTTCTATTCCAGCCCGGAACTTCTGGCGGAAGATACCGAATACATGATGGACGAGGTGCGGTTTTGCGACGGTAGCCGCTCAGACTTGAACCGCGTGTCGTCGCCGTTCGTGGACGGACAATCGATACGCCGCCTCGTCCCCCGTCAACGCGTGCGCGCGGCGCGCGCGAGCGGCCCGGACGCGCAAACCAAGCCAGTCTATTCCACCTACGTCTATGTCGCGCGACCGGCTTATGCAGCGACCCAGTATGTGCCTGCGCAGCCGGCTTACGACCTCGCGCGAGAGCCACAGTCGCTTTGCGTGCTTTTGCGAGTGTACGAAGGGTATGAGCCGATCTACCGGGCGACGAATACAATTGAGTTTTCGGCCGAGCAGATTGGAGCGGCGTTGCGGGCACAATAGCCGGGACTATTTTTCCAAGTGCACCTTCAGGAACTGGACCGCCAAGTTCGCGGCTTGTTCGGCGCGTGGCGGGGCGTAGACATCGAAGTGATCGCCATTGATTTCTTTGAGGGTGACGTTCCGGTGCACCTTGGCGAACGCTTCGGCTGCGCCGAACGGGGCGAAGCGGTCGGCGCGGGTGGCGATGACGAGCACGGGCGCTTCGATCGCGGCCGCTTGGACGGCGGGGTTGTAGTCGTCGAACGTGAAGACCGAGTGCGCGACGACTTCGTTGCGGTAGGTGGAGCCCGGCACCGCCAACGCCTTGGCCGCCACGCTCGCTTTGTCGTCGGGGATCATCGCGAAACGACCCGACGGCGCGATGGCGGGGATGGTGATCGGCGCGCCGCCAAGCGCTTGGTTCGCAAGATCGCCCCAGCCCGTAAAGAGCAAGCGGATCGCCCACCACCAGCCGAAGAACGTCGCCTCACCTTCCGCGTTTGCATCGATGTGGGGAACTTGTGCCACCACGGCGCGCGCCTTGCCGTCGCGTGCG
The DNA here is from genome assembly GCA_964647355.1 of uncultured Flavobacteriaceae bacterium. Lineage (GTDB taxonomy): Bacteria > Pseudomonadota > Alphaproteobacteria > Micropepsales > Micropepsaceae > SZUA-430. Next base: position 8,414 of record CAZYGK010000120.1, on the reverse strand, counting down.
GCGGCGACGAGGGCGAGGCCGCCGCCCAGCGAGGTGCCCCAGAGCGCAACACGCGCGTCGTCGACGCGAGCGTCGGCTCGCACATGGCCAAGCGCATCGCGCCAGTCATCGAGCTGCGCCCAAGGATCGACGAGCTGGCGCGGCGCGCCGCCGCTTGCACCGAAGTTGCGGTAGTCGAACACGAACGCGGCAATGCCAGCTTTCGCGAAGTGCTCGGCGAATTGTTCGAGGGCTGCGTCGCGCGTGCCAGCGAAGCCGTGGCCCATGACGACGACCGGCGGCTTTGCCGCGTTGGCGGGCACGTAAAGCCACGCGGCGCATTTGACGGCGCCGCACGGAAAGCGGAGGTCGAAACGGGTGACACCACTTTGCAGGACGACGGGCGTTTGCGCCGGCGGGGCGGTAAACGGTTCCAGCGCTCCGCAGGCGGAGAGTGTGAGGGTGAGAACCGCGATCGCGAGGTTTTGAGCCCGAGCCATGCCGGTCATTTGATACGCGCGGCATTGCGCGTAAACTCGCTTATCGCATGGGGACCAGGCGTATGGATAAGGCGTTGACCGATTTACGGAAATCGCCGCAGCAGAAGCGGGCCACCGCGACGCTTGAGGCGATCGTCGAGGCCGCCGCTCACATTTTGCGGGAGGGCGGCGCCGAGGCGCTCACCACGAACGCGATCGCGGCGCGGGCGGGCGTGAGCATCGGATCGCTCTATCAGTATTTCCCGAACAAGCAGGCGATCGTGCGCGCGATGATCGCGCGCGAGTTCAAGCTGGCGGAGGCGATACGCCCCGCCACGATCGACGGCGACGGAGCGACCGAAGAGGTCGTGCGCGCGATCGTCGATTGGCACTTCGATTTCCGGGCGCGCGATCCCGTGCTGATCCTGCGGTTGGCCGCACTCGCCCGCGAGACGCTACCCGATGAGGAACGCGTGCGCGTTAGCGCGCTGCGCCGGGAGCGGGTCGCGCGTACGGTTGCGAAGCTTCTTGCCCGGACCAGCAACACGGCCCGACCCGATGCGGCGTTCTTCGTCGATGTTTGCATCAATGCCGTCGCAGACGAGACGCTGCGGCGGCACCCCGAACGGTTGACCTGCTCCGCCTTGCGGGCTGAGGCAACGTTGCTGCTGATGGCGTATTTGGAGGGCTAAGCTTCAAGAATCCGCCCGCGGGAGGCTTGGGATCGGGGTGACGGGGATGCCTTCTTCGATCAGATCCTTGGCGTCAGCCAAGGTTGCCTCGCCGTAAATTTGGCGTTCCTTCGCGTCGCCGTAGTGGATCGCGCGGGCTTCGTCGGGGAATCTTTCGCCGACGTATTCGGCGTTCTTTTCGACGTCCTTGCGGATGTTCGTGACCCACTCGCGCATGGCCTTTGCCTGCGAGGCAGCTTCGGCCAGTTCGGCCTTTTTGGAGATCGCGGGCGCCATCGGCGCTTTCTTGATCTTCTTCGAACTGCAGGTCGGGCAGACGAGCAGGCCCTTCTTCGCCTGCTTGTCGTAGGCGGCGGAATCCTTGAACCAGCCTTCGAAGCCGTGGTCCTTGGGGCAGACCAGCTGATAGCGGATCATGAGGCGACGCCTAACTCTCTCTGCTCACTTGGCACTTGGGTAAGATGACTGCCGGGCGTGGTTTCGACAAGACCTGCCTATGGCACGCCTTCCCGCTTAACGAAGGGTAAATCCCCAGCAATCGCACAACCGCTGTCACTTATGCGGGGCGTCACGTTACGGCATTGCGCGATTTGAAATCCGGCGCGTCCCAGGCGCGGGTGGTCATCACATCGTCGATGACGGCTGCCGCGTCGAAGACATCGACGAAGCGCGTGGTCAGCGGCGAGAAGCCGAAACGCACGACGTCCGGGGCGCGGAAGTCGCCGATGACGCCCTGGGCAATCACGGCCTGCATGATCGCGTAGCCCTCCGAATGAGTCTGCGAGACGACGCCGCCGCGGCGGCTTGCATCGCGTGGGCTCACGAGCGTGAAGCCGTGACGGAGTAAGCGCTCATCGGCAAGCGCTATGAAGAGGTCGGTGAGGCCGGCGACTTTGGCGCGGAGCATGTGCAAATCAATGCCGTCGAACACGTCGAGCGCGGCGTCGAGGGCGGTGAGCGACAAGATCGGCGGCGTTCCTGTCAGGAGCTTGTTCATGCCTTGCGCATGCACGTAGTCGTCGGCGAAGGCGAACGGATCGGCGTGGCCGAGCCAGCCGGTGAGCGGATGATCGACCGCGTCGTGATGGCGCTTGGCCGCGAAGATGTAGGCTGGCGCGCCGGGGCCGCCGTTCAGATACTTGTATCCGCAACCGACGGCGAAGTCGGCGTTCAAGCGGTTCAGTTCGACCGGCATGACGCCCGCGCTGTGCGACAAGTCCCAGAGTGCGAGCGCGCCCTTCGCGTGCGCCGCTTCGGTGATCGCCTTCATGTCGTAGATGAGGCCCGTCTTGTAGTTCGTGTGCGTGAGCAGAACGACGGCGGTGTCGGCGTCGATCGCGCCGATAAGATCGGTTGCATCGACGCGCTTGAAGTGCTTGGCCGTTGTCGCTGCAACGCCGTTTGCGATGTACGCGTCGGTTGGGAAGTCGCCGCGGATTCCCAGAATCGTCTTGCGGTTCGGACGAAGGCGGAGCGCAGCGTTCAGGACTTTGAAGAGATCGACGGAAGTCGAATCTGTGACGATGACTTCGTCGGCGGCGGCGCCGATGAGCCTTGCAATCTTGGCGCCGACGCGCTGTGGGGCGGTGTACCAACCCGCGTTGTTCCAGGAGCGGATCAGGCCCCTGCCCCATTCGCTCTCGATCACTTCGCGCAGGCGCGCTGGCACTGCCTTCGGCAAGCAACCTAGCGAATTGCCGTCGAGGTAGATGATGTCGGACGGGATGTCGAACCGGTCGCGTGCGTGCGCGAGCGGATCCCTTGCGTCCAGCGCCGCGCAGTCGGCACGCGTGATCGGCTTAGCCAAGCTTGAACTCGCGGTCGTGCGTGAGCGCCGGCACGCGGCTTCGGGCTTCGGCGACTTTCGTTGGGTCGATGTCGGCGACGATGACGCCCGGCGTGTCGCCTGCCTCCGCGATGATGTTTCCCCACGGGTCGATGATCAGGCTGTGGCCGAAGGTGTGACGGCCGTTTTCGTGCTTGCCGCCTTGGGCTGGCGCGATGACGAAGCAGCCGGTTTCGATCGCGCGGGCGCGCTGCAGGACGTGCCAGTGGGCCTGGCCCGTCGTGTGGGTGAAGGCGGCGGGGATGGCGAGGAACGACGCCCCCTCTTTGGCGAGCGCGCGGTAGAGGTGCGGGAAGCGAAGGTCGTAGCAGACGCTGAGGCCCAGTTTGCCCCACGGCGTGTTGGCAACGACGGCGCGCTCGCCCGGGCGGTAGTTCTTCGACTCGCGATAGACCTCGCCGCCGGGCAGGTCGACGTCGAACATGTGGATCTTGTCGTAGGTCGCGCGCACCGCGCCCTTCGGGTCGATGAGGAACGAGCGGTTCGCGCAGCGGCGCTCTTCGACCTTGATCGGGAGCGAGCCGACCAAGAGCCAGAGCGCGCACTCTTCGGCGAGGGCGCGGAACGCCTTCAGCGCTTCGTCGTCACGCTCCTCTCGCACTTTTGTGAAGAGCGCGTCGGACTCGGCCTCGAACAGCGAGGTCATCTCGGGCGTGGCGGCGAAGTGGGCCCCCTTCGCCTTGGCTTCGCGGATCAGCGTGGACGCGGCCGCGACGTTGGCGGCGACATCAAGGCCCGTGCGCATCTGCACACAGGCGGCGCGGAAAACTTGGCTCATGCCTTGGAGGTTAGCCGCGCCCCAGGATCGAGTCGAGCTTGCCCTCGCTGTCCAGCGCGTAGAGGTCGTCGCAGCCGCCGAGATGCTTGTCGCCGACGAATATCTGCGGAACCGTGTGGCGGCCAGCGCGTTTCGTCATTTCGTCACGCTTCTCAAGGTCCATGCCGACGTCGATCTCGGTGAAGTTGACGCCTTTCCGGCGCAGCAGCGCCTTGGCCCTGTGGCAATAGGGGCAGAGCAGCGTCGAGTAGACGACGACCGGTAGTGTGGTTTCGGGATGCGCGACAGCTGACATAGGAATCGCTCTGCACTCGTGCCTAAGATATAGGACGCTCTCGCGCCCAAGGCCACTGTCGAACATTAGAGGGACAGGCTTAACGGGCGCAGAACGCGCGCCAGTGTGACTACAGATACAGAGGCGGCGCCAGCCTTCAGAAGCGCCTTTGTGCATGCGCCAACGGTGGCCCCGGTCGTTAGCACGTCGTCAACCAACACGAGTCTTTTGCCCCGGATTCTCGCCCTGTGCTTTTCGGCAAGTGCGAACGCGCGCACGACGTTCTTGGCGCGTGCGCGGGCGGAGGGCATTTCGCCCTGGCTGGGTGTGGGCTTGATGCGTTGCAGGGCGGCGGTGTCGACCGGCAGGCGTGTCAGCGCGCCCAGAGCGTTCGCGAGAAGGGCTGCCTGGTTGTAGCGGCGTGCCACAAGGCGGCGCCAGTGGAGCGGCACGGGGATCAGCGCGTCGGCTTGTGCGAGTGCGTCATGCCCGGCCAGCGCCATCCAGCGCGCGAAGAGCGGTACGGATTCCAGGCGATCGGCATGTTTGAAGCCGAGGATCAGATCGCGGCTGGCATCGTCGTAGGCGAGCGCCGCGCGCGACACCGCGAACGGCGGCGGCTTGGCGATACAGGCGGCGCACTTCACGCCACCGCCCAAGTCGTGCGGAAACGGCAAGCCGCATTGCGCGCATTGGGGGGCGGTCAAGAAACGCAGTTCGTTCCAACAGGGTGCACAGACCGACTGCGGCTCGGACACCGGAGCGCGGCACTTCAGGCACAGGGGCGGCAGGATCAGATCCAGCGCGATGCGGCCTGCCGCGCGTGTGATTCGGTTGAAACTGAAAGATGCCAAACCCATCGCCGATCATGGCGCGGCGCGCGCGCTTGTGCCAGACATGCCGGGAGCGATGACCGGCGTTCCACAGATATTCGACACGAGGCTGCGGCGTCTGCGGCGCGCGCGCGCGGCGCAACAGTTTGATGCTTACTCGTTCCTCGCCACTAGTGCTCGTGACGAGTTGGCGGATCGGCTCGTCACCACCGCGCAGCCGATCGGAAGAGCCTTGTGGCGCGGGGCCATCGCGCCGCCGGCGTCCGGCAATGTGCGGTGGATCAGCGCCGACAGCGTGCCACCGTTGGTACCGGCAGGCGGCATTGTCTTCGACGATGAAGCCGTCCCGTTCGCCGATCACACGCTCGACGCCTATGTGAGCGTGCTCACGCTTCATGCCGTGAACGATTTGCCGGGAGCGCTGACACAGATCCGCCGCTGCTTGAGGCCGAACGGGCTGTTCATGGCCGCACTGTTCGGCGGCCGAACGCTGCACGAACTGAAGCTCGCGCTCGGCGAAGCCGAAATCGACGTAGCCGGCGGATTGTCACCGCGCGTCGCGCCGATGGTCGATGTGCGCGATGCCGGCGCGTTACTTCAACGGGCGGGGTTCGTGCGACCGGTCGCCGACGTCAATACGGTGACGGTCCGCTACGAGCATACGCTCAAGCTGCTGAGCGACTTACGCGGCATGGGCGAAACCAATGTCTTGACGAAACGGCGGCGGACGTTCTTGCGGCGCGGGGTGCTTGCTCGCGCGTGCGAAGTCTATGCGGAGAAGACCCGCGGCGGCGACGGGCGCATCGCCGCGACGTTCGAGATCCTGTTCATGACAGGCTTTGCGCCCGCTTAGCTCATCGCGGAGGCGAGCAAGGTGAACAGCGCCGTCGTGCCGGCGGCCACGGAATTCACGGATGCCAGAATCGCCAAGAAAATGAGCGAGATGATCAGGCCGTATTCAATGGCCGTCGCACCGCTTTCGTCGGCGGCAAACACACGCAGCAATCGAGTGAGGGCGCTCATCGTCCACCTCGCAGGGTTCTCTACTTCGCGAGAATGCGTCGAGCGGCCTTAACAGGTCGTAACATTTTCAATTTTATGGATCGCGGACTTGCCCGAGCGCGCCTAGAGCAGATCGCGCAACTGTGCGACGAGCGGCACATCCGCGGGCGGCATAGGGTAGTTGCCCATGTCCTTCGGGCGCGCCCAGGCCAGCTTTTGGCCCTCGCGCGGGGTCACAACGCCGTCCCAACGCCTGCACACATAAAGCGGCATCAGCAGGTGAAATGTTTCGTAACCATGGGACGCGAAAGCGAAGGGCGCGAGGCAGTCTTCCTTCACGGTGATGCCGAGTTCTTCGTCCAACTCGCGGATCAGTGTCAATTCGGGACGTTCGCCGGGCTCGACCTTGCCGCCCGGGAATTCCCAGAGGCCCGCCATCGATTTTCCTTCCGGGCGTTGGGCGAGGAGGACGCGGCCGTCGGTATCGATCAAAGCGCAAGCGACGACGAGAACGAGCTTGCTCAACTGCGGTAGTCGCCGTTGATCGAGATGTAGCCGTGCGTGAGGTCGCAGGTCCACACGCCCGACGCGCCCTTACCGACACCGACATCGACGTCGATTTCGATCTCCTGGCGCTGCATGTAGCGGGACATCAGGGCTTCCGAGTAGTTCGGATCGCGCTGGCCTTGCGTTGCAACCCTGTGGCCGCCGAACTTGATCGAGAGCTTGTCGCGGTTCGCAGCCTCCCCCGACTTGCCGACTGCCATGACGACACGGCCCCAGTTTGCATCGCCGCCAGCGATTGCGGTTTTGACGAGCGGCGAGTTCGCGACGCTAAGAGCGATCTTTCGCGCGGCTTGCGGGCTCTCGGCGCCGGTGACATTTACGCGCACGAGCTTGGTCGCGCCCTCGCCGTCGCGCACGACCTGTACCGCCAGGTCTTGCAGAAGTCCGTTCAGTTTGACGCGGAAGTCGTCGAGGCGCTTGTCGTTGGCGCGGATCACTGGGTTGTGGCGTGCGCCCTTGCCGGTTGCGAACAGAAGCAGCGTGTCGCTCGTCGAGGTGTCGCTGTCGACGGTGATGGCGTTGAAGCTGGTTTCCACGCCTTGCGTCAGAAGTAGCTGAAGGACGTCGCCCGGAATTGCCGCATCGGTGAACACGAACGACAGCATCGTCGCCATGTCGGGCGCGATCATGCCGGAGCCCTTTGCGATGCCGTTGATCTTGACCAGCTGGCCGTCGATCTGGGCCGTCGCCGTCGCCATCTTCGGGAATGTGTCGGTCGTCATGATCGCGCGTGCGGCCTGTTCCCAAGCAGTCGCGCCGGTGTTCTCGTAGATATCGGGCAGTGCCGTGGCTAGGCGCTTTACCGGCAGCGGCTCACCGATGACGCCGGTCGAGGCGATGAAAACTTCCTGCGGTTTGCAGCCGGCGATCGCCGCTGCGGTGTCTGCCGTCGCGCGAACCGCCTCGACGCCCGCGCGGCCTGTGAAGGCGTTGGCATTGCCGGAGTTGACGATCAAGACGCGCGCGGAGCGCTGCAGCAGCGCGGCGCGGCACCAGTCGATGGGGGCCGCAGCTGTTTTCGATGTCGTGAAGACACCTGCGACAGTGGTTCCCGGCGCCATGACGGCCATGAGAACGTCTGTTCGGCCTTCATAGCGGATGCCGGCCGAGCCCGCGCCCAAGCGCACGCCCGAGATGGGTTGCAGCTTTGCGAGCGACTTCGGGCTCAACGGCGATACGGGTGGCGCGGTCTTCACGGCTTTAGGGGCCGCTTCGGGTGCCGACTTCGCGGTCACCGCAACTTTCGCAGACTTGCCCGCAGGCGGGGCCATTTGATGCAATCCCTCTCGCGGAGGCGACCGACTCTGCCGCTCACGTCCGCCGTTTGTTCAGTAGCGGGCGGCGCAAAACCGGTCAAGAACGGCAGAATTCCGCCGCTCATCCGTCCCCAGTCCTGTTCGCCGACAATCGACTTTTGACGCCGTCGCGACGGTTAAGGCAGCGGCATTCGCAGCACTCTGTCGCACGCATTGCCCCGCCTGCAACACTCGCCCGAGCCTGTCCTGGCGCCGCGTTGACAGGGGGGTGGTCCCCCCTTATCTGTCCGGGCGGCTTCGCGCGAAACCCCTGTTTCCGTACGTCTTGGAGGCGAGTCCCGCCGCTTTGGCGGTCCCTTCGTCTCGACCCGCATTTCTATTCTTCCCAAGGACGGTTTCGAATGCTCGGCTTGTCATCGCTGGCCAAGAAGATTTTCGGCTCCAGCAACGATCGCAGACTTAAGCCCCTCTACGCGCGCGTACCCAAGATCAACGCCCTCGAAGCGGATATCGCGAAGCTCAGCGACGACGCGTTGCGCGGTCGGACGGCTACGTTCCGCGAGCAGGTCGCGAACGGCCGGTCGCTTGACGATCTGCTGCCGGAGGCATTTGCGACCGTGCGCGAAGCGGCTAAGCGCACGCTCGGCCAACGTCACTTCGACGTGCAGTTGATCGGCGGCATGGTGCTGAACGACGGCGACATCGCCG
>CAZYGK010000119.1:0-10052 GCA_964647355.1 uncultured Flavobacteriaceae bacterium | reverse complement strand
GAGCGCGGCCGCCGCCGCCCATTTCTTGACCGGGTAGTTCAGCGCGAGCGCGGGTGTTAGCGCGAAGGTGAGCCTTAGGGCTGCGAAGAAGCCGAAGCCTGCAAGGGCCATGTGCAAGCCGGATATCGATAAAAGGTGGGCGAGGCTCGAGTCACGCATGGCTTCGTTATCCTCATCGGATATGAGGCCACGCTCGCCCGTGAGGAACGCTGCCGCGATCGGTCCCGACGGCGCCGGGAGGGCCGAGAGGATGCGATCGCTAACACCGCGGCGGAAGCGATTCACCGCGTCGGACATGCTCTCGGCCAACGTGGGCTCGCGCAGTGCAGCAATGCGTTTGAGTGGGTGCAAGGAGAAGCCGACAGCACCAATGCCTTGAAACCAGAGGGTCCGTCCGAAGTCGTAGGCGCCGGGTGCGACAGGTGTCGGAAGCGGCCGCAACCTCGCGCGGATTTCGACCCAGTCGCCGGAGGCGACAGCAACCGTTGGCTTGGTCAGGGTGATGCGAATGCGGGCCGGGCTGTGGGCAAGGCTTGGCAAGGTCTTGAAGACACTGAGCCACAGACGCGTTCTGCCCTTATCGGCCGGCGCCGAATGTTCGACCCGCGCCTGAATGGTGATCTGGCGCGTTTCGCTGCTCAACTGTTCGGTTGCAACGAGGTTCGTTCTGGCAATCGCCAGCCCAACACCCGCGCAGCATGCGGCAATGCAGGCGAGGCTTGCTTGCCATCGTGCGGCATGGCGCGCCGCTACGAACCACGCTGCGATTGCTGCCGGGGCGATCAACGCCACGGCGAGCGGAGGCTCGACGGGGAGTGCGAAGTAGAGGCCGATCCCGAAGCCCACCAAGACAGGCACGAAGAGGCCCCGGCGCAAGGCGTCGGCGTGCCAACCGGAGACGACCGCGCCGGGCAGCGATCTTGCCGCAGCCAGGCAATGCGAAATCGCATCGCGCCAATAGAAACGGCGGACGGTTTCGCCTTGCGCCGCGGCCTCGCTCAAGGGCATTTGCTCGTGCTAAACGGGCGCCGCTCGCCGCTTCGGCGCTGCGGGAAGTCCAAAGCTAGACACAGAAACAAGTTCCATCGACCCATGACCATCGTGACGCGCTTTGCGCCCTCCCCTACCGGCTTCCTCCATATCGGCGGCGCCCGTACAGCCCTGTTCAATTGGCTTTACGCGCGCAAGACCGGCGGCACATTCCGGCTGCGCATTGAAGACACTGACCGGGAGCGATCCACACCGGCAGCTGTGGATGCCATTATCGAGGGTATGCAGTGGTTGGGGCTAAATTGGGACCAAGAGGTCGTCTACCAATTTTCTAGGGCCGAAAGGCACGCCGAAGTGGCCAAGCAGTTGCTGGCGCAGGGCCGTGCGTACCACTGCTATGCCTCGCCCGAGGAACTGGAGGCGATGCGTGAGGATCAGCGGAAGGCCGGCAAACCCATCCGATATGACGGCCGCTGGCGCGATAGGCCCGCGAGCGATGGGCGCCCCAATGTGCCTCCGGTCGTGCGGATCAGGGCACCCCAATCCGGCGAGACAATCATCCACGACAAGGTTCAGGGTGACGTGCGGTTTTCTAACGATGTGCTGGACGACTTCATCCTGCTCAGATCGGATGGGACGCCGACGTATATGCTCTCCGTGGTCGTCGACGATTACGATATGGGCGTCACTCATGTCATTCGCGGTGACGACCATCTGACGAACGCCGCGCGCCAACGGCAGATCATCGAGGCGATGGGGTGGCCGGTACCCACTTACGGCCACCTCCCGCTTTTGCACGGCGAGGATGGCCAAAAGCTCTCGAAGCGGCATGGCGCCCTCGGCATTCATGAGTACAAAGACTTGGGCTATCTGCCGGACGCGATGCGCAACTACCTGCTGCGGCTGGGGTGGAGCCACGGCGACGATGAAATCATCTCGACCGCGCAGGCGATCGACTGGTTCAATCTTGAGAGCATCGGCCGCAGCCCTTCGCGGGTGGATTTCAAGAAGCTCGATAATTTGAATGGGCACTACATGCGCGCCGCGACCGACGAAGCATTGGCCGATGGGACGATCGCGCTTTTAGTCTCCAAGGGGAAGGCGGTGCCGTCTGACATGAAGGCAAAGCTCGTGACCGCGATGCCGGGGCTTAAAGAGCGCGCGAAGACCCTGGTGGAACTCGCCGATGGTGCCTATTACCTCTTGGCGCAGCGGCCGTTGGCGCTCGACGACAAGGCCAAGAAGCTTCTTACGCCGGAGGCGAAGGCCGTACTGAGGGGTGTGGGGCAAGCCCTTGCAGCGACCGGCGATTGGACAGCGGCGGCGTTGGATGCCGCTACGCGGGCGTTCGCCGAAGCCCATGGACACAAGCTGGGGACCGTTGCCCAGCCCCTACGGGCCGCTCTTACGGGCCGGAGCACATCCCCGGGCATTTTCGATGTTCTGGTGGTGCTGGGACGGGCGGAATCGCTGGCCCGCATCGGCGACCAAGCCGAGGGGTAGTCCCTGACCTGGGTGCCCCGGCAAGTGGCTTTTTCCGCCATTTGCTGCTTAAACTCGTTCGAAAATATTGCGGCGCACAATAAGACCAGGTAACCCCGGTCCAACGCGCACTAGGAGGTCTCTCATGCCCAAGCCACCCTTCGCCTCGAAGCCCGGCGGCTCGGCTACCGTCACCGTCAACAACAAGAACATCCAGCTTCCGGTCGCGCGCGGCACGATCGGGCCGGACGTCGTCGATATCCGCAAGCTTTACGGCGAGGGCGATGTCTTCACCTACGACCCAGGGTTCACGTCGACGGCGAGCTGCGAGAGCGCAATCACCTATATCGACGGCGACGAAGGGGTACTGCTCTATCGCGGATATCCGATCGAGCAACTGGCCGAGCAAAGCGACTTCATCGAAGTCTGCTATCTGCTGCTGCACGGCGAGCTTCCGAGCGCCAGTCAATTGCAGACGTTCCGCAATGCGATCACGCGCCACACGATGGTGCACGAGCAGATCAGCATGTTCTTCCGTGGCTTCCGCCGCGACGCGCACCCGATGGCGGTGATGTGCGGCGTCGTCGGCGCGCTATCGGCGTTCTATCACGACTCCACCGACATCAACGATCCGATGCAGCGCACGATCGCGAGCCATCGCATGATCGCGAAGATGCCGACGATTGCAGCGATGGCGTTCAAGTACTCGATCGGTCAGCCGTTCGTGTATCCGCAGAACAATCTCGACTATGCGGAGAACTTCCTGCGGATGTGTTTTGCCGTGCCGGCCGAGGACTACAAGACCAACAAGGTTCTTGCCCGGGCGCTCGATCGTATCTTCATCCTCCACGCCGATCACGAGCAGAACGCGTCGACGTCCACGGTACGTCTGGCGGGCTCGTCGGGGGCAAACCCGTTCGCCTGCATCGCGGCCGGCATCGCGTGCCTTTGGGGGCCCGCGCACGGCGGCGCCAACGAGGCCGCGCTGAAGATGCTGGAAGAAATCGGCAGCGTCAGCCGGATCCCGGAGTATGTTGCGCGGGCAAAGGACAAGAACTCCGGCTTCCGTCTGATGGGCTTCGGCCACCGCGTCTACAAGAACTACGATCCGCGCGCGAAGGTGATGCAGAAGACCTGTCACGAGGTGCTCGACGAACTTGGCATCCGGAACGATCCGCTGCTCCAAGTCGCCATGGAGCTCGAGAAGATCGCGCTCAACGACGACTACTTCGTGGAGAAGAAGCTCTATCCCAATATCGACTTCTATTCGGGGATCACGTTGAAGGCGCTCGGCTTCCCAACAGCGATGTTCACCGCGTTGTTTGCGCTCGCCCGCACGGTCGGTTGGATCGCGCAGTGGGCGGAAATGATCGAGGATCCGAGCCAGAAGATCGGGCGGCCGCGGCAGCTTTATGTCGGCGCGCCGAAGCGCGACTACGTGCCGGCAAGCAAACGCTGAGGTTAGGTGGCGCCCTTCTGCGCCGCCTTCCGCTTAGGCTCGTCGAGAAGCTTTAGGACCGCGCGGGCCGCGCGCATGCTCGGTTTCTCGTCGCCGAGTCCCAATGCTTTTACCGCTTCGGCCGAGGCGGTCACCTGGGTTACGCGCGCTGCAGGGTTCATGAGCAACTTGATCAGTTCGGCCGACAGGTTCTCGGCGGTGCATTCCTCTTGGACGAGTTCCGGAATCGCTTCGCGCTTCAGGATCAAGTTCACGAGCGTAATGAAAGGCACTTTGATGTACCGGCGCGCGATCGCTGCCGTGACTTGACCTACGCGGTAGCCGATGACCATCGGCGTCGCAGAAAGCGCAAGTTCCGTCGAGACCGTGCCCGACGCCGCCAAGGCTACGTCCGCCGCGTCGAATGCGCCGAACTTGTCCTCTTGCGTCTCAACGATCAGGACCTCTCGGTCCCACGCAGCTGCCAGTGCGCGAACGCGCGCGGCGACCGTCGAGACGGTGGGTATGACCACGCGAAGGTTGCCGGCAGCGGCCTGGGTCTTGTCGACGGCCGCTTGAAAGGCCGGCCATAGGAACCGGACCTCGCTCAGGCGGCTCCCGGGAAGCATGACAAGGATCTTCTCGTGTGCAGCGATGTCGTGGCGAGCGCGGAAGGCCGCTCCGGTGCCCGGCGCCGGAGCACGCTCGATAACCGGGTGGCCGACGAACGTCGCGGGCAAACCCACGTTGGCGAAGAACGGCACTTCGAACGGCAGCAGGCAAAGGACGTGGTCGAAGAACTGCGCCATCTTTGCCGCACGTTTGGGGCGCGAGGCCCAGACTTGAGGGGCGACGTAGTCCACGATCTTGAGATCGGGCATGCGTTTGCGGATTCGTTTGGCCACATTGTGCGTGAAATCGGGGCTATCGATGACCACGACAATGTCGGGCTTGAGCTGTACGGCGAAGTTCACCGCTTGATAGACGCGCATGACGATGCGGCGGAGGCGAGGCACGACTTCTCGAAGCCCCATGACCGACGTGTCGTTCAGCGAGTAGAGACTTTGCAGACCAGCCGCGCGCATCTGATGGCCACCCACGCCGACGATGCGCAAGCCGTCCGGCGACAGCTGTCTTAAGCCTTCGATCAATTGGCCGCCCAGGGCGTCGCCGGAAGGTTCGCCGGCGATTAGCATTACTGTACGTGTTTTCATGGCGTATCCAGACTTGCGGCACAGACGAAGAGTCCGAGCTCGTCGGCTTTCGCGCAAACGGCGGGCTCGTCGACGATCACGCTGCGGTCCGCCTCCACAAGGATGCCGGCCAGGCCGGCGCGCGCTGCGTTCAGGACAGTGCCTTCGCCGATCGCCGGGGGATCGATCGTAGGCAGTTGCGTCGGCGTCATGGCCTTCGTCAGGAACGCAGCGGGGCGCTTCGTGGTGTCGAGGGACTGCAACATCGCGTCCGTGCCGGCGCGGGTCTCGCGGGCAATGACAGCGCCGTTCTCGACGACGATGGCTTGGCCCCGCTTCGTCGCGCCATGCTCTTTCGCAAGCGCGAGGGCTGCGGGAAAGGTCCGCCGCATCTCGTCGGGCGGCTTTGTTCGGGTGAGCGTACCGGTCCGCGCCGCAAGTGCCGGAGCCGCATCGAGCGGCGACACGACGCGAAATCCGCGCGACGTGAACATGTTCGAGATAGCCCTGTGCAGCACGTCGTCGTTGCGTCCGAACATGCCGAGGATGCGGAGAATAAACTCAAGACCGCCGAGGTCCGGGCGCAGCTTGATGTTCCTGCCGTTCGGACGTTCGAACTTGCCGGCAAACGCGATGTCGGCGCAACCTTGGCGACGCAGCTCAGCGATGATGGCGCCTATCTTGCTGATCGCGATGCGGCTGTGACTCACCGATGCCGGCAGCTGGTCTGCGAACTCGTCGATAGCAATGACGTGACATGCCCTTCCCGCCCGCGTGCTCGCGCGGACGATCTCGCCGGGCAGCGCGCCGGCACCGGCCACGATTCCCAATTTCGGCAAGTGAGGCGTCACGCGCTGTCGGTGCGGTTCTCTCGATCCGGCATGCAGAGCGGACGATTGCCGCCGGCGCGGACGAAATTCACGATGTCCATCACTTCGGGTCTGTTCGCGAACAACTCGGCCACGTCGGCCAAGCGCTCCTGGAACGTGCCCTCTTGGGCGAACAGCAGGCGGTAGGCATTACGAAGTTCGTGGATTTGCTCGCGCGAAAAGCCGCGGCGCTTGAGGCCCACGAGATTAAGCCCCGCAAGATGGGCACGGTTGCCCATTACGGAGCCATAGGGGATGAGATCGCCTTCAAGACCCGCCATCCCGCCGACAAACGCGTGCTTGCCGATGCGGCTGAATTGGTGAACCGCCGCGCCGCCACCCAGCCAAACGAAATCGTCGACGACGACGTGACCGCCAATCATCGCGTTGTTCGCAAAGACGCAGTTGCTACCGACCTGACAGTCGTGTGCGACGTGACTGTCGGCCATGAACATGCAGTTGTCGCCTACGCGCGTGACGCCGGTGCCCTTGGCGGTGCCCGGATTCATCGTCATGTGCTCACGAATAATGTTGTTCGCGCCGATGATGAGGTCGGTTTCTTCGCCCTGGTAGGCGAGGCTCTGAGGCGGCTGACCGAGCGAGGCGAACGGGTAGACGACAGTGCCCTTGCCGATGGTCGTGCGGCCGTCGACGCACACATGATTGATGAGGCGCACGTTCTCGTGCAGCGTCACCTTCGGGCCCACGACGCAAAAGGGGCCGATCTCGACGGATTCGTGGACCTTCGCGGTCGGTGCAACGACGGCGGTGGGATGTACTTTAGTCATTGGTGCTTGCCGGCCTTCCTGCCTTATCCATGATCATGGCGCTGTATTCCGCTTCGGCGCACAGTCTGCCGTCGACGTAGGCTTCGCCCGAGAATTTCCAGACCGGCGCGCGCGCGCGCTGGAGCTTCACCGGAATGCGCAGCAGGTCGCCCGGCACCACGGGGTGACGAAAACGGGCTTTGTCGATCGACATGAAATAGACGAGTTTATCGTGGGCGCTTGCGTTCATCGAGTACATCACGAGCGCGCCCGCGGTTTGTGCCATGGCTTCCACGATCATGACGCCCGGCATCACCGGATGTCCCGGGAAGTGACCCAAGAATGCCGGGTCGTTGATTGAAACGGCGCGCACGCCCGTTGCGCTGAGATTGGGGACGATGTCGACCATCTTGTCGATCAGCAGCATCGGGGGACGATGCGGCAGCAACTCCATCAGCCGCTTGGTATCGGCGACCGGTAGGTCAGTCTTTTCCGGTGTCGCGCTCATTCTTGCTCCGTGATGCCTTCGTCAGGCGCGACAGCGTACCGACTTCGCGCCGCCATTGTTCGATCGGGTGGGCGGGGTAGCCCGCATAGACTTTGCCGGCTTCGAGGCTGCGCGTGACGCCGGACTTCGCCGCCACAAACGTACCCGATCCGATCTTGAGATGGTCGGCAACGCCGACCTGTCCGCCCAGCACGGCGAAGTCGC
The DNA here is from genome assembly GCA_964647355.1 of uncultured Flavobacteriaceae bacterium. Lineage (GTDB taxonomy): Bacteria > Pseudomonadota > Alphaproteobacteria > Micropepsales > Micropepsaceae > SZUA-430. The sequence continues at coordinate 2,601 of CAZYGK010000119.1, read as the reverse complement.
CGATCTCGCAACTTCCCGAAATGCCAACTTGCGACACTACGATACAACGGCGCCCGATGCGGTTGTTGTGGCCGATTTGGACCAGATTGTCGATCTTGGTACCCTCGCCGATGACGGTATCCGCGAGGGCTCCCCGATCTATGGTCACGTTTGCGCCGACCTCGACGTCGTCTTGGAGGATTACGCGGCCGAGCTGCGGGATCTTGAAGTGGCCGCCGGGCCCGCTCACGTAGCTGAAGCCGTCCTGGCCTATGCGCGTGCCAGCGTGAATGGTGCAGCGGTCTCCGATCAGGGCGTGGCTGATCGAGACGTGCGGGCCAATTTGGGCTTTGTGGCCGATACAAACGCCGCGTCCGAGGACTACACCGGGGCCGACGATACAGCCGTCGCCAATCTCTACGTCCTCGCCGATGAAGACGTCGGGCGCCAGCACCGTGCCCTCCCCTATGCGTGCCGTGGGGGCAACCCGTTGCACGGGCGGTTTCGATTTGGGCCAGATCAAGCCCGCGTCCGGATAGAGAGCGGTTGCGACCTTCGCAAAGGCTAAAGCAGGTTGCGGACACACGACAGCAATGACGGTCGAGGGTACGCTTGCGGCGAGCGCATCGGCGACCAGAACGGCCATTGCTTTGGTGCGTTCTAGCGCGGAGCGGAATTTCACGCTCTCGCAGTAAGACAGGTGGCTTCCCGTCGCGCTGTCAAGTGCAGCCACATCTGCGACGGCCGCCGAGACGCCAGGCGGCACTTTTCCGCCCGTCAACTCGGCAATGCGAGCGAGCGAAAACGGACCTGCATTGTCGAAGAAGCGTGGATCAGCCATGGCTTAGCAAATGGAAAGGCCGGACCCGCAACGGGCCCGGCCCTCTATCGGACTTCGGTCCGGGAATATCAAGGGCTGGGCCCTTGATCTCTCCGGTTTAGCCTGGCGGCTTTGCGCCGGCCGCGGGCTTGGCCACGGCCTTCGGCGCTACCGGCGTGACGGTAACCTTGGGAAGCGCCGTGTTTAGGCGCGTGATAACCGCGCTTGTCACGTCGAGGTTCGTCGCGCCCAGCACCACGAGGCCACGGTCGAGGAGCAGGTTCGCACCGCGCTCAACCATGATCTTCTCGAGGATCGGGGCTAGGGCCTTCTCGACCTGTGTACGGGAGTTTCCGAGGCCGTTCTGGATCGCCGCTTGGCGATCCTGGACCTTTTTCTGGAAGGCTGCGCGGCGCGTCTCAAGTTCCTTGATCTTCGCGTTGCGGGCTTCAGGCGCCATCACGGACGCAGCCTTTTGGAACGCTGCCACATCAGCTTGGAGCTTCTTGTTCTCGGGCGAGAACTCGGCTTCCATCTTCTTCGCGAGCGCTTCGACCTGTGCGTACATGTCTTTGCCGACCGACGACTGGCGGAGGACCGTGCCACGGTCCAAGAACAGGATCGTGGCGGCGGGCGCCCTACCAACCGGCGCGGCGGCGGCCGGCTTCGCGCCAGCTGCGGGTTTCGCGGGAGCAGGTTGGGCAAACGCCGCCGTGGTCCCAAATGCGAGCGTAGCAACCGCAAGCGCGGCGCCAGCCCAGAGTTTCTTCATCGACATAGTTCTTAATCCCTCCATTTAGCCAGCGGGCTTCGTCGCGGCCGGCTTTGCAATTGCCTTAGGTGCTACGGGCGTTACCGTAACTTTCGGCAACGCGGTGTTCAAACGTTGAATGACGGTTGCCGTCACGTCGAGGTCGGTCGCACCGAGAACGACGAGACCGCGGTCGAGCAGCAGGTTCGATCCCCGCTCCACCATAATCTTTTCGAGGATTGGGGCGAGCGCCTTTTCGACTTGGGTGCGCGAGTTGCCAAGGCCGTTTTGAATTGCGGCTTGGCGGTCTTGAACTTTCTTTTGGAACGCTACGCGACGCGCTTCGATTTCCTTCACGCGTTGCTGGCGAACTTCAGGCGTCAACAGCGATGCCTGTGTCTGCAGAGCCTGCACATCGGCCTGCAGCTTTTTGTTTTCGGGCGCGAAGTCGGTTTCCATTTTCTTCGCGAGCGCTTCGACTTGCTTGTACATGTCCTTGCCCACGGCCGACTGGCGCAGCACCGTGCCGCGGTCGAGGAACAGGATCACTGCAGTCGGTGCGCGGCCGGTCGCGGCCGCCGCGGGCTTAGCGGCGCCCGCCGGTTTTGCGGGCGCGGGCTGAGCAGAGCTTGCCGCCGTCCCAAGCATTAGTGTTACCGCCGCAAATGCGGCCACGGCCCATAGGGCCTTAGGCGTATGCATGATGTTCGTAACTCCTGGAGCAGACCTAAAACTTCGTACCGGCGCTGAAGCGGAAGTTCTCAGTTTGGTCGTAGTCTTCTTTGTTCAAAATCTGCGAGAAATCAAGCCGCACCGGACCGAATGGCGAGTTCCAGTACACGCTCACACCTGCCGTAGCACGCAGTGACATATCGTCCACGATGCAGATGTCGTTGCCCCCCAGGCCGTCATTGTCGCAAGCAGGTTTGTTTTGAACCATGCCCACCGTACCGAAGTCGGTGAACAGGCTGGTCTTGATGCCGAGTTCTTCAGGCAAGAAATTCGGGAACCGCAGTTCGACCGTGCCGATCGCGTACATTTCGCCACCGAC
>CAZYGK010000118.1:0-10102 GCA_964647355.1 uncultured Flavobacteriaceae bacterium | reverse complement strand
TGCCGCGCCCGCGCACTCGCCGCGTCCTCGTGCCAAACGCCGACATAAGGCTTGCCCGAGAGCCACTCCTCGTTCTGCTCGGCAAGCCCGATCACCGCGCGGCACTGCGATCCCGCAAGATCCTCGGCCGTCACACCGACCGACCAGCCCAGCCGCGAGGCCATCGACACGATCTGATCTGTCGTATGGATCGCCTTCGGCCGGCGAATCTTCGGAACCGCCTGCATGTCCTCGGCTCGCTCGAACAGCTTCATACCGATGACGGTCGTCTTGAGCCGAAGCAACGCGTTCAACTCGTCGACCAAGCTCTGATAGGTATTCGGTTCGTCAGGCATCGTGAAGTCCTCCTTTAGCGGCGGTCTCACGATACGGCCAATCTCAGCTATGTCGAGTCGGCAAGGTTGAAACGCCAAGCACGCCAAGCCGCTCTGCCCAGTAGTTGGTGCCGGCGGATTACACTCTCAAATGGGCGCTTCGCGCCCGGTCGGAACGTCACGACAAGTGCGTGCGCTTTCGGCCGGGCAGAGCGGCTTGGCGTGCTTGGCGTTTCAACCTTTGAGCGCACGCAGCCACCCTCAGCCCTCACCCTCCCGAAACTAGGAGGGCGAGGGTACGGCGCAAGTTAGAACCGGCTCTGCGTCAGTGTCACGTCGGCGCGAGCCCAAGCTTTCTTGAACGAAGCCTCGGCCGCGCGCGCCTCGCGGACTTTGCGTTGCCCTTTGAGCGCGGCGTTCAACCCGAACAGCGACCAGCCGTTCCGCGTCCACTCCTTCAAGTCCTCGCGATAAACCCGCTCCGCCGCCTTCGTGCGGTTCGCCTTCAGCAGCGCGGCACCCAAATACTGCCGCACCGGGAAGTCCCAATACGGCGGCTCCATGTAGGGCAAACCGTCTTGCAGCTTCACCGCCTGCTCGAGGTCGGCAACGGCCAGTTGCGCGCGCCCTTCGGCGAGCGCGATGTCGGCCGCCGCCACGTGGGTCGCGATCTTGACAAGATCGCCGCCCGGCGTGCCGAACCCGCCGAAGCGCTTCGCGTCGTCGTCGCTGAACGAAGACGCGATCAGCGCATGCTCGGCCTTTGCCTTGGCGACATCGCCCTTCGCCGCGAACGCCCGCGCCCGGCCGTAGTGCCAAATCGCCGTCGCAAAGTGCAGCGACGTGTCGGGCGCCGGCTGCGCCAATACGTCGTCCCACTTCCCGAACCTTAGCTGCGTGTAGATCAGCGTCGGCACGAAGATTTCCACGCCCGGAATCTCGCGCGCCATCGGCAGCTGCACTTCGTCCACGACCCGCTTCGCATAGTCGAACGCCGTCGCCGAACGGCCTTCCGTCGTCGCCGCCGTCCACACGAAGTGCAGATTGTGGATGTAGTACATTGCCGCGTACATGCCGCGGTCGTTCGTCGTCGCGAAGTAACCTTCGTCGGCCTTCGCCGCCCGCTTGTTCAGCTCGACGGACTCGTCATAGCGCCCGACGCGGTTGTAGATGTGCGTCGGCATATGCACGATGTGGCCCGCGCCCGGCATCAACGCCGCGAGCTTCTCGGCCGGCTTCTCCGCACGCTTCGGATCCGCCTTCTCGACCGCGTGAATATAGAGGTGGATCGCACCCGGATGTTTGGGCGCCGCCCTCAGCACCGCCTCAAGCGTCGGCACCAACGGCTCAAGCCCCGCTTTCGGTGTCGTGCCGCTCGCCCAATAATCCCACGGCGAGGTGTCCATGAGCGATTCCGCATAGAGCGTCTGCGCGTCGAGATCGGACGGATACTTGCGCGCCACGTCGCGCATAGCGGCCGCAAACGCCTTGTCGAGCGCCGCGCGATCCGCCTTCGGATCGGTCGAATACCGCTTCGCCAGGGCCGCGATGTAGTCGCGCTCGGCTGTGCTCGCGCCGGCGGCTAAGCGCTGCGCATTCGCAATCGCTTCGTTCGCGGGCGCGACCGCATCCGGCATCATCGGCATGTTGATGTTGGGTCCGTGCGCGAACGCAATCCCCCACCAACACATGGCGCAATTGGCATCGCGCTTCAGCGCTTCCTGAAACGATGCGGTCGCTGCCGCATGGTTGAAGTTGAAAAGCTGCCGGTAGCCCTGATCGAAATAGGCCTGGGCCTCCGCCGAAGACGTCGTGATCTTGTGCGAATGCGTTCCCAGATTGTCGAGCAACGGCGTCTTGGCCGCGCCGGCATGACCCGCATGCGCACCATGGCCGCCGCCGTGCATATCGCCGGCCATGTCGTCCACGCACGCGGCGAGGGAGAAGGAAAGGGCGGTCGTCATCATCAACGCCGCAGCCGTCCGAAAGAGTTTCGTTTGCATGGGGAAGCACGTCCTGACGTGTTGTTGTGTCGGGGGAGTACGGCGTCCCCGAGACAGACGCAACTCTACCGTTGGTACAGTTTCTGTACGCGTGGGGAAAAGCGCGGCCTAGAGCCGTTTGGTCCGGCTCTCAAACTCGTAGAGTTCCGCCAGTTCTTGGCGGCTGTAGTGCAGGTGCGGCCACAACGCGAGCAGGGCGGTCTTGCCGATTTTGCGCTCAAGCTCGTGCAGCGCATGAAAGCGCTCGCGGTCCTGGGCCGTAACCTGGGGCTTTCCGCCGACTTGGCGCGCGAGCAGGAACTCTTCCGCCCGCAGCACCAGTTCCGCGTGCAACCGCATATAGGCGTAGATATCCGCCGTGTGCGCGCTCTCGAACTTGTCGGCGAGCGCGGAGATGAACTGGCCCGCCTCGCTGTGCGCGAACTCGATGCTCATCGACGCGAGCAGCTTTTCGTGGTCGGCGTGATCCTTGATCAGCCAGTCGTGGACCCGGTGCTCGCTCTTCGCAAACACGGCAAAGAGAATGGCAGGCACGAGCAGCAGCATGACCGCGGTTGCGATCATCGGCGTCGCAAGTAAGTGATTGAATAACGAATGGACCCCGATTGCCGTTAGCAACCCGGGCACGTAAAGCGCCGCTTCGAACTTCGTGTGCCGTTCCGTCCAAGACTGCGCCAGCACGCCGAAGATCGCGGTCGCCCCGCCGTGCATCATTGCCGTGCCGAAGCCGCGCACGATCCAGACGCCCACATTGGCTTCGGGAAAGGTGTAAAGATAGTAGAGGTTCTCGACGAGCGCGAACCCGGCGCCCAACGCAAACCCGATGATCGCCGCATCGATCAGAAAGCCGATCCGCGCGCGCATGAAGAGATAGATCATCACCGCGGCCTTCAGCGCCTCCTCGACGACCGGCGCGCCGTAGCGCGTGTAGGGCCCAATCGAGGCGCCGAGCGCATCCATCGCGGCCGCATTCGCGAAATAGGCAAGCACCGCCAGCGCACCGCCGGCAAGAAGCGCGATCAGCGCCGCATGCAGGCTGACCAGCCGGAAGCTGTCAAGCCGATCGAGCAGGACGAGGAACGCCAGCGTGGGCAGAAGCGCAATCGGAGCTTCGAGCAGGAAGGGGAGGGACAAGGGATACGCCGCCGCTGACAATGCGCCTGTCTACATGATCTTGAGTGAGATCAGCCACTCTTCGTTGCGCTTGGACCAATCCTCGATGCCCGCCGCATAACCCACGGAAAACGTCATCGGCAGCCGGTGGGCGAGGGTGAAGTTGAAGTCGACCTGCGCCCCCGCGTTGCCGACCGTGCGTTCCGTGTCGAGGTCCATATCGGCAAAGAGCACGCTTGCGAACAGGGCGGGCCGGATCGAACCGAGGTAAAGGCTGGGCGTGCCCACGTCCTCGAACCTGACCGGCGGCAGATTCAACTCCAGCACGGTCTTTGCGAAGTTGCGCGCCGCGACCTCGTCAATCTCGAAGCCGGGCAGTGTCTCGAACTCGCGATAGCGTTTCACCTCTTTGTCATCGACATAGTTGTTTTTGAAGCCGCCGAAGTAATAGGGCGTCAGCGGGTTGTTCTTGTCGCCCCCCGTCACGCCGGCCGACGAGTAAAGCCACAGCGACGAGTGCTCCCACCCGATCGGGAAGCCGAAATCGATGCCGAACCGCCCGCGAGGGAAGAACGCCCCCTCGGCGAGTTCCGATCCGAACGCCAGCTCCCACCGGTAGCCCTTCTCGTGATCGACGGCGCCGAGCGACTTGTCGGTGTCTTTGAAGTCCATTTTGAATTCGAACGTGCCGATGTCCGAGGCCGTCGGCTGAACGTTCTGATTGCCGGGCAAAGTATCGAGCCCGATGAAGTAGCCGATGTCGGCATGGAAGTTCATTTCGATCGGCGGGTCGTAGACCAAGGGCCAGCGATAGCCGGCAAGGAACGCATCGCCCTTGCGGCTGCGCTCCGTGGGACCGAACAGATCGTAGAAGTCCGCATCGTTGTGCCAATAGCGGAAGTAGCCGTTGACGGTGCGATACTCGACGTTGAGATGGAAGCGCTCGCTCTCCTTCAGCGACTCCGTCGGCGAATAGGACGCCGTCACATAGAGCTTCGAGAACTGCAGCCGGTCTTCCAGCATCAAGTGCCAGCCGAACGTACCGTAGCCCTTGTACCCCTGCACGATCGGATAGGTGGCGCCCACCTCCATCTCCTGGGATGGCACGTACTTGCCGCGCCGGATGATCTTGTCGTCCAGCGCGACCTTGGAGGGCGAGCCCACGGCCCATGTCTTCACGACCGGATGCTTCGTCACGACTTCGTTGCCGAGAAACTTCACCGCGCTCAAATCGGTCAACGGCTTCGCGTCGATCGCAACCGGCGAGAATCCGTCCCCCGTATACTCGAGGACGATCAGCGATCCGTCCGCCCGCACGATCGGCCGGAAGAAGCCCGTCTCGGCGTTCGACATCGCGTCGACCTTTCCGGTCGCGACGTCGAAGTGATAGATGTTCGACACACCTGTGTAATACGAGCTGCCGTAGAGCGACCGCCCGTCGGGTGCGAAGACGAACCCCTCCGGCACCGCCGTCCCGAAACTGTGCGTCGCTATCGCCTGCGGTTTCTCGCCCTTCAAGTCCGCCAAGCGAAACACCGAAAGCGTCTGCGCCCCGTTGATCTTCGAAATCGACATCGCGGCCAGTTCGCCGTCTGGCGAGATGTCGAGATCGAACGGCACCTCGCCGTACGGCCACGTGTGTACCTGTGTCCACTTCTCGTACGGCGCATCCATCCGCACGAGCGTCACGAAGCCGTTCAGATGGCGGAGCCCCCAAAGAGCCTTGTCCGTGCCGCTAAAGACGAGATCGCCGATGCGCCCGTCCTTGATCAGCGTCTTGGTCTTACCTGACGCGATGTCGATCTGGACGATGTCGCGAAACGCATTGTTGTCCGTCGTGTACCACGCCGTATTCGTCGACGGATCGTAGGCGAGCGACGTCACGCGGTAGTGCATCGGTCCTTTGATGTCGATGAGGCGCCGGACATCGCCCGTCTTCAGCGACAACTCGCCGATATGCGCGATCACGCCCGGATAGCGAAACCCGCCGATCAACGCATCGCGCGATGCGTTGTAGTACACGCGCGAAACGGAACCGAGCGCCTGGCGGCTCAAGCGCTTCGCCGGCGTCAACGGATGCGCCTTCACCGCAGCGAGGTTTGCCGCTTGGAACGTGCGCTCCCACGCAATCCAATCCGCCCACGCATCGTCAAGCGGTTTGCCGAACACGCGCTCGAATTGGTTCGAGTAGTAGCCGTCGCTGTCCGGCCCCCGCTTCAACCACGCAACCAGCTTCTCGGGCGCGTAAGTTAGCGCCAGATAGTTCATGAAACGCGTGCCGTAGAGATAGGCGTTCACGCCCACTTGAAAGTCGATCGACGAACCTTCCGCCTCAAGCCCGAGCGGCGAGTAGAAATGCGCGTTGTCCCTGACCATCGCGCGGAACACCATTTCGTCGTAGGCGCCTTGCGCGCGCCCCAAGCCGCCCGCCATCCACGTCTCCATGAAGACGGCGCTGCCTTCGAGATACCAGCGCGGTGCGTTCACGCGGGGCGTGGCCAGATAGTTGTAGAGGATCGACTCCGGATGTTCGTTCATCGGCATTGGCTTGCCCATGAACAGATTGCGCCAGAACGCGTCCCGATCGTTCCACACATCCATCGTCGCCACGTGCACGAGTTCGTGGTTCATCAGAATGTAGATGCGTTCGCCCGCCGTCATCGTCTCGAACGCCTGGCTGAGCGGCGCGACGTCGATCAGCAGCGCGTTGTTTGGCGACGAGCGCGCAGCCGCGTTCCCGTTGTCGGTGAAGTCCTTCAGAAGTAGCGTGATCTTCTCCCAAGGGCGCCATTCGAAAATCCGCTTTTGGAATTCGATCGAATTCAGCGCCGCCCGGGCCGCATACGGCGTCAAATAGGTCTGGGGCGGATCGAAATAGAGAAGGTCGAGCTCTTCGGTCTCGAGACGGTCGAGAATGATCTCCTCGGCCCGCACGAAACCGGCGCTGAAGCACAGCACAATGAGGCACAGCCAAGCCGCGCGCATCTCGTCCCCCGAATCACTTGAGGGAAAGCTTGAAAGGCCACGCCCCAAAACGAAAGCCGCCCGGGGTATCCCGGGCGGCTTGCAGACATAACGAATCAGGCGAGTGTGGCTATTGCGCGAACGCCTTCTGGAAGTTCTGGTCGCGCAGGGCCGCCGCAAACGAGGCGTTCGAGATCAGGTCCGCAAACGCCTGCTGCTTGCCCAGAGCTTCGAACGACGCCGCGTGCTTGGCCATCGCGTCTAGAGCGCTCTGGTTCGCCGCGAACTTCGCAAAGGCGTCCGCATTCGCCGCCATCGCGTTCAGCGCCTGGGCATTCGACGCAAACTTCGCCATCGCATTGGCGTCCGCCGCCAGCGCATCGAACGCGGCCGCATTCGAAGCCATAGCGGCCAGCGCATTCGGATGCCGTCCGAGCGCCTCGAACGCTTTGGCCTGCTTGGCCATCGCTTCGAACGCCTGCACATTGCCCATCGCCGCGAGCGCGTTCGCGTCCGCCGCAAACTTCGCGAACGCATCCGCGTTGCTCGCGAGCGCATCGAAGGCCTTTGCATCGGCCCGCAGGGCGGCCATCGCGTTGGCGTCGGAAGCAAGCGCCTTGAACGCTTCGGCGTGTTTGGACATCGCCTCGGCGCCCTTCATGGCGGCCGCTTCGAACGCCTTGGCGTCCTTGCTAAAGGCTCCAAACGCCGCAGCGTTGGACGCCACCGCCTCGAAAGCCTTTGGATGGCGGGCGAGCGCTTCGAAAGCCTGTGCATGCGAGGCAAAAGCCGCAAGTGCATTCGGATGGCGGCCGAACGCCTCGAACGCCTGCGCGTTGCGCCCCATAGCGGCCACCGCGTTGGCGTCGAAAGCCTTCTGCTGGCGCGCCGCCGCGTCGGCGTTGTTCGCGTCGAACGCCTTTTGCTGACGTGCCGCAGCGTCCGTTGCGTTGGCCTCGATCCCTTGGGCCGCCCGGTTCCTGGCGTCAAACAGTTGCGCGAACGCATCCGCGTTCTTTGCCAAAACGGCCAGCGCGTTCGGGTGACGCGACAGCGCCTCGAAAGCCTGCGCGTTTTTCGCCAACGCATCGAGCGCGTTCGGGTGGCGAGCCATCGCCGCAAAGCCCGGATCGGTAACGAGCGCGCGGAACGAGGCGTCTTTCGCCATCAGTTCGAACGCGTCCGTCTGCATCAATTGCGCGACGCCTTGGTCGCCGAGCTGCACGTCCGCACTGTCCACCTGCGGCGCGGCGTAACGTTCCGCCGGAACGATCGTGCCGGCCGTTTGATCCCCGGCGGGCGGGTATACGCCGCCCAAATAAAGCGCGCCGGCTGCGAGCGCGATCACTGCGGCGCCCGCCGCCAAGAATTTCTTGTTCTGCAGAATATCCATCAGGCGTGTGGGCCTCCCTGCCCGTGCTGTATTGCGGCGAAAGGTGGGGAATGGGGGGCGGCCCGGTCAATGGTGCGCTCGTCACAATTGTCAGGTTCTCGCGCCCGCGCGGAATGCTGCGGTGCGGAATCTGGCGGGATTTGGCCCAGGGCACCCCGTTATGTCCCCCAAGCCGGCGATGTGACCGGCGATTCAGAGGTCTCTTTCCAGCCAAGCCCGCTTTCGCCATAACGGCCGCCGGACCTTGAGTAACGGTGACATGACATGCGGTTTCTCCTCCCTCTCGTCGCAACCCTTGGCCTCAGCGCGTGTGTATCCGTGAGCGCCGAAAGCGACGATCCCTACATTTGGCTTGAGGACGTGCACGGGGCCCGCGCGCTCGATTGGGTCAAAGGTGAAAACGCAAAGGCCGCCGCCCGCCTCGACGGCGACAAGCGCTTCGCCACCTACCGCAAGGAAGCGCTCGCGATCCTGACCGCCAAGGACCGCCTGTCGTACCCCGGCTTCCATGCCGGTGGCGTCGATAATCTCTGGCAGGACGCGAAGCACCCGCACGGGCTGTGGCGCCACGCCTCGCTGACGTCCTACCGCGCCGGCAAGCCGCGTTGGCAAACCGTGCTTGACCTCGACGCGCTGTCGAACGCCGAAGGCAAGAACTGGTTTTTGAAGGGCGCCGACTGCCTGCCGCCGGATGAGCGCCTATGCCTGCTCCGCCTCTCCGACGGCGGCGGCGACGCCGTCGAACTGCGCGAGTTCGACACCAAGACGAAGACGTTCGTAAAGGACGGTTTCCACCTCGACCGCGCCAAGCAAAACGTCGACTGGGTCGACGGCGATACGCTGCTGATCGCCAAGCCCACCTCCGACGCCGACACGACCGAGTCCGGCTACCCCTTCGTGATCCGCGAGTTGAAACGAGGCCAAGCCTGGGCCCAAGCGAAAGAGGTGTTCCGCGGCGAACGCAAAGACACGCTCGTCGCGCCGCAAGTCGTGCGCGACGCAAACGGCAAGGTCGTAGCCGTCCTGGCGCAACGCCGCGTCGGCTTCTTCGAGGCGGAATACGACGTGCTCGACGGCGGTAAGCGGACCAAGCTCAATCTCCCGCAGCGAGCGGACTTTCACGGCTTCGTCGATGGGGCGCTGATCTTCTCGCTGCAAGAAAAGTTTCTCAACTTCGAGTCCGGCGCTTTGGTGGCGCTCGATCTTGCGGCGCAAGGCGCATCGGCAACGCCTCAGCTTGTCATGCAGCCGGGCGCCAGCCAAACGATCGATGACGTGCACACGACGAAGAACCACGTCGTCGTGCAACTGCTGGACAACGTGACGGGTGCCGTCGAAGCCTATGCGCGCAACGGCAAAGCCTGGCAAGGTAAGCGCCTGAACCTGCCTGCCAATGCCCAGCTCATCATTCGCGCCGCACAGAAGTCCGGTTCGCTGATGTTCCTCACCTCCGAAGGCTTCGTCGACCCGACGACGCTCTGGTGGGCTGACGCTTCGACGGCAAAGGTCGGCGCCATTCGTGCGCTTCCCGCGCGGTTCAAGGCAGCAACGCATGTTGTGGAACAGAACTGGGCGACCTCGCGCGACGGCACGAAGATTCCCTACTTCCTCGTGAGGCCGAAGAAGACGAAGGCCGACGGTTCGACGCCGACGATTCTCTACGGCTATGGCGGCTTCCAGGTCTCAAAGCCGCCGGCCTATATCCCCGAGATGGGCAAGCTCTGGCTCGAACGCGGCGGCGCATATGTGATCGCAAACATCCGCGGCGGCGGCGAGTTCGGCCCCGCCTGGCACCAATCTGCCTTGCGTGAGAACCGGCAACGCGCCTTCGACGACTTCGCCGCAGTCGCCGAAGACCTGATCGCGCGCAAGGTGACGAGCCCGCGCCGCCTCGGCATCTACGGCCGCTCGAACGGCGGCGTTTTGACGACGGTGTCGATGACGCAGCGCCCGGACCTCTTCAACGCGGTCGTGGTCGAAAGCCCGCTCGTCGACATGCTGCGCTACCACAAGCTCTCCGCCGGCGCCTCCTGGGTGAGCGAATACGGCAACCCCGACGTGCCCGGCGACCGCACGTTCATCGCCGCGTACTCCGGCTACCAAAAGCTGAAGGCGGGCGTGAAATACCCGGAGCCCTACGTCACCACGAACACCGAGGACGACCGCGTCCACCCCGGCCATGCCCGGAAGTTCTCAGCACGCATGTCTGAGCTAGGCGCACCTTACATCTATTACGAGAACACCTTCGGCGGTCACTCGAACGATGCCGACCCGGCGATGAACGCCGACCGCTGGGCCAAGCACTACATCTACCT
>CAZYGK010000117.1:0-10103 GCA_964647355.1 uncultured Flavobacteriaceae bacterium | reverse complement strand
AGCTCGCCGGTGCCGTAGGTCGGGATCCCCGACGCACGATAGAACACGCCGTCCGTCGCGCCCGACGACATTGTCGGTACGATCCGAACGCCCGGATAGCCGGCATGCACCGCCTTCGTCACGGCCGCGACCACATCCTTGCGCAAAGGCGACGCATCGCTCGCCCAATACTTGTCGAGCAGTGCGATCTCGATCTTCTTGCCTACGAGCTTCTGCAGCTGCGCCTGCACCTGTTCGATCTTGATGCCAGGAAATATCCTGCAGTTCACCGTCACCGCCGCACGTTGCGGCAGCGCATTGTCGGCATGGCCGCCGTTCAGCATCGTCGGAATGCACGTCGTGCGAATTTGCCCGATGCTGAACGGATCCGCCGAGATCACGGCGGCGGCGCGCCGGTCGCCCGGACGCCGCGCAAAGCGCGTCATAGCAGCCCCGATTTTGCCTTTCGTGATCGGCCCAGCCGCGCGAAACGCTGCCAACGTCGTGTCGTTCCACATCACCGGAAAACTATGACGGCGGAGACGCGCCACTGCATCGGCCACGTCGAAGATCGCGTTTTCCTTGCGAGGCGTCGAGGAATGCCCACCCGGGTTCTTCGCCGTCAACGTAAAGCTTGCAAACGTCTTCTCCGCCGTCTGTAGACCATAGTAGACCGGCTGACCTGCCTCGCTCAGTTGCCCGCCGCCGGCGTCCGTATTCAGCGCAAACTCCGCATCGATCAGCGCGCGATGGTGGGAAAGCAGCTTTTGCGTCGTGATACCCGACGTCTCCTCATCGCCCGAGAAGACGATGACGAGATCGCGCGCAGGCTTGAACCCTTCCGCCTTGAGCGTCAGAAACGTGGCCGTCAGTATGGCGATACCGGACTTGTTGTCTTCCGATCCGCGCCCGAAGAAGTAGCCGTTCTCTTCGATCAGCTTGAACGGATCGCGCTCCCAATCCTCGCGTCGCGCAGGCACCACGTCCATATGCGCGAGCAGCAAGATAGGTTTGCCGCCCGACCCGTCGCCGCGATAGCGCACGACGAGCGCGGCGGTTTTGTCCACGGGGATCACATGCACGTCGTCTCGCGCGAAACCGCCGTCGCGAAACCGATCGGCCAGATACTTTGCCAGCTCGGGCGTCTTACCGCCTTCCACCGACGTATCCATTTCGACGATGGTCTTGTAGACGTCGCGCGCTCGCGCCTTCTCCTCGGCTGACGGTTCCGCAGCAAATGCAGGCACCGCCAAAGCAATCAAACCGCCGACCAACACCGCAAGCCGCATCTCGAGCCCTCGTCACAAACACGAAGGGTCTTCATGCGATGCGGCTCAAGATTTGGCAAGCGCACAAGAATTTCCGGCGCTGACCGGCCTCACGCCAAACGCCTTCGTCCGCAACAAGCGCCGCCATGGCGACCAGCTTGTGCGCACCGTCGCCGTTGAGGGCAGCGCACCACCGCCCATCGACTAAGCGGCGCTGTCGTCGACGTAGCGCCCTTCCTTCTTCCGCTTAGAAACAACGTAACTGACGCAAGCGAACCACGTCGGCGCAAGATCGACGAACGGTATGAGCTCCAAGGCAAGCGTCGGCAGCAACGCCCAGTGCCAACCGATCAAACGCGAGATGATGAGCGCCGTCGCCGCATCGATGGCGAGATCGAGCGCCTCGGCCGGCACCGTTCCGATTCCCGTGAGCGAAGCACCCTGAAGCGGCACCTGAATCGCATCGACCAGCACGGCCAATGCTACCGCCAGCCGCGCCCGCCCGGCCGTCACGCGAACCTCACCGCTCATCCCGTCCTCCACGTCAGGCGGACTAGATCGTGACGAACGGCGCGATTGCAAGACCTAACGCGCTCGAGGCTCCGGCTTGACGTCGTCGAGCCACACGGTGCCGAGCAATCGCCTCTGATGACTGATGACCGGCAGCCGGCGCACCGCATGCTTCCTCATGATGCGAAGCGCTTCCTTCGTATCCTCTTCGGGATAGCAATAGACGATCGGCCGATGCATCACCTCACGCGCCGTCTTCGCGCGTTTGTGGGTGGTGAGGTCGCGTTTCGTCACCTCGCCGACCAGACGGTCGTATTGGCTGATGGGCACGACATCTTCGTCATGGATATGCGCGGCCACTTCCGGCAGCGGCGCATCCGGCCCGATCCAAGTCGCGGCGCGATGCATCACGTCTTTGACTTTCATGGGAACTCGTCCTCCCGAGTTCCCCCCGCTGATTTGGAAGTCTACGCGCGTCAGCCGAACCGTTCCACCCGGAAAGCGGTCAAATTCACTGCCGGTGCGGCCCCCGTCACAAGCGCCTCGACCAGCTCCGCGGTGATCGCCGAGAGCGTCATGCCGAGATGCTGATGCCCGAACGCGTAGAGCACCCGGCGGTGCGCCTGCATCCGTCCGATCGCCGGCAGAAAATCGGGCAGCGTCGGCCGGGACCCGCGCCAACGATCGGGCGCCTTCGCAAACGCAACCCCAAGCTCCTGCAATTGCGTCTCAAGCCACCGCCACTTGCGTTCGTCACCCGGTGGCTCGGGCCGCCCGAGCTCTGTAAAACTCGTCGCCCGCAGACCGCTCGAGAACCGCGAAACGATCATCGTGCGCTCTTCGAAATAAGTCGGCGGCAGCTCTGTGGGCCAAGTGTGCGTGGCGCTTTGCACCGAATACCCGCGCTCTGCGATCAGCGGCGGCTCAAGGCCGACGAGACGCATCACGCGGGCCGACCACGCCCCCGCCGCGATCAAAACCTCATCCGCATGCCGCACGACACCGTTGTCCAGCGTCACGGCCACACCACCGTCATACACGCGCAGATCGACCACGCTGCCGTGTTCTTCAACGCCGCCCCGCGCACGGAACGCCGTCAGCACCGCATCGCGCGCCGCCTGCGGTTCTTTGAACTGTCCCGAGCCGGTAAACCGAAGCCCGGCTGCCGGCACCTCACGCAGCGCACCGCGATAGACCTCCAATTCATCCCGGGTCAGTTCGCGAAACCGAGTCGGCCCGATGCTCGCCTTTTCCCAAGTGCGAAGCCCGCGCCGCGCATTCTCCGCCGACATCCACACCACATTGTGCCCGCACGGCAGGACGATGTCCGGCGCTTCCGCCAAAGCCGCAAGCCTCTGCCACGCCTCCAACGCATGTGTCTGTAGCGACCCGAGCGCCTCAGTCCCGCTCGCGAACCGCTGCCGTCCCGCCGCCGCCACGAAGCGCATGGACCACGGCAACCACGCACCGATGTCGCCAGGGCGAAAGTCCAGGGCTCCGCCGAAGGCGAACAGTCGCCGCGGCGCGCTCCAGATCATCGGCCAAGACGAAAGCGGCTCCACCTGCTCCGTGGCGATGTGCCCGGCGTTGCCGAACGAGGCCCCGCGCCGCTTGTCGCCGGGATCGACGAGCGTCACCTCAAGCCCCGCAGCCTTCACCCGCAAGGCCGAGGCCGCCCCCACCATGCCCCCGCCAATCACCAAAACGGACTTAGCCACGCTGCCCTCGAACTCGAATTGCGTATACGATTTGCCCGGACATCAACTTGCCAAGGCCCAGCAATGCCTGCAACGCGCATCACCTGGTCGGGTGTTTTCCCCGCCGCTACCACGCAATTCAAGCCCGATCTCTCGATCGACTACGAAGCGACCCAACGCGTGCAGGACGCCCTTATCAAGGACGGCGTGAACGGCCTCATCATTATGGGCACGGTCGGCGAAGGCAACTCGCTCGACGCCGACGAAAAGCGGAAGATGATAAGCGCCACCGTGGAGACCGCGCGTGGCCGCGTCCCCGTGATAGTGGGCGTTTCCGAAATGACCACCCCACGCGCCGCAGCGCTCGCCCGCGACGCTGAAAAGCTTGGCGCAACCGGCCTGATGGTCCTGCCAGCAATGGTTTATGTGCCCCAGGAAGAAGAGCTGATCGCCCACTTACGCACAGTCGCCGAGGCGACGGCGCTTCCGATCATGCTCTACAACAACCCGCCCGCTTATCGCGTGAACATCTCGTTCGAAACGCTGAAGCGCTTGTCGTCGCAATCGAACATCGTCTGCATCAAGGAAAGCTCGACCGACACAAGACGCTTCACTGATCTTTTCAACGCCCTCGGCGATCGCTACATCCCGTTTGCCGGCCTCGACGATGTCGCCCTCGAAGGCGCGATCCTTGGCGCCCGCGGTTGGGTCTCCGGCCTGACAAACGCTTTCCCGAAAGAATCGCTCGCGCTCTGGCAGGCAGCAATCGCCGGAGACCTAGAAACAGCGCGAAAAATCTATCGCTGGTTCATGCCGATGCTGCATCTCGACGCCGAGCACGATCTCGTGCAGTCGATCAAACTCGCCGAACAGATCATGGGCCGCGGCAGCGAACGCGTGCGCCCGCCGCGCTATCCGCTCACCGGCGCGCGCCGCGCCTACGTGACGGAGATCGTCGAAGCGGCCGCCGCCAAGCGCCCGAAGTTGAACGCGTGATGCGCCACACCTTCCACTGCATCGACGGCCACACGGCAGGCAATCCCGTCCGGCTGATCACGCAAGGTGCACCCGTCTTGAACGGCAGCACCATGAGCGAGCGCCGCCAAGACTTCCTTTCGCGCTTCGACTGGATCCGCACCGGATTGATGTTCGAGCCGCGCGGCCACGACATGATGTCGGGCGGCTTCCTCTACCCGCCCACGACACAAGAAGCCGACGTCGGCATCCTGTTCATCGAGACGAGCGGATGCTTGCCGATGTGCGGCCACGGTACGATCGGCATCGTGACGTTCGGCATCGAACAGGGACTGATCAACCCGCGCACGCCCGGCCGCTTCATCGCCGAAGTCCCCGCAGGGTCAATCGAACTCGCCTACGTGCAAGAAGGTGGGCGCGTAAAATCGGTCAAGATCCGCAACGTCCCAAGCTACCTCGCAGCCGAGGGTATCAAGATCGACGTACCAACGCTCGGGTCCCTCACGATCGACGTCGCCTACGGCGGCAACTACTACGCCATCGTCGAACCGCAAGGCGCATACAGAGGCGTTGACGCACTGGGTGCCGCACGCATCCTCGAGCTCTCCCCTATCGTGCGCAAACTCATGCGCGAAAAGGTCGAACCGGTTCACCCGCTAGACCCCACGATCAGAGGCGTCAGCCACGTCCTCTGGGCCGACGTGCCGAAGTCGAACGATGCCCATGGCCGCAACGCCGTCTTCTACGGCGACCGCGCCATCGACCGCAGCCCCTGCGGCACCGGCACGTCCGCCCGCCTCGCCCACCTGCACGCGAAAGGCAAACTTAAGCCGGGCCAGCCGTTCGTCCACGAAAGCTACATCTTGAGCCGCTTCACCGGCCGCATCGAAGCCGAAACGAAACTCGGCACCTACAGCGCGATCATCCCCTCGATCGAAGGCTCGGCGATCGCGACCGGCCGCAACGAAATCTGGATCGACGACGAAGATGAGTTCGCGAAGGGGTTTCAGGTGGTGTGAGATTTTCCGCGAGGTATGGCTTGCCGAGCCGTAGCCACGGGAAGCGTCGCCCGCCTTCGCCCAAGAGGGCTTCGGCGCGGCATCCTTCACCGCTTCGCGGCGAAGGATGGTGGAGCTAAGCGGGATCGAACCGCTGACCTCTTGAATGCCATTCAAGCGCTCTCCCAGCTGAGCTATAGCCCCGTAGTCCAACCTTTGCGCAGCCTGGGGGCAGCGCAATCCGAAATCCTAGTGCACTTCGAAGGCGAAGGCCACAACAGGCCTCGCGCCCCTATTCCTTATCGATATCGTCCTTGTCGATGATATCGCCGACGTCGTCGTCTTCGTCGACGTTTTCGATCAGCGTATCGTCGTCCTCGTCGTCGTCGTCATCGTCGCCTTCGATCTCTTCGAGGTCGACCTCGTCGCCGACGGTTTCCGGCTTGTCTTCTTCATCCTTGTCTTCGGCGTCTTCGTCCGTGACCAGATCGGGATCGGCCGCCGTCTCGTCGTCGAGCGCGACTTCCTTGATCTCTTCTTCGCCGGCTTCTTCTTCGTCCTCGGTCTCGGCTTCTTCTCTATCGTCAGTATCGTCATCGTCGTCCCGATCCTTGCGGACGACGGCGGCTTTCACGACGCTTTGCTCTTCGTCGCGCACGCCCGCGCGCGGCCGGCGCATCTTCACGATCGCTTCCGGCGCGAACGCGAACGAGCACTTCGGGCAAACGATCGGACGCTTGCTCAAATCGTAGAACCGCGCAGCACAGCTCGGGCAAATGCGCTTAAGACCTAAGTCCGGAGTGGCCACCGGTGATTTCCTAGCCGTTTCGGGGGAATTTGAGGGGGGTCCCATTGCCACGAAGCGGAGCGCCTGTCAAAGAGAAGTTGCAGCGCAAAACCGCGATACGCTCGAACCTGTTAAACCCTTGACCGAAAACGCCCAACCGGCCCCGCTGACCGCCCGCGCCTCCGGCCCGCTCAAGGGCCGCATCCGCGTGCCGGGGGACAAATCGATTTCCCACCGCGCATTGATCCTGGGCGCCCTCAGCGTTGGCGAAACCGTCGTCGAAGGCCTCCTCGAGGGCGAAGACGTCCTGAACACGGGCGCGGTTCTGCGCGCTTTGGGCGCCGATGTCGCGAAGCTCGGCGACCGCTGGCACATCCACGGCTTCGGCGTCGGCGGCTTTGCCGAACCCTCGAACGTGCTCGACCACGGCAATTCCGGCACCGGTGTCCGCCTCATGATGGGTGCCGTCGCGACCAGCCCGATCACCGTGACCTTCACCGGCGACGCGTCGCTCCGCCGCAGGCCGATGAAGCGCGTCCTAGACCCGCTCGCCCTGTTCGGCACCGAAGCGACGTCCCGCGAAGGTGGTCGCCTGCCCATCACCTTGAAGGGCGCGCGCGACCCGATGCCGGTCACCTACCGCTTGCCCGTCGCCTCCGCCCAAGTGAAGTCGGCGGTCCTGCTCGCAGGCCTCAACGCCCCCGGCGAAACCACCGTTATCGAAACCGAAGCCACGCGCGACCATACCGAACGCATGCTCACCCACTTCGGCGCCACGATCCGCCGCACGCAGACTGCGGACGGCACTGCGATCACCGTCGTCGGCCAACCGGAACTGAAAGCCGCGCCCGTCCGCGTCCCGGCCGATCCGTCGTCGGCCGCCTTCCCGCTCGTCGCAGCCCTGCTCGTACCGGACTCGGAACTGCGCATCGACGGCGTGATGCTGAACCCGACGCGCACCGGCCTCTTCACGGTGCTGAAGCGCATGGGCGCGAACATCGCGATCGAAAACGAACGCCTCGAAAGCGGCGAAACGATCGGCGATCTGATCGTCAAATCGAGCACCCTCAAAGGCATCGACATCGAACCCGAGATCGCCCCCTCGATGATCGACGAGTACCCGATCCTCGGCGTCGCCGCCGCGTTCGCGAGCGGGCGCACGCGCATGACGGGCCTCGCCGAACTGCGCGTGAAGGAAAGCGACCGGCTCGCCGCAATAGCGAACGGTCTCAAAGTATGCGGCGTCAAAGTCGAGCTCGGCGAAGACTGGCTCGCCGTCGAAGGCGGCACCATGCAAGGCGGCGGCAAAGTCGAAACCCACATGGACCACCGCATCGCGATGTCGTTCCTCGTCGCGGGCCTTGCCGCGAAAGCGCCAGTCACAGTGGACGACACAACGTTCGTGGCGACGAGCTTCCCGGATTTCGTCCCGATGATGCAAAAGCTCGGCGCCACGTTCGTGAGACCGAACCAATGAGCGCGGCTTGGTATCGTTCTTTTTCGCAAACAAACGCACCATGACCACCCTCCCCGTCATCGCCATCGACGGCCCGGCGGCGTCCGGCAAAGGCACGCTCGCGCGCCGCATCGCGCAGGCCTTGGGCTTCGCGCATCTCGACACCGGCCGCCTCTATCGCGCGGTAGGCTTGGCGGTGCTGAAGCGAGGGGAAGACCCCTCAGACCCAAGCGCCGCCCAACGCGCGGTCGAAGCGCTCGATCTCTCGCTGCTCGAAGACCCGGAACTGCGCACCGACCGCACAGGCGGCGCCGCCTCGAAAGTCGCCGCGATCCAAGCCGTTCGCGACGCCCTGCTGGACTTTCAGCGCAACTTCGCGGCCCACCCGCCCGGCGGCAAAGGAGCCGTCCTAGACGGCCGCGACATCGGCACCGTCATTTGCCCGGATGCGACCGTGAAGCTCTTTGTTACCGCGGCCGCGGAAACCCGCGCCCACCGCCGCTATTTGGAGCTGAAAAACCAAGGCTCCACCCGTACTGAAGAGCAGGTGTTAAGCGACATTCATACCCGCGACGCCCGGGACTCGGGCCGGACTGTCGCACCCCTGCGCCAAGCCGGCGACGCAACCTTGCTGGACACCACCCATTTGGATATAGAAGCGGCCGTCGCGCGGGCTTTGGAAATCGTCCGTGCGGGCCTTAGCGCCACGTGATGGGGTGCGCACGCGCTTTCAGGGCTTCAAAGCCGCTGAAGCGCTTTTTTGTTTTCTGACAACCGGGTCGTCGTTCCCACCCATCGGGAGCGTGATCAAGTCCGCCGGATGAATCCGGTCGGCACATGCCTGAAAGAACGTAATGGCTCGTACAGCCGCGCGTAACCCCGCGCCCCAAGCATCCTACACACCCTCCCGCGAAGACTTCGCCGCTCTCCTTGAGGAGAGCTTCCAGACGAACGGCCTCGAAGAAGGCAACGTCGTCACCGGCAAAGTGATCGGGATCGAGAAAGAATACGCGATCATCGACGTCGGTCTAAAGACCGAAGGCAAGATCGCCCTCAAGGAATTCGCCCTCGCCGGCCAAGCGCCGAAGATCGCCATCGGCGACAGCGTCGAAGTCTTCCTCGATCGCGTTGAAAACGCGATGGGCGAAGCGATCCTCTCGCGCGACAAGGCTCGCCGCGAAGAAAGCTGGACGAAGCTCGAGCGCGCGTTCGAAGACAAGCAGCGCGTGACCGGCGTTATCTTCGGCCGCGTCAAAGGCGGCTTCACCGTCGACCTCGACGGCGCCGTCGCGTTCTTGCCGGGCAGCCAAGTCGACATCCGCCCCGTGCGCGATGCCGGCCCGCTGATGAACAAGCCGGAACCGTTCCACATCCTCAAAATGGACAAGCGCCGCGGCAACATCGTTGTCTCGCGCCGTGCGGTCCTGGAAGAGAGCCGTGCGGAACAGCGCAACGAACTCGTCGCCAACCTCAAGGAAGGCCAAGTCATCGACGGCGTGGTCAAGAACATCACCGACTACGGTGCGTTCGTGGATCTGGGCGGCGTCGACGGTCTGTTGCACGTGACGGACATCGCCTGGCGCCGCGTCAATCACCCGAGCGAAGTGCTCTCGATCGGCGCGAACGTGAAGGTCCAGGTCATCAAAGTGAACCCGGACACGCAGCGCATCTCCTTGGGCATGAAGCAGCTCGAGGCCGATCCGTGGGAAGGCGTCGCCGCGAAATACCCGGTCCAGGCCAAGTTCAAGGGCCGCGTCACGAACATCACCGACTACGGCGCGTTTGTCGAATTGGAGCCGGGCGTCGAAGGCCTCGTCCACGTCAGCGAAATGTCGTGGGTGAAGAAGAACGTCCACCCGGGCAAGATCATCGCGACCAGCCAAGAAGTCGAAGTGATGGTGCTCGAGGTCGATAGTTCGAAGCGCCGCATCTCGCTCGGCCTGAAGCAGACCATGGACAACCCGTGGTCGTCGTTCTCCGACAAGCATCCGGTCGGCAGCCAAATCGAAGGCGAGATCAAGAACATCACCGAATTCGGTCTGTTCATCGGCCTCGACGGCGATATCGACGGCATGGCCCACCTCTCCGATCTCGACTGGAACGAGCCGGGCGAAGAGGCGATCAAGAAGTACAAGAAGGGCGAGATGGTCAAAGCCATCGTGCTCGACATCGACACCGACAAGGAACGCATTGCCCTCGGCATCAAGCAGGTCTCCGGCGATCCGATGGAAAGCCTGGGACCCGTGAAGAAGGGCGACGTCGTCACCTGCACGGTAGCCGAAATCACCGACGGCGGCCTCGAAGTCACGGTCGGCGAGCTCAAAGCGTTCATCCGCAAGAACGAGCTCTCGCGCGACCGCGCCGAGCAGCGTCCTGAACGCTTCTCGGTCGGCGAAAAGGTCGATGCCCGCGTGACGAACGTGGACAAGGCCG